>JBEEKG010000092.1:0-3109 GCA_041168785.1 Cyanobacteriota bacterium
GCTTCCATGAAGGCCAGGGACAGCAGCAGGGTGCCGCGGATCTTGCCTTCGGCTTCGGGCTGACGTGCAATGCCTTCAACGGCGCCGCCAGCTGCGGTGCCCTGACCGATGCCGGGGCCGATGGCACCGAGGCCGACAGCCAGGCCAGCGGCCACAACAGACGCAGCGGAGGTGATGGAATCCATGGTGGAGTGGGGGATGGGAGGCGCCTTGACAGCGCGTAGTGGACCGGGATTGAAACCCTGCGCTTGGGACATCCCCGAAGGGATGGGCCCGGGGTGCATCCGGACCTGCGCGAGGGAGATTTAGCAGAGCGCCGGAGCAGCCCCGCCAAGCGATGAGCGCCTAGTGGTGCTCTTCGTGCACCGCCTCACCGATGTAATAAGCGGCGAGGGTGGCGAAGATCAGAGCCTGAATGGCGCTGGTGAACAGCCCCAGGAACATGGCCGGCAGGGGCACGATCAAGGGCACCAGAAACGCCAACACCGCCACCACCAATTCGTCGGCGAGGATGTTGCCGAACAGACGGAAGGAAAGGGAGAGAGGCTTGGTGAAATCTTCGACGATCTTGAACGGGAGCATGATCGGGGTCGGCTCCACGTAATACTCGAAGTAGCGCAAGCCCTTTCGGCTCAGCCCGGCGTAGAAGTAAGCCAGGGAGACCAGCAGAGCCAGGGCAATCGTGGTGTTGATGTCCGCGGTAGGGGCACCCAGTTCACCGCTGGGCAGATGGATCAGCTTCCAAGGCACCAGGGCGCCGCCCCAGTTGCTCACAAAGATGAACAGAAACAGGGTGCCGATGAACGGCATCCAGTCGCGGTAGGCCTTCTCACCGATTTGCTCCCGGGAAAGGTCGCGGATGTAATCCCAGAGGAACTCAAGCAAGTTCTGGGTGCCGCGGGGATCCCGCTCCAGCTTGCGGGTGCCCACCACCACCAGGGCCAACAGGGCACCGATCACCACCCAGGAGCTCAGGAACACCTGGCCGTGGATTTTGAGGTTGCCGAGTTGCCAGTAGAGGTGTTGACCAACCTCTAGTTCGGCAAAGGGGAGAAGGAGAGGCATCGGAGCCAGAGAAGGGGAGTTCGGGGTCGCCGGGGCGACGGAACGGGATGGAACCTCAGGTGTCGAAGACAGCCTGAAGAATCACCGCCGGCTTGTAGAGCAGGAAGCCCAACAGGGCCGGCAGAGTCGAGAGCTGGGGGACCCTGGACGACACCAGCACGAGGGCGACCGGCACTAGTAGCTGGGCCTTGCTCATGCGGCGGGAATTTTCTCCCAACCGGGTGACGCTGCGGCTCAGTAGCCACAGGTAGAGCAGGCCGGCCAGAGCACCCACGAACAGGCTGAAGGCCGTTGCGAGGGAACCGAGGACGGCGGTGGCAGCCACGGCCACTGCGGAGAGCAGCAGGGTGGCCAGCAACAGCCGGCGTTGCAGCCGGAAGTAGTCGTCCATGCCGTTGCTGGGATCGAGCGAGGCCCGATCGCCAGCTGCGGGGGGAACCACAGCCAGGGGGGACGCGGTGCTAGGGCCATCCACCTGATCCAGATCCACCGACACCAGGGGGGCAGCCAAAGCGGCTGGTCCGGGGTCGGGCAGAGAGGAGCAGGGGAGGGAAACCGGCACGTGCGTTCGACCCCTGAAAAGGCGCGCGGAATCTATCACGGTCGGGTCACAGCACCGGCAGCAACACCCGTTGCTCCAACAGCTCTCGCGCCACCGCAACCCGTTGCGCCATGGGCCAGTCCAGCGGGAGCTGACCGATCCCCAGCTCGGGGGAGGTCTCCAGGGCCCGCATCAGGCCCAGCCCCTCCTCGCTGACGCTGAGCGGCATCAGGTCGGGGCCCATCAAGCCGGTGGAGGGCCAGCCCCAGAGGCAGCGGTTCACCTCACCCCGGGCAGCCAGCAGGGCGGTATCGGAGCTCCAATCGGCCACGGAGACCGGGCCCTTACTGAGGAAAAATTCAAAGTGACTGATGTCGGGGTCGAGCTCCTCCACCAGCGCCCATTGCTGGCGGGGAGACAGCGCCAGAGCTCGATCGAGCAGCTCGCCACTGAGGAGGCGAGCGGGCGACCAGACCTCGGGATTGGAGAACCCGGCAAAGTCCAGCCCCGCTGAAGCCACAAAAGCCATCAGGCGCTCCAGGTTGTAGCTCGTCTCCTGGGGATGGAGATACATGTCGGCGAAGTTCGCGTCGGCCGTCGTGTCGAGGGCCCAACGCTGCGCATGGTGGCGGCGCAGCCGATTGGTGTCGGGCAGCTCTGCCAGCAGTTGACGACCGAGGCGCAGCCCCGCCGCGCCCGTGCCCGCCCCCAATAGCGCCAGGGCCCTCTGGGTGCGATGGATTTCCCAGCGGCCGCCGTCGGCATACAGAAAGAGATGGAGCAGCCCTCCGGGCCTCAGCAACCCGGCGAGGGCCTTCAGGCCCGCTTCCGGCTCGCGCAGGTGGTGCAGCACCCCCACCGAATTGATGTAATCGAACGGGCCCTCACACTCCAGATCCAGCAAACTGCGCTCCTCGATGCGGAGCTCCTGCACCTGGGCGGCAGCTCCGGAGCGCCGGGTGCGCTCCCGCGCCACCTCGAGGGTGCCGGGACTGATGTCCACCGCCAGCACCGAGGAGCCTGGATTGAGATGGCAGAGGTAGTCGGTGCTGACGCCGGTGCCGCAACCGGCATCGAGGATCCGCCAGGTGCGCGGGCCGCTGGCCGGACGGGGCGGCAGAACGCCGAAGGCGGCAGCCCAGGCACTGTCGACACACCAACGCCAGTTGTATCCAGGGGGCGGCCCGTCCTGGAGGGGGTCGCCCGGATAGGGGAAACGGTCGTAGAAGGCGCTCACCACCGGCGTGGCGGCATCACTGGCGGGCACGGGGGCATTTGCAGCAACGGGCCGAGCTTTTCACGACCCGGTGCCCCCGCGACGACCCTGCGGCAAAAGCGGCTGCAAACATTTGTTCATGGCCCGACGAAGGCCCAGAGGGGCAGCCGTAACGTGGCCCAGCCCGGTTCGCTCTCGTCAATGACCGTGACCGCCAGCAGCGGCAGCACCAGGGTTTCACCCCAGCGCTACGACACCCTGCCGCTCTCCAGCGTCCGTCAGGCGGA
>JBEEKG010000093.1:0-11933 GCA_041168785.1 Cyanobacteriota bacterium
GTGCCTACCCCTTGATCCATGGGCCTGAAGCTCTACGGCGGCGCCCGCAGCCGCGCCTCCATGCCCCGCTGGTACCTGGAAGAGAAGGGCCTGGCCTACGACTGGATCCAGCTCGACATGGGGGCTGGCGAGCACCAGCAACCACCCTTCACGGCGATCAACCCCTTTGCCAAGGTGCCCGCCCTGGAGGACAACAGCTTGAGGGCGCCAGGAGGAGAGCCCCTACAGCTGTTTGAAAGCGGCGCGATCCTGCTGCACCTGGCCGACTACCACGGCCGTGACTTCCAGGGAACGCCCGCGGAGGTAGCTGCCCAGCGGGCCCTGGCCGCCCAGTGGATCCTGTTCGCCAATGCCACCCTGGCGGTAGCGCTGTTTGTACCGGCCAATCGGGAGCGGGAATTTCCCAAGTTGATGGGCGTGCTCGATGGCCTGCTGGCGGAGGGGCGCTCCCTGCTGGCGGGCCCCTGGGGCAATCCGAACTGGACTGTCGCCGACTGCGCCGTGAATGCCTACCTGGCCTACCTGCCGATCTTCTTCCCCCAGATCGAGCTCAGCCCCTGGCCGAACGTGCAGGCCACCATCGCCGCCACCCAGGCCAGGCCGGCCTACCGCCGCGGGATGGGGCTCGATGGAGGCTGAAAGCATCCGCTTCCAGTGGAAGGGCGAGCCCCTGCTGCTGCTCGGTGCCAAGGGGCTCTGGGACCCCGAGCGGCGGGTCCTGCTGGTGGCCGATCTGCACCTGGGCAAGGCAGAAACCTTCCAAGCCCATGGCATTCCCCTACCCAGCGACGGCGATGGCGCCACCCTCAACGACCTGCTGGCCCTGGCCCACCGCTGGCAGCCCCAGCAGGTGGTGGTGCTGGGCGACCTGATCCATAGCCGTCTGGGCCTCACCGGCGAGCTCCGCACCAAGCTGGCGGCCCTGCCAGAACTGCTGGGCTGCCGCCTGCGTCTGATCGGCGGCAACCACGAGCTGGGCAGCTGGATGGAGGGCCTGCCCCAGGAACCCTCCCAGGCCCTGGGGCCCTGGTGGCTGAGCCACGCACCCGAACCCCGAGACGGCCTGCTGAATCTCTGTGGCCACCTCCACCCGGTGGCGGTGGTGGGCCGAGGTGCCGATCGCCTGCGGCTGCCCTGCTTCAGCTACTGCGCGCGCAGCGAGCGGCTGGCTTTGCCGGCCTTCGGCCGCTTGACGGGAGGCCATCCCTGCTCCCAACGTGATCGGATCTGGCTGGTGGCGGACGGCGCCGTCGTGGATTGGACGCAAGCACCCCCCAGCTGCAATCGGGCCGCCTGACCACCCGGCCCAAACGGCCGTTGTGGCGACGCAAACGGATGCTCACGGTGGCCCTGCCCGCCGGGGTTCTTACCTTCCTGGTGGCCATTGCCCCGCCGCTGCCCGGGTCCGCCACCCGGGCAGGAGCCCCCCTGCTCACCCGCGCCGACGGCCAGCCGTTCCGCTATTTCCCTGACAAGAGCGCCTATGCCCTCGACTTCGATCCCAGAGCTGTGCAGGTCGACCTGCTCGAAGGCTGGGATCGGGAGCAGGAGGCCTACACCGACCGCCAGGCCCTGGCCTTCTTCTCGGGACCGATGTATGAGCGCCACGTCGATGCGGATGGGCGGGAAATCACCGTGCCCCTGGGCGATCTCAAGTTGGGCGATCGCATCTGGCGCGGCCGCAACCGCACCGCGGCCCGCCAGCGGGCCTACGTGGGCATTCGCCGCGATGGGGGCGTCGACTTCGGCTTCGGCGAGCTGACCGCCGATCGCGCCCGCCAGTACGACAGCTTCATCGGCGGACTGCACAGCGTCTACAACGACCTGGAACGGCCCCCGGCCGCCTATCGGGGGGCGTACAGCATTTCGATGGGCCAGCAGATCCGCTATTTCCTGCCCCGAATCCGGATGGTGATCGGTCTGCGCCCCGACGGCCGGCTGGAGGTGCTGATGAGCCGCGATGGCCTCACCCTCGAGCAGACCCGCTCCCTGGCGCGGCAGCGAGGCTTGCGGGCCGCCTACCTGCCCGACCACGCCTCAAAGAGCCGCTTCATCATTCCCGGGGAGAAGGGCTTCAGCGCCGCCGACGCCAACTGGATCAGCGGGGGGGCCACCAGCTTCGTGCACGTGCCCTACCTGCTACGGCTGAGCCGGCGCAGCACGCCCCTGCAGGGCTCGCTGCTGGCCGGCCTGGCGGGACGCACGGCGGCGGAGGGTTGCGGCAATCCCTTCCAGTGTGGTCAGACCCTGGGCGGACAGCTGGTGGATCGGGCCCTGGCCGGCTTCAACCGGCTAATGGAACAGGGCGTTGAACCGATCGCCCAGCTGATCTGGGGCCCGCGGGGGCCAAAGGATCCCCTGAGGGCTAGCCGCAAGTCCCCCCTGCGGGAGCCGCCGATCAGCGCCGACCCCCTCGCCCTACGTCAACGCCAGGAGCAGGCCTTGCACAGCCCGGCGATCACGGGTGTCGAGCTGGAGACCCTCGGGCTGCCATCCGACCTGCCCCAGCCGCTGGTGCTGCCGGAAGGCGACATGCTGCCGGAGGAGGGAACCACGGAGCGCCACCCCTCGGAATTGGATCCGGCAGCGCCAGGTGCCGGCGAGATCAAGACAGCCGAGCCAGCGGAAGCGCCGGTGGATTCGGCAGATGGCCCCGCTGGCCCGTCCCGGCCGATCACCACGGGGGCTCCCCTACCCGGGGCGCCGCCGCCACCGGCCTTGCCGCTGCCCTGATGCCCCGCTGATCGAACTCAGCCCTCAGCCGCGAGGGCCCGCACCACATCGCCGCGGGTGAGCACGCCCACAGGGCGCCTGGCGTCATCGAGCACGAACAGGCGCTGGGTGCTGCGCTCGTGCAGCAGGCTGGCCGCCGCCGGCAGCGCCAGGCCGGCACTGCAGGTGTGCACCTTGGTGTTCATCACCTCTGCCACCGTGCTGCCCAGCACCTGGTGCACTTCCTTGTCCCAGTTGAGCGGATTGCGCAGGTAGATCACCGCATCGAGCAGCATCACGTAGGGACCGGGCTGAAAACCGCTCTCGCGCACCATCAGGTCCTGCTCGGTGAGTTCACCCACCAGCCCCCCCGCCTGATCCAGCACCGGCAAACCACTGATGTGGTGGTCGCTCATGAGCTTCACGGCCTCCTGCAGGGGGCTATCCGCCGTCACGCTCAGCACCGGGGCCGACATCACGGCAGAAACCAGCTGTTGGACCACGGGCGCGAACTCAAGACTGGAGCCATTCTGGGGCCGAGCAGGGCGAGCACGATGGAGAGGCAGGGGATCGGGCCCCGGAGACAGCGCCAACTGGCCAATGGCCTCACCGTGGGCCGAGCCCTGCTGGGCCTGCCCCTGATCGTGGCCCTCACGAGCGGCCAGCACGCCCTCGGCTGGGGCCTGCTGCTGCTGGGCGGTCTGAGCGACTGGGCCGACGGCGTGCTGGCCCGTGGCGCCGGGGGGGGCTCGGAATGGGGGGCCAGGCTGGATCCCCTCACCGACAAGATCCTGATTGCCGCCCCCCTGCTCTGGATCGGCGCTGAGGGCCGGCTCCCGCTGTGGGCAATCTGGCTGCTGCTCGCCCGGGAACTGTTGATTTCCGGCTGGCGCAGCGCCGCCACGGGCGGGGGCCCCGCCTCGCTTGGCGGTAAGGCCAAAACGATCCTGCAGTTCGTGGCCCTGTTGCTCTTGCTATGGCCCAACGGCTGGGGGGTCGGATTGGCGGCGGTCTTTCACGCCGCGGGCTTCTGGCTGTTCTGGCCGTCCCTGCTACTGGCCCTGAGCTCGGCCTGGGGCTACCTGCGCACGCCTTAATCCCTCGAGGGTCAGCTCCATTCCCCTTCAATCAAAGCGCCACCAATCGGCGCTTGGTGTCGGCAAGCACGGCGGCGGCTCGCCCATCGTCGAGCTGCTGTTCGATGTGGAAGCAGGTGAGGCTGAGCCGCTCGCGAAAGCTCAGGGCCCCCAGCACCGCCAGGGGCTGATCCGGCAACACGATCGGCTCCACATTGGCCACAAAGAACAACCGCTCCAGCTCCAACGGACCGTGGTGGGCCTGCACCGGCACCCGGCCGAGGTTGGTGATCAGGCTGCCCCGCCGCCAGCTGCGCTGCCAGAGCTGGCGGGGCGATGGTCCGTCCTGCACCGCAGCCGCAATCGTGTTCAACGCCTCCAGGGGCGCGCCGGCCGCCAGCTGCTGCTGCAACACCCGATGGAGTTCGGCGGCAAGTGCATCGAGAGGGGCGTCCGGATCCACCGTCACCGGGGAGTCCACACAGACGCGCAGCAAGCGCATCAGGTCCCAGGGCAGGGGCGGATCGGCCAGCTGGCGCAGGTTCACCACGGTGGTGGCCGTCGTCTGCGCGGCCAGCACCCCATCCGCCACCAGGGCCTGCAGGAAGGCGGCATGGAGGGTGGCATTGAGGCGCAGCCCCCGCTGCCGGGTCCACGCCAGCACACCCGCGCTGGCTTCCGCGCTGAGCTCCTCCAGCCCATAGCTGGTGCTGAGTCCCCCATCCTGCCGATCCACCAGGGCGGTCACATCGCCAACCCCATGACACGCGCTGGCGAAGGTACGGTCCAACTCCGGGGTGTGGTCATCCCAGTGGGCCAGGGATCCAGGGCTGGCGGCCGAGGCATCCGCCGCGAGCCATACAAACAGCTGCTGCACCAGCGCCATGGCCGAGAGGCCATCAGCGATGGCGTGGTGGAAGGTAAGCAGCAGCTGGCCGCGGTCGTCCCCCGCCAGCCAGGAGATCCGCCAAAGCGGCGCTCCGCCGCCGCTGAAACGCTGGCGCAGGTCTGCCATGGCGGCGGGCTTCCAGGCCTGGGAGGCTGCGTGGTGATCCCGATCCCCCGGCCAGGGCAGCAGCTTCATCGGGATGCCGGCAGCGGTTTCCGCAAAGTGGCAGTGGTCGCCCTCCCAGATCAGGGTGCTGCGCAGCAGCAGATGCTGCTCCTGCAGGGCAACCAGCGCCCGCCGCAGGGCCGCGACTTCGAGACAACCGCGATAGCCGGCGATCACCGTGAAGTTCATGTTTCCGGAACTGCCGGCATCCAGCAGACACTCGGCGCGCTCAAGCACATTCATGGCTGCGTCAGCCGATCAAGGCCGCATCGGCGCTGAAATCAGGGGGGGTGGGCATCCGCAGGGCGTAGTCGTGGGTGTAGCTGTCAGCCAGGGTGGCCTCAAGGTCGAATTCGGGCTCCCAGGCCAGTTCACGCCGCACCCGGGTGATGTCAGTGAGGAAGTGGGCCAGCCGCAGGGGGAAGGCCTTGCGGGCCTTTTTATCGAGACCGGAGGGATCGAAGCTGCGGATCTCCACGGCGGCAGGATCCTGGCCGGCGGCCCGGGCAGCGGCATGCACCAGGCCGCGAAAGGTGATGCCCTGCCGGCCCGTGCAGTTGTAGATGCGATTGGCGGCTGCATCTACTTCAATGCAGCGGGCCATGGCGGCGGCCAGATCGCGCACGTGACCCAGTTGGGTGATCGTGCTGCCATCGCCGGGTAAGGGCACCGGCCGGCCGTGCACGATCCGGTCAAAGAACCAGCTCTCCACAGGGTTGTAGTTCCCCGGGCCCACGATGTAGGTGGGGCGAAAGCTGGTGAAGGCGATGCCCTGGCCGCGGAGCCAGGTTTCGGTTTCCGCCTTGCCGGCATGGCGGCTGGCGGGATCAGTCGGACTGTCTTCGTCGAGGGGCCACAGCTCGCTGTCGGCGTACACCCCAGCCGAGCTCACATACACAAAGCGATGGCTGGGCGCCCCGGTGCGGTCCACCACAGCCCGGGAATCCTCCAGGGAGCGGCCGGAACTGTCGACGATCACATCAAACGAACGGCCCTGCAGTGGCGCCAGCCCTTCCGCGCTGCTGCGGTCGCCCACCAGGTGCTCCACGCCGACAGGCACCGGCTTGTTGCCCCGAGTGAACAGGGTGAGGGCATGGCCGGCAGCCTGGAGCCTCTCGACAAGCGGCTTGCCCACAAAGCGAGTGCCGCCCATCACCAGGATGTTCATGCTGCTGCCCACGGGGCCACGAAACTGGGCGCCATTCAAGCCCCCGGCCAGAAGGGGGGCTTCACTCCACCAGCGTGATCCCCGTGTCGATCCGCTCAATCAGCGGGGCACCCAGCCGCTGTTGCCAGAGGGCCAGCACGGCCCAGTAGCCCTGGGCCTTCGGCTTGGTGGCCACGCTGGATTGCACAACCCCGTCGCGAATCAGAGCCACCAGTTCGGGCAGGTCATCAAGACCGACGGCCTGCACCCTCCCCTGGGCCCCCAGACTGCGGATGGCACGCCCAATCCCGATCGGTCCGCTGGCGTCGCTGGCCACCCAGCCCCGCAGAGCGGGATGGGCCTTCATCGTGGCCAGGGCCTGCCGCTCGGCGGTAGGGATGGAATCCTGATCGCTGGGGGTGGCCACCACCTGGATGCCCGGGTAGCGACGAAACACCTCCACGTGGCAGCGGAAGCGGATGGCATGGTTTGGTGCCGTCGGCACCCCCTGCATGATCGCCACCTGGCCGCGGCCCCCTAGCAGGGTCGCCAGCCGCTCCGAGGCCAGCGTGGCCTGCCTGCAGTAATCGTTGCCCACGCTGGTGATGGCCAGATCCACTGGCGCCTCTGAATCGAACACGGCCAACCGGATCCCCGCCGCACGGGCCTCTTTCAGCAGGGGCGTCAGTCGGGTGGTGTCGAGCAGATCGATGAAGATCCCGTCCGGTTTTGAAGCGATGGCCCGGCGAAGAATCCGCTGCTGCTGTTCGATGGTGGCCTCGGCCGGGGGCTGGTAGTCGACGCGCACCGGCCGGCCCGTCTCGGCGGTGATCATCCGCCCTGCTTCCAGGGCCCCCTGGCGCACCTCCTCAAACCACGGGTGGCTCACCTTGGGCACCATGACCAAGTGGAGCGCTGGTTTGGGCGGTGCCGCCCCGGCCGCCAGTGCCTGGGCGCTGAGCACACAGCTCACCAGCGCAGCCCCTGCACCTCGGCCAATCGTGCGGAACGGATTCGACGTCATCAACGGCAGGGCAACCCGACCATCAATCTGACGGCGCTCCAGGGCCGCAGCCCAGGCCGAAACGATGAGTCACAGAGAGTCATCGGGTCCCCACAGGGACCACAATCCGGCTGGTCTTGCCTCTGCCGCGATGCGTCTAGCCACCGCCTGGACTGCCCAGCCATCGCTACTGGGCCAAACCCAGGGCTACCGCCACTTCGCCCTGCTGGGGGAGCGGGGCCAGGGCGCCGACCGGGCGGCGGAACTCCAGGCCGTGCTCGAGCCCGGCTGGCGGCTGGTGGTGCCACTGCATGAGCTGCGCAACCGCCAGCTCTGGCAGCCTGGCTGGCAGTCATTGCCCCCGGCCCCCTCCATGCAGGTGATCCCCGCCATCGATCTGCTCGACGGCCAGTGCGTGCGGCTGCACCAGGGTGACTACGAGCAGGTGACCCGCTTCAGCGACGACCCCGTGGCCCAGGCCCTCAGCTGGCAGCAGCAGGGTGCCCGGCGGCTGCACCTGGTGGATCTCGATGGCGCCCGGAGCGGCCAGCCGGCCAACGACACCGCGATCAAGGCAATTACCGCCGCCCTCACCATCCCCGTGCAGCTGGGCGGGGGCGTGCGCAGCGCCGAACGGGCCGAAGAACTGCTGGCCTGCGGTCTGGATCGGGTGATCCTCGGCACCGTGGCCCTGGAACAGCCTGAACTGGTGGACAAACTGGCCGCGCGCCATCCGGGCCGCATCGTGGTGGGCATTGATGCCAAAAACGGCAAGGTGGCCACCCGCGGCTGGATCGAGGAGACCAGCACCGAAGCCACCGAGCTGGCCCAGCGCTTCTCCGCCAGCGGCATCGCCGCAATCATCAGCACCGACATCGCCACCGACGGCACCCTGGCGGGGCCCAACCTGGAGGCCCTGCGGGCCATGGCCGAGGCCAGCGCCGTGCCCGTGATCGCCTCCGGTGGCATCGGCACCCTGGAGCACCTGCTCTCCCTGCTGGCCCTGGCCCCCCTGGGGGTGGAGGGAGTGATCGTGGGCCGAGCCCTCTACGACGGCCGCGTCAACCTGGCCGAAGCCCTTCAGGCCATCGATGAGGGCCGGATACAAGATCCGGCCACAGCGTCGATGATGGCCTGATCCAGCGACCCACCTCGCCGCGCCATGACCGACGCCCTGGGCACGAGGGCCGTGCTGGCGGTGCTGGTGCCCGCCACCAACACGATGGTGGAGCCCGACCTGGCCTCCCTCCAGCCCCCGGGGGTGACCAACCACACGTTCCGCTTTCCGTTTCCGGAACTACCGGCCAACCCAGATCGATTGCTGGAGCTGATGGAACCGGCCATCGCCCAGATGCTGGCCTGCGAGCCGGACCACCTGGTGCTGGCCTACTCCCCCGAATACATGCCGGAGGCCGCTGGCGTGGCCAGGCGACTCAGAGCAACCCTCGAGGCCACGAGCGGCCTGGGCGTGACCACCGCCACCGCCGCCGTCAGTGCGGCACTGCGGGGCCTGAACTGCCGGCGGCTCGGCATCGTCACCCCCTTCCCCGAGCAGGCAAACGCCGCCGTGCTGAGCCACTTCCAGGGCGAAGGCTTTGAGGTGGGGGCCATGGAAAGCCTGGCCAGCGCCCAGAAGGGCAAAGTGTTTTCAGCGCGGATCAGCGCCGAACAGATTCGGGCCGCCTTTCGGGCCGTGAACCACAGCGGCGTGGATGGGCTGCTGCAGGTGGGCACCAACCTGGTGGCCACCTCCCTGGTGGAGGAGCTGGAGCAGGAACTGGGCAAACCGGTGATCGCGGTCAACACCGCCACCTATTGGCACGCCCTCCACCACCTGGGGCTCCACACACCCGTAGAGGGATGCGGCCGCTTGATGGGGCTAGAGGCCGATGGGGCCATGCCCACACCGTAAGCGTATCGGTTGCGGGTTGGCCTATAACAGATGAATCACGATTCGAGGTGTGTCGCGTGCCCGCCGACGCCCTTTCCATCCCAGCCAGCAACCGGGCCCGCAACGTGCAGTCCGCCAACGTGCAGTCCGCAAACGTCGACGACGTGTACCAGCGCTGCCGGGAGCTGGGCATGCGGCTCAGCCGCCAGCGCCGCATGGTGCTGGATCTGCTCTGGGCGGAAAAAAGCCACCTGAGTGCCCGCGACATCTTTGAAAAGCTGAACAATCTGGGCCGCAACATCGGCCACACCTCGGTGTACCAGAACCTCGAAGCCCTCCAATCCGCTGGGGTGATCGAGTGCCTCGATCGGGCCAGCGGCCGCCTCTACGGCTACCGCAGCGATCCACATAGCCACCTCACCTGCGCCGATTCAGGCGCCATCCAGGATCTGGATGTTGAGCTGCCCCGCGACCTGCTCGACCAAATCGAGCGCCACACCGGCTTCGCCATCGAGAGCTACACCCTGCACCTCACAGGTCGGCGGCGCCTGGACTGAGCTGCCGTCAAGTCGCCACTGGAGAAACCGGGTTCGGCTCGTTAACGTGGCTCCATTCCTCAGCCAGACCCGTGAGTTCGCAGCTCCTGCTGTTTGCCGAACCACTCCTGCGCGATGGACTCACCCGCCTGCTGACTGCCCAGGCTGATCTCTACACGGTGGCTCAGACACCCGAGGAGCTCAAAGGCCGGCCGCAGTTGGTGCTCTGGCAGGTGGCTGGCCCGGGCAGCAGGGGGGCCTCGCTGGAGAGCCTGGACCACGAGCTCCAGCTGCTCCAGGAGCGGTGGCAGCCGGCGCCGTTGCTCCTGCTGCTGCCCGCCGGCCATGGGCTGGCCCATGGGTCGCTGGTCCAGCTACCCGCCGCGGGGGTGCTGGAGACCCCGACGCCCCAGGAGCTGCTCGAGGCCATGGCCACCCTGCTCGCCGGTGGCCGGGTGTTGGCGGTGTCCTGCGACTCGGCCGCTGCGGCGGGCAGCCCCGATCCCAGCGCCACCCTCGGACTGGGCCAGTGGCTTCTGATCAGTGGACTCCAGCAGATCGACGCCGACAGCCAGGCGATTCAACGCCTGCTCACGCCACCACCCACCAACCTGGTGCTCCTGCTTGTGCTGCAGGGGCGGCTGCGGGAGCTATCGGCGGCCCGGCAATTCCTGCTCCTGCTCTGGGGGCCGATGAGCCTGGCCTGGGGCCCCAGAGACGAGGCACCGCGAACCCCACCAGCCCGTGGCGCCGCCGGTCCGGAGAGAAGCGAGCCTGTCCTCGCCATCACCCTGCAGCAGCGCAGCGCCGATGGCATCTGGAGTGCCATTCGCCAGCGGTTGGAAGCCGGGGCCGAGGCCGGACTGAGCAATCGCAGCGGCCAGCTGCTGGCCCTGGAGGGCCTCAGCCCGGAGCGCCGCCGCGACCTACTGCGGGCCCTGCTGAGCCAGGTGGACAGCCTGCGCCAACGGCTGCTGGCTGAGGAGTGCCCCACGCAGCCGTTGCAGGAGCGCTGGCTCACCTGGCAACCGGAACTCCGCCAGCAGGCCCTGCGCAGCCTGGTGAACCCCTACGTGCAGCTGCCCCGGGAGGGCCAGCTCCTGCCCGTGGCCGAGACGCTCATCCACAGCAGTGAGCTGGTGGGAGGAGACCCGGAACTGCCCGATCCCCAGCCGATGCTGGCCGCCCTGGTGCGGGCCCAGCCCCTGCTGGTGGAGGGCCAGTTGGTGGCCGCCGATGAGCCACGGGCCGTGCTGCACCTAGAACTGCTGCTCAGCAACTGGCTGGTGCGCAACGCCGAACTGGTGAGCGCCGAAGTGCTGGCCAGCTGCGGCAGTTGGCCGGAGCTGCGCCGTTACCTGCTCCAACCGGAGCTGCTGGCCACCCGCAACCTCGAACGGCTGCGCAACCAGCTCAACGCCCAGCAGCGCTGGACCAGCTGGGTGGAGAGGCCGATCAGCCTCTACGAAAGCCGCCGCCGGCTCTACTGCCTGCGCGAAGGGGCCATCCGCTGCCACGACCTCACCGAGCCCCGGGATCAGGAATTGCGCCAGCTGGGCTGGCTGCAGCAACTGGTGACTCTCAGCCTGGAAACCCGCGATGCCCTGGCCCCCCAGGTGCAGGCCCTGGTGCGGGGGCTCGGCGATCTGGTGGTGGTGCTGCTCACCCGGGTGCTGGGCCGGGCCATTGGTCTAGTGGGCCGGGGCATCGCCCAGGGCATGGGCCGCAGCCTGGGTCGCAGCTGACGCCCCTTCACAATGGCTCCACTTGGTGGGCAGTTCGGCATGGCACGACATGGGCGAGATCGGAACGGGATCGGGTCGGTGCTGACCAGCCTCAAAAACGTCCTCCAGGGTCTGCTCACCTCCACCCTGGGAGTCCTTCTAGCGGCGGGCCTCTGGGGCCTGCTGCCCACCGCCGCGGCCCAGGCCTCGCTCACCAGCAACAGCTACGACGGCAACATCTATGCGCTCTATGCGGGCAACGGCTCCCTGGTGCCACCGCGCAGCAGCCTGGCCCAGGCCCTCTCCGACCACCGCACCACCGTGGTGATCTATTACCTCGACGACGATGCAGCCAGCAAACAGTTCTCGGCGGTGGTGTCGGAACTGCAGCGGGTGTGGCTCAACAGCATCGAGCTGATTCCGCTGGTGACCGACCCCCTACAGAACCGCGGCGATGCCGGACCCTCCGATCCGGCCCACTACTGGCGGGGCCAGGTGCCCCAGGTGGTGGTGTTCAACACCGAGGGACGGGTGATCTTCGATGAGCAGGGACTGGTGGATGTGGATGCCATCAACGCCGCCGTGAGCCAGGCGACCGGCATCCCCCTGCCTGAGGGCGGCACCCGCAGCAGCACCGAGAGCTTCAACGAGCTCAATTCGGAGGTGGTGAGCCGCTGATGGGCCGCCTCGAAACCGACAGCATGGGGCCGATCGAGGTTCCCGAGCAGCACTACTGGGGTGCCCAGACCCAGCGCTCAATCCAGTACTTCCCCTTCGGCCAGGCCATGCC
>JBEEKG010000094.1:0-7002 GCA_041168785.1 Cyanobacteriota bacterium
CCAGGCTGGGCCCGTCCCGGTTGGGGTGTGGCGCGGCCGTGGAGCTACGGCTGGTACGGCGGTTGGGCCACCCCGACTTGGGGTTGGTGGGGAGCTCGCGCGGCGGCCTGGGGAGTGGCCACCCTGGCCACCGCAGCGATCATCAATGACGCCGTCGATGACGCCGTGAATGACCACACCTCCTACATCGTGGTGCCCAACACCAACTACCAACTGCTCTACGGAACGGTTCAACCCTCCAGCAGCGATTCGGTGAGCTTTGTGGTTCAGGCCAACGGCAACAACTACCAACTCACGGCCAACTGCAACCAGGGCACCATCAACGGCCAGGAGCCAAGCAACGCTTCAGAGGCAGAACTGCTCAATGCAGCCTGCCAGGTGGCCTACGGCTCGGTCTGAGTCAACCCACTTCCACAAACAGAGTGGGGCAAGGACCTGTCGCAACAGCTGCGGCAGGTCCTTTTTTCAACTCAAACATTGGCAAAATGTGCAGGAATTTGCATACCGTGCAGATCCATTCCTGAGCGCATGGGCGAATCAACAACAAACGTCCAATGGGCGTGGGGATGCAACGCGAAAACGAGATGATGGGCGCCATCCTCTTGATGACCCCATGCATCCGGCCAGAGCCATTCCCTGCCTGATCGGCATCGCGCTGCTGGGCAGCCTAGATCTGGGGGCACAGGCTCAGCCGGGAAACCAGCAGCCAGGCGAGTCCCCCTCAACCGAGACCCCAGCTCCCACCCCAGCCTCCCCCTGGGCCGGCACGGTTGAGCTCTATGGCTTTGCACCGATCCGAACCACCGGAACCACCACGATCAATGGCTTCAGCACGGATACGGATCTGAGCCTCGGGGATGTCCTCTCCAAGTTGAAGTGGGCAACCTCGATCCGAGGCAGCCTTGAAAACGAGCGCATCGGACTGCTGACCGATCTGAGCTACGTGAAGTTGGGGCAATACAACGCCACCCAGCGTCGATTGTTGAGCGGGCAGGCCGAAGTGACGGGGGTACAAGGCATCTACGACCTAGCCCTGCGCTACCGATTCGGCAATCGGGAAACCGCCGTGGGGCAACCCGGTCAATTCAGCGTGATCCCCTACGCCGGGATCCGCATCATCGATGCCCAGCTGGATGTCTCAGCCCAAGTGGATGAAAGGAAATTCATCAGTTTCCAACGGCAAGGCAGCTTTGGTCGCACCTGGGTTCAGCCCCTGATCGGGACGCAAGCCACCGTGTTTCTCTCGCCGCGCCTGCGGGCTTTCGCCCGCGCCGACATCGGTGGCTTCAACCTGAGTGGATCCGATGATCTTTCGGGCAATGCCCAGCTCGGCCTGGGCTACGCCATTGGTAACAGCACCGACCTGAACATCTCCTGGCGCTATCTCGGACTGAATTACAACAATGGTGAAACCCCAGATAGCGGCTTCAGCAGCTACCAGAATGGCGTTGAAATCGGCTTGAAATTCTTCTTCTGAGTCCCATGACGCGTTGTGGCCGTCGTCAGCTCTGAGCGACTGATCCGGCCTGTCTCGCCACGCAGCGAAACCCCATATGACCCGTTGAAGTATCGATGCCCTGGGCCATGCGCGCCGGGGGGCGGTAGCGGCGGCAATAACTGGGGGCGCAGAGATAGGAGCCCCCCTTCACCACCTTGCGGGGCATGACCCCATGCTGTGACTGGACGTCGATGCTGGCCTCCCGGCTGGCCGCTTCCGCCGCCGCACAGCAGCTCGAAGAGTCCTGCACCACGGCAACCGCCTGGCCGTGGGGGCGATACCAGCTGTCGGTCCACTCCCACACGTTGCCGATCATGTCGACGAGTCCGTAGCCGTTGGGCGGAAAAGCCCCAACCGGTGAGGTGCGCTCGTAGCCATCCAGCCGGCTGTTGTGATGGGGGAAGTCGCCCTGGAAGGTGTTCGCCACCGGCACACCCCCGGGATACAGCTCATCGCCCCAGGCAAACTCACCCTTCTGGCAGCCTCCCCAGGCGGCCCACTCCCACTCGGCTTCGCTGGGCAGCTGCTTGCCCATCCAGGCGGCATAGGCCTCGGCATCGGCGAGGGCGATGTGCACCACCGGATGCTGGTCCCGTCCCTTGATTGAACTCCCTGGGCCCTCGGGATGACGCCAGTTGGCGCCGGGAATGTATTGCCACCAGCTGTAGTGATTGGCGTGCTCCACGGCTCTCCGCGGCGGTACAAACACGATCGAGGCCGGCACCAGCTGCTCGGCGCGGGCACCGGGATAGAGCATCGGATCAGCCGGCCGCTCCGCCACGGTCTGATATCCGGTGGCCTTCACAAACTTCTGAAACTGGGTATTGGTGACCGGTGAGCGATCGATCCAGAAACCAGGGATCTCCAGCCGGTGGGCAGGTGCCTCCTCCGGGTAGTGGTGATCGGAACCCATCAAAAAAGAGCCCCCCGGAATCCACACCATGCCGGAGGCTGGTGGTCGTCCGGGAGGCTTGCTCGCCATGGATCAGGCAGCGCCGCTAGCAGCCTGCTCCAGTTTCTCCATCACCCGCTCCAGCGAAAAGCTGGCCGCCTTCTGGCGCGGTGGGTACTCCACAAAGGTCTTGAGGAATTCACCCACGTAGGTCTGGGCCGGCACGAGCATGAACACGTGGTCGAACATCCAGTCCCAGTAGGTGTTGGAGGTGATGTCGGCCCGCTCATAGGGATCGGTGAGCAGGTTGAAGATCTTCGGCACCCGCAGCTCCACGAACGGCTCGGCCCAGATCTGGCAGGTGCCCGGGCAGCGCTGCTCCTTGAACACGAACTTCCAGTTGTCGTAGCGCAGACCCACCAGATCGCCGTCGTCGGAGAAGTAGAAGAACTCCTTGCGGGGGCTCTTATCCGCCTTGCCCGTCCAGTAGTCGAGCATGTTGTAGCCATCCAGATGGATGCGGAACGTTTTGTTCCCCACCTGATAGCCCGTGAGCAGTTTCTGCTTGATCTCCGGCTCGCCGGCCGCGGCCAACAGCGTCGGCAGCCAGTCGAGGTGACTGCAGATGCCCGTGATGTTGGTGCCAGCAGGGATGTGGCCGGGCCAGCGCACCAGGGCCGGCACCCGGAACGCCCCCTCCCAGTTGGTGTTCTTCTCGCTGCGGAAGGGAGTCATGCCGGCATCGGGCCAGCTGTTCATGTGGGGCCCGTTATCGGTGCCGTACATCACGATGGTGTCGTCAGTGACGCCCAGCTCATCGAGCAGGTTGAGCATCTCACCGATGCACTCGTCGTGATAGATCATCACGTCGTGGTATTCCGACTGCCAGCGGCCGGAGCGGCCGATGTCCTGGGGCCGGGCATAGGTGCGGAAGTGCATGTGAGTGGTGTTGAACCACACGAAGAAGGGCTCCCCAGACGCCACCGCATCGCGGATGAAACGCTTGGCCTCCGCCATGAATTCGTCGTCGGCGGTCTCCATCCGCTTGCGGGTGAGCGGGCCGGTGCTCTCGATCCGCTGGGTGCCATCGCCATTGGCCCAGCAATGGAGCACGCCACGGGGGGCAAAGCGCTTGCGGAAGTTGGGGAACTCGGGGTCGTCTTCCCGGGGGTAATCGCGCAGCTCCGGCTCTTCCTCGGCATTGAGGTGGTAGAGGTTGCCGAAGAACTCATCAAAGCCGTGCATCGTGGGCAGATGCTCGTCGCGGTCTCCGAAGTGGTTCTTACCAAACTGGCCCGTGCGGTAGCCCTGGGGCTTGAGCAACTCGGCGATCGTGGGATCTTCGTCCTTGAAGCCCTGCTCAGCCCCAGGCAAGCCCACCTTGGAGAGCCCGGTGCGGTACACGCTCTGGCCGGTGATGAAGGCGGCGCGACCCGCGGTGCAACTCTGCTCGGCGTAGTAGTGGATGAACTTGGCCCCTTCCTTGGCCACCCGGTCGATGTTGGGGGTCTGATAGCCCATCAGCCCGTGGCTGTAGCAACTCAGGTTGCTCTGGCCGATGTCATCCCCCCAGAGAATGAGGATGTTGGGTTTTCCGTTTGGCATGGGAGGCGAGAGGGCGACGAGAGAGGGCAAGTACGCCTGGTCAAAGGATGGAAATAAATGACCGTGATGACTGGAGATTCATGCACTTCTTCACACCCATCTTGAGGAGCCAAAACACAAGCGCAAAGGAATCAATTCAGCGCAAAGTGCAAACTCCAGAGGGGATGGTTCAGGCCTGGCTTTGGGTCCGTTGTTGCCAGCGCAGAAAGGGCACAGAGAGCACCACGGTGATCAGCAGATACACCAGGATCCCCAATTTCACGGCCGGGACCCCGGGAGCGAAGGTGCTCGCCAGCAGCAACGCCAGGCCCGGATTACGCATCGAGGTGACCAGGGCGAGGGTGACCCGCTGGCGGGGATTCCGGTCGGCCAGCCCATAGCCGAGGGCCAGGCTGATCAGCACCAAGGCTCCCATCACGGGCAAGGCCACGAGATTGGCGCCGACGTAGGTCACCAGCATCGGGGCTGTCTTCCAGAGCACCACCAGCACCAACAGCAGCAGCATCACGTTGGCGATCCGGTCGAGGGGCGTCTCCAGTCGACTGGCCCAGCCGGGAGCCAAGCGCCGCAGCTCCAAGCCAAGCAGCAAGGGCAACAACTGGGCCACGGCCACCTGGCTGGCCACATGACGGGGCTGGATCGCCCAACCGGCCACCCCGAAGGTGTCGGAGAACAGGATCGCCAGCACCGGAATCGTGAGGATCGCCACCAGAGCGGCCAGCACCTGGAGCAGGGCCGCCAGGGAACGATCTCCTCCGGTCTTACCCGCCTTGCGGAGCAGCAAGGGGGCACTGGGACACACGGCCATCAGGGAGATGGCAAAGCGGGCTGGCTGGGAGAGGGCGAGGGTGGGGGGCCAGAGCAGCAGCAGCAAGGCCGCCAGCGGAACCAGCACGCAGGTGCCCACGAGGGCGCGAAGCAGCAGGGCCCGTTCCTGTTGCCAGCGGCTGAAGCCTTCCAGGGGTAGGGCCACCCCCAGGGCGAACATGATCATGAACAACGTCGCCTGGACCAGCAGCAACGGAGATGGCGCCATCACATCAGGTTGGATACAGAAAGAATGAAGCGGTCTGAAGACAGCGGCGGCCGCCGCGCGCGCTAGGGCCCTGCTCCGAAGGCCACCAGCAGTAGGGCCACCACGCCGATCAGGGTGATCAGCACCGCCGTGGCCGCCGCCAGTTGGGGTTTGTCGCGGTAGACGTAGTCGTTGTGGTGCAGACGGCGCAACTCGCGGCGGTATTGGATCGTCGCCCCCACCATCGCCAGGATCCCTGTGAGCACAAAGCCCGCCGCCACCAGCTGCACACCGCGCTGAGCCTGCACATCGCTGGAGGTGGCAGCGCGATCAATGGCCGCAATGATCTTGTCGAGGCCGAAGCCAAAGCTGATCAGGGAGAGACAGGTGCGGATCCAGGCCATCAGGGTGCGCTCAGCCGCATCCCGGTTGCGCTGTTTGGCCAGTTCGTTGGTGAGGTTCACGAACGGGCCTCCAGCGCAGACGCCTGCAAAGCCTGCTCGGACTCCAGATCCCGGGCCAGAAAGACATTCAGCAGGGTGCGGATCACGGCCACCACGGCCAACTGCACCAGGTGGGCGCCGGTGGGGGAGGTGGACGTGGCGACGATGTCGGCCCCAAGCTGGAACTCCAGGGCCATCGCCAACCAGCTGCCGAAGGTGAGCCGCACCCCCCGGAAGCAGGCCGGGCCCCGCAGTCGCCGGCGCCAGGCCATCCAGGCCTGACGCAGGGTGACCAGCAACCCGAGCAGCACCGTCCCCAGGGACAGGGCCTCCAGCAGGCTGCGCAAGGCCCTGGCCAGAACGGCCAGTCCCTGCTCAAGACCGGAGAACAGCGCCGTATCGGGATTAAGCATGGCTGGCTCCGTGCGCCCTCCGCACCTGACGGAACAGAAGGTGCACCAGCCAGCCCGGCACGGTGAGCGCGGCCACAACAATCGTCAGGGAGGCGCTGAGGCGACTGGAGAAGGTGCGCGCCACGTCGAGGCCGGAGTGCACAAAGGCCACGGTCACCAACACGGCAAAGATGCCTGTGGTGAGCGCACTGGCCGAACGCAACACGTCGCGGGGATGGTGCCGATCGCTGCGGTGCGCATCGCCGCTGAGCAGCCGGCCAGAGACGGCTCCGGCCACCGCCAACACCGCCACGACACCAGCGCGGGATAGCCAGTCGCCGCGCGGGTCCTGCTGCTGGAGCTGGCCGGCCATCACGGTGGCGGTTCCGAGCAGACCCCCCGCCACCGCCCCGACCAGGGCCCACCAGCGGAGCGGAGGCCAGGGTCGGCCGCTGAGGCTGGCGCCCGCCGCCAGGCCGATGGCGCTGAGCACGGTGGAGGGCACCAGGGGCAGCCGCCAGGTGAGCAGAAAGGCCAGGACCGCGCCCACCACCGCGCCCAGAATCCGGCTGGGATGCAACCAGGGTGAAGACATCCCACTGACGGCAGCGGGTGATTCAGACATGACGCGAGGCATCGCGTGCGAGGCGACCACACGGGCTCACGCTAAGAAGCGTTCTGGAGGCCGACAGCGGAGCTGGCGCTTTTGCAAAATCCTGCGCCCGCCCCTATTCCGCCGCCGCGCACCCGGGGCAGAGGGCTCGCACATTGAGCACACATTCCAACAGGCGAAAACCGTGATGGCCCGCGGCCTGCTCCCCGGCCTGGAGCACCGCCGGGGTTTCAAATTCCTCCGTGCGACCGCAGCGCACACACACCAGATGGTGGTGGTCGCGGTGGGCATCGCTGGCCAACTCAAAACGGCGGCCGCCCTCCGGCAGTTCCAGCTCCTGGAGCAGGCCCATCGAGCTGAGCAACCGCAGGGTGCGGTACACGGTGGCCAACGACACCCGCTCCTCGCTGCGCAACAGGCGCTGGTGCACCTCTTCGGCGCTGAGATGGCTGCCCTCGCCGATGCGCTCAAACAGGGCCAGCACCCGCTGGCGCTGGGGCGTGAGCCGCTGACCGCGATCGTGCAGGCTGGTGCGCAAGCTGGG
>JBEEKG010000095.1:0-2921 GCA_041168785.1 Cyanobacteriota bacterium
TGGTGGCTGGTGGTGCGGCTCGAAAGCCTCACTTCCGCCACCTTCGACGAGGCCACCGCCGCCCGCATGGCCGAAGAGCTGTTCGAGCAGTGGATCTCCGAGCAGGTTGAACGACGTCTCGTGGACCTGCGGCCCCTGTTGGAGAAACGCGTATCCGCCGATGCGAGCCAGAAGGCCAGCCTAGGCTCATCATGAGTTCCATGGACGATTCCGCCCCTTCTCAGCTGCCTGCCCATCCCGCCTTTGCCGGGTTGTCCCACTCCAGCGCCGAGCGTTTGCAGCAGCAGCTCAGCCGGCGTCAGTTTGCTGTTGGTGATCCCCTTTGCCTTAGGGGCTTGATCCCCTCTGAGATCCTGCTGCTTCAATCCGGCACAGCTCGCTTGCTGGTGCGGGATCAGGGCCGCCTGCGCACCGCAGAAAAGCTGGGACCGGGCAGCTTTGTGGGCCTGGCCTCCCTGTTGCGCGCTGCTCCCTGTGAGGAGGTAAGTGCGGGTTCCGAAGTGGAGGCCCTGGTGCTGGCCGATTCCCTGATCCTGGAGTTGCTGGCCAGCGAACCCTCCTTTGCCCAGTGGTGTGGCTCCCATCTATTCACCGCTGAATTGGCAGCCTTACTGGCCCTGCTGCTTGAGCAGCACCCCCAGGCCGGCACTTCGCTCCAGGAGTTGCTGGATCAGGCCCGCCCCCAAGCTCGATTGGTTGCGCCTGAGCCTTCGGCCCTAGCCGCCCTGCCGATTGAGTTCAGCTTGCTGGCCGCTAGCCACAACCTGATCGATCACCCCCTCGGGGCAGCGCTAAATCCGCGCCAGGGTGTGCCGGCTGCCACCCCACCACTACCGCCACGCCTGATCGCCCTGCCTGCGGAGCTGCTGGCGCCGGTAGCTCCAGTGCTGGAAGCCGAGCTGATGCCGGAGGGCTCTGGCAGCTCCGGCCAACCTGGCGGCTCCAATCCGCCTTTGGCTTCAGCCCTTGATCTGGGCCAGCGGGATCGCACGGCCCTGCAACTGCTGCGCGGCAACGGCCCCCTCGAGGAAACCCTCGCCTGTTTCCAGATGTTGGCGGCGGAGCTCAAGCTGCCCTTCCGGCGCGATGCGATCGAGAAGATCCTGCGTGATGTGTTGCGCCGCGGCCAGACGCCGGATCTGCAGCTCTGCGGCAATCTTGCCGCGATGATGGGTCTGCACGTAAGCGGCGTGCGGGTGCCTGCCAACCAGGGCACGCGCCTGCAGACCCCGGCCCTGATCCCCTGGCAGGGCGGGTTTGCCGTGGTGCGGGGCGCCAATGCCCGCGGTTTGCTGCTGGCCTCCCCGCGGCAGGGTTGGGTGGAGATTCCCCCCGACCAGCTTCCCGAGGCCTTCCCCGATGGCATCGATGTGCTGATGCTGGAGCGCAGCTCTGCCACCCCCGAGCAGCGCTTTGGTTTTGCCTGGTTCTGGCCGGCTTTGCAGCGCTACCGCGGCATCCTCACCCAGGTGCTGATCGCCTCCTTTGTGGTGCAGCTGTTCAGCCTGGCCAACCCCCTGCTGATTCAGGTGATCATCGACAAGGTGATCAACCAGCGCAGCCTCGATACTTTGCAGGTGCTGGGCTTTGCCCTGGTGGTGGTGACCTTGATGGAGGGTTTGATCGGCGCCCTGCGCACCTTCCTATTCAGCGAAACCACTAATCGCATCGACCTGCGCCTAGGCGCCGAGGTGATCGACCACCTACTGCGGCTGCCGCTCAATTACTTCGACCGCCGTCCCGTGGGCGAACTCGGTACCCGTATCGCTGAGCTGGAGAAGATCCGTAATTTCCTCACCGGCCAAGCGCTCACCACCCTGCTCGACACTGCCTTCTCGGTGATCTATATCGCCGTGATGCTGATCTACAGCTGGCTGCTCACCTTGATCGCCCTGTGCGTGCTGCCGATTCAGATCGGCCTCACCGTGCTGGGGGCTCCCCTCTTCCGCCGTCAATACCGCGATGCGGCCCAGGAGAACGCCCGCACCCAGAGCCACCTAGTTGAGGTGCTCACCGGCATCCAGACGGTGAAGGCCCAGAACGTCGAGATGATCAGCCGCTGGAAGTGGCAAGACCTCTACGGCAAATACATCTCCCGCACCTTTGAAAAAACAATCACTGGTACGGCCCTTAACGAAACCTCCCAGGTGCTGCAGAAGCTCTCCCAGCTGCTGGTGCTCTGGGTAGGGGCCTCTTTGGTGCTTTCCGGCGACATGACCCTGGGCCAGTTGATCGCCTTCCGGATCATCTCCGGCTACGTCACCCAGCCTTTGCTGCGGCTCTCTTCGATCTGGCAGAGCATCCAGGAGCTCAAGGTTTCCTTTGAGCGCCTTGCCGATGTGGTCGATACCCCGGAGGAATCAGACGAGGCTGATAAGCAGAAGATTCCTCTGCCGCCCATCGCCGGCGAGGTGCGCTTTGACGACCTCTGCTTCTCCTTCACCCCCGGCGGGACCCAGGTGTTGCGTCACATCGACTTCACAATCGCAGCAGGCACCTTTGTGGGGGTGGTGGGTCAGAGCGGTAGCGGTAAGAGCACCCTCACCAAAATGCTGGCACGCCTCTATTCACCCGGTAGCGGCCGGATCCTGATCGACAACTACGACATCGACAAAGTTGAGCTTTACTCTCTGCGGCGCCAAATCGGCATCGTGCCCCAGGAGCCCCTGCTATTCACTGGCACGGTGGCAGAGAATATTGCCCTCACCGATCCCGATGCCAGCAGTGATGCGATCGTGCAGGCGGCACGTTTGGCCTGCGCCCATGATTTCATCATGGAGCTTCCTGCGGGCTACAGCAGCACTGTGGGCGAACGCGGCGCCGGCCTTTCCGGCGGCCAGCGGCAGCGGCTGGCCCTCGCCCGCACCCTGCTCTCCCAGCCCCGGCTGCTGGTGCTTGATGAAGCAACTAGCGCTCTCGAC
>JBEEKG010000096.1:0-9251 GCA_041168785.1 Cyanobacteriota bacterium
GGGCTGTTCTCCTTGGCCCGCTTGAACAGGTCGCGCACGCGGCTGGCGCCGACGCCCACAAACATCTCCACGAACTCCGAACCGGAGAGGGAGAAGAACGGCACCCCGGCTTCGCCGGCGATGGCCTTGGCCAACAAGGTCTTGCCCGTGCCGGGGGGGCCCACCAGCAGTACACCCTTGGGAATCTTGGCGCCCACCGAGGTGAAGCGTTCGGGAGTCTTGAGGAAGGTCACCACTTCCTGGAGGTCCTGCTTGGCCTCCTCTACGCCGGCCACATCGTCGAACTTGACTCCGGTTTCAGCCTCCATGGCGAAGCGGGCCTTGGTCTTGCCGAACTGCATCGCCTGACCCGGGCCACCGGGCATGCCGTTGCCGCGGCGGGCCAGGAAGATCAGGGAGCCGATCAGCAACAGGGGGAACAGCAGGTTGCCCAGCAATCCGAGAGCGGGCGGGGCGCTCTTGGGGGGGTGGATGTCGAAGCTGATGCCCTGGTCCTTGAGCTTGTTGACCAGCTCGGGGGCCACGCCGGGTAGATCGACGCGCAGGCGCTGCACTCGGTTGTCCAGATCGGGATCCACCGCCTCGATCACGGCGCTGCGTCCGCCATCGAAGATGTCAACGGCGGTGACTCGGCCGGCATCCACATAGTCGAGGAAGCGGCCGTAGCTCATCCGGGCCACCGCCGCATTGCGCGGCACCACGGTGGGGCTGGTGGCGGTGTTCGGGTTGAACCGGGCCGTGCCTCCATTACTCAGCAACTGCCATCCCAGGAAAGCCACCACTGCCAGGGGCAGTAGCCAGAGGGCAATCAGACGCCAGCGCTGGTTCATAGCTGAGACAAATTCTTAACAAGTGTAACGGCGGCGAGGGCCGTCCCAGGGTCGCCGCAATCAGCCTGCGACGGCCCATGAATCCAGGTCGTCTCCAGCGTCGGCCGTCACGCCGTTCTGGCTGTGGCCGGGCAGCGCTTCCAATTGGGCGGGGCTGGTCGGCGATTCGATCAGGAGCTCGTGCGTCTGAATCGACTCCAGGAGCTCCGGTCCGCCCAGGCCGTGGGTCCAGATCTTCACCTCACTCTGGGGCGGACATTGGAAGCTCAACAGCTCGAAGGGAAAGACCACCCGCTCGAGGAAGAACTCCTCGGGTCCTACGCACCGCAGGATCACCATCCGATCACTGGTGTTGCGATAGCCGCACGCCAACAGGGCCAAGGTCGATTCCTTTTCAATCCACCCATCAAGCCATTGGCCTGCGTGTGGCTTTGGTGACGAAGGCCACGGTTTCTGATTTTTAATAGTTTCTTTGGTTTCTGGGCGGCGGGCTAGAGGCTCCGCAGCGCCACGATCGGATCCAGGCGGGCCGCCCGGCGGGCGGGCACCACGCCGAAGAACAGGCCGATCGAGCCGGAGAGCATCACGGTGCCCAGCACGGTGACACCACCAATGGATGCCGGCAGGGGTGTGATGGCGGCCACCAGCGTGACCGTGCCGATCCCGACAGCACTGCCGATCACCCCCCCAAGGCTGGCCAGCACCAGCGACTCCACCAGGAACTGCAGCAGTACATCGCCGCTGCGGGCGCCGAGGGCCTTGCGCAGACCGATCTCCTCGGTGCGCTCGCTCACCGACACCAACATGATGTTCATGATGCCGATGCCGCCCACCAGCAGCGACACAGCCCCGATGGCTCCCAGCATCAGGGTGAGCCCGCCGGTGATCGTGCTGACGATGGAGAGAGCATCTTTTTGGGAGCGCACGGCGAAGTCGTCCTCCCGCAGGATCCGGTGCCGCTGGCGCAGGAGATTGGTGATCTGGAAGGCGGCTGCACCCGTGCTCTGCTCGTCGCGGGCCTCCACGCTGATGAAGTTGAGGTTGACGCCGTAGGTGGGATCCCGGCCTGACAGTTTGCTCACCATGGTGGTGAGCGGCACGTAGGCGTTCTCGTCCTGGTTCTGCCCGAACACGGCGCCTTTGGGTTCCAGCACGCCGATCACCTCGAACAGCTGGTTGCGGATGCGCAGCTGGCGTCCAACCGGAGCCCTGCCCGGAAACATCTTGCTGCCCAAATCCGGTCCCACCACCGTGACGTTGCGGGCGCTGTTGAGGTCGCTGGCGGAGAAGAAGCGGCCCTGGGCCACCTCAAACTGGCGTACGGGCAGGAATTCCGGCGTTACCCCCGACACTGAGGCGGTGCTACTGATTCCGCCGGCCTGGATCACCTCGCTCAGGGTGATCTGCGGAGCCACCCGTTTGACGCTGGGCACCTGCTCGCCAATGGCCTCGGCGTCTTCGAGCACCAGGGTTCTGGGGAAGTCGATGCCCTGGCGCCGGGTGTCGTTGTTGCCTGGAACCACGAACAGCACGTTCGCCCCCAGATTGCTCAGCTGGCCTTCCGCCAGGTTCTGGGCACCACGACCTACTCCCACCAGGGTGATCACCGAGGCATTGCCGATCACGATGCCGAGCATGGTGAGCAGGCTCCGCAGTCGGTTGGAGCGCAGGGTGGAGAGGGCCATCCCCACCGTTTCCCGCATCGGGAGCTTGGATGCCATGGCTGCGCGGCTGGTGGCCCTAGACGATGGCGCCGCCGGGGTCCGCGTTGTGGCTTCGGGCACCGCGATGCACTTCACCGCGGATCAGATCCAGGGTGACGATCTCTCCCTGGCGCAAGCTGGCAAAGGCGTTGTCGACTCCCACGATCGTCGGAATCCCGGTGCGCTGGGCAATCACGGCGGCGTGGCTCTCCACCCCGTCCACTTCGGCCACCACGGCCTTGGCTTTACGGATCGCCTCCACATAGTCGGCCGTGCTGTCGCGCACAACGAGGATTTCACCGGGCTGAATCGCCGCGGCCGCTTCCGCACTTTCCGCCAGGCGCACTCGGCCGCTCACCGAACCGCTGCCGATGCCAGTGCCCTTCGACAGCACGGCCGAGACGATGCCCACCTTGATGAAATCCGTGGAGCCACTGATGCCAGCGAGGGTGCCGGCGGTCTGGACGACCAGATCGCCGTCTTGGAGGAATCCCAGCGCGCGGGCCTTGCCCATGGCCAGGCTGAAGGTGCTGGTCGAGGAGCTCTGCTCCTCGACCAGCAAGGGATTGACCCCCCAGCACAGCTGCAGCTGGCGGGCCACGTTCACCTCACTGGTGATCGCCAAGATGGGGGTGCTGGGACGGAACTTGCTGACGTTGCGGGCCGTGGATCCCCCCTTGGTGAGGGGCAAAATTGCGGCGGCGTTGAGCTGGCGGGCAATGCTGCTCACCGCCTGACAGATGGCATTGGGGATGGTGGAGGCCATGTGGCTGTCGTGCACCCGCTGGGGGTAGTCGCGCTCAATGCGCCTGGCGATGGTGGCCATGGTGGCCACAGCTTCCACGGGGAAATCACCCACGGCGCTCTCGTTGGAGAGCATCACGGCGTCCGTGCCGTCGAGGATGGCATTGGCCACGTCGCTCACCTCCGCGCGGGTGGGACGGGGGCAGCTCACCATCGAATCGAGCATCTGGGTGGCGGTGATCACCGGGATGCCCAGGCTGTTCGCCTTGCGGATCAGCTCCTTCTGGAGCAGGGGCACTTCCTCAGCGGGCATCTCCACACCGAGGTCGCCGCGGGCCACCATCACGCCGTCACAGAGGGGCAGGATGTCGTCGATCTGATCGATGGCTTCAAATTTTTCGATCTTGGCCACCACTGGGGTCTGGTGGCCGTGGCTGCGGATCAGCTCGCGGATCTCACGCATGTCGGACGGATTGCGCACAAAGCTGAGCGCAACCCAGTCCACCCCCTGCTGCAGGCCGAAGGCCAGGTCGATGCGGTCTTTTTCTGTCAGCGCCCGA
This sequence comes from Cyanobacteriota bacterium, assembly GCA_041168785.1. Taxonomy (GTDB): domain Bacteria; phylum Cyanobacteriota; class Cyanobacteriia; order PCC-6307; family Cyanobiaceae; genus Cyanobium_A. Next base: position 3,838 of record JBEEKG010000096.1, read on the forward strand.
ATCGACAGCTGCACATCCGGGAAATTGACCCCCTTGTTGTTGGAAAGCACGCCCCCGACGGTGACGCTGCAATAGAGGGTCTGCAGGGCGTTGTCGACTCGGTCGACCAGCATCTCCACCCGTCCGTCATCCAGCAGGATGCGGCTGCCAGGCACCACCTCGTCGGCGAGCTTGTCGTAGGTGACTGTGGCAATCGTCTGATTGCACGCCACATCGCGGGAGGTGAGGGTGAAGGGGTCGCCCTTCGCCAGAGTGATGGGTCCCTCGGCGAACCGGCCCAGGCGGATCTTCGGGCCCTGGAGGTCTTGCAGGATACCAATCTCGATGCCCAGCTCGGTGGCCACCTGGCGGATCGTGGCGATCCGGGCCGCGTGCTCGCTGTGGTCGCCGTGGGAGAAATTGAGGCGGAAGGTCGTGGCGCCGGCGGCGATCAACTCGCGCAGCCGTTCGGGAGATTCCGTGGCGGGCCCGATCGTGGCCACGATCTTGGTGCGACGCATGAGATCGGGCTGGGGCATCAACACGCCATCAGACAGCTGGAAATTACCATCCAGGCCTGCAACGGGTTGCCTCAGTTGGATTTCCAGACCTACCAGGAGCGCTCCCGCGCCACGGCTCGCTATCCCGAGGCCGGTGCAAACCCCATCTACCCAACCCTGGGCCTGTGCGGCGAGGCCGGCGAGGTGGCCGACAAGGTCAAAAAGGTGCTGCGCGACGAGAACGGTGCCTTTACCCCGGAGGTCATCGCTGCCCTGGAGCTGGAGCTGGGCGATGTGCTTTGGTACGTGTCCCAGCTGGCCACCGAGTTGGGCCTCGAGCTCGATCAGATTGCCCAGGCCAACCTCGACAAACTCCGCAGCCGCGCCGCCCGTAACGTGATCGCAGGTAGCGGGGATAGGCGGTGATCAGGCTTGTTCTAGCTCCCCTTCTGGCGGCTCTGTTGTTGCTGGCCCCCCCCTCCGCCTGGGCTGCTGACCTGCAGGTGTCGGAGGTGACCCTGGAGCCCTGCCCCTCGGAGGATGTGGGCGCCCAACCGGAGTTGCGGCGCCCCGCGGGGGCCAGCTGCTACGCCCTGCGGGGCACGGTGCTGAATCTGGGTCGCAAGCCGGTGGTGGACACCGATGTGTTTGCACTCATCGTGGATTCCAGCGGCGAACCGGTGCTGCAGAACCGCACCCGCGTTGGCTCCATCGGCGATGTGCCAACCGGCAGCTCAGCCTTCGCCCTGCGACTCTCGGTGCCGGCCGGTACGCCTGGTCCCCTGAGCTTCCGCAACGTGAAAGCCCGGGGGTTCAGTGCTCCGGTGCGCACCCGGGCCGGAGAGGACGACGAACTGCTGCCGCTGGAGCAGGCCCTGGCGGCTCAGTAGCCCGATGTCATCAAGGACATCGTGGCTCCTTGGAGCAGCCTCTGCGCCAACTGAAGCGCCAGGAAGGCGAGGATCGCCGAAAGGTCGAGGCCGCCCAGGGGTGGGATCAGGCCACGGAAGGCGTTCAGGTAAGGGTCGGTGATCGAGCTCACCGTGGAGAGCACGGGGTTGCTCCAGTCGAGGTTGGGGAACCAGCTCAGCAGCACCCGCACCAGCAGCACCACGATGTAGATGCCGAGGGTCTGGGCAACCACCTGCAGCAGAAAAATCAGGGCGTCCATGGGTCGTGCTCGTCGGCGGATGGCTCGGTGGGGGAACTCTAGGCAGCCTCTTCCCAGCCTTCAGGCCGGGTTGGAGATTGGTCTGGGGCTGGGGCGGGCTGGGGTTCGGTCTCTGCGGCCCTGACCGCTCTGGCGCGGGGCTGCAGATCGGCGGCCTTGACGGCGAAGGTGCGGTGGAACTTCTCGCTCAGGGTGAGCCAGAAGGAGCGGCCCTCACTCTGACGCTTGCGTTCGACGAAGTCTTGGGCCAGCAATTCCTTGATGTGGTCGTAGGCGCCGGAGCCGCGCAGCTCCACCAGATCCGACTGGAGGATGCGTTTCTTAAGGGCAATGGTGGCCAGGGTGCGCAGGGCGGCGGTGGAGAGGTCCACGGGCAGCAGGTTCTGCACCAGGTCGCCGAGGCCATCGCGCAGCTGCAGGCTGTAGCGGGTTCCCTCCTGACGCACTTCCAGGGCGGTGTCGCGGTGGGCGTAGTCGGTGATCAGGGTGATCAGCCCCAGCTCGGCTTCCTCGCGACTGACGGCGGCGATCTCGGCCAGCTCGGCCAGGCTCAAGGGCCGGCCCTTGAGATAGAGGATGGCCTCCATCCGCGCCGGCAGCGAGAGACCCTGGATCGCCTCAGTGGCCGCTGAGCCTGTGTGCATGGCCGCACGGTACCGCAGCTGTTCTGGCTCAGGCCAGGGCCGGCAAGGAGGCGGTACTCGGGCCGAGAAACAGCCGGTAGGCCGGGTTTTCGGTTTCATCCCAGTGCTGGTAGTCGAGCCCCTCGAGAAACTCCTGCCAGGCGGCCCTCTCCCCGTGGGGCACCTGCACCCCCACCACGATGCGGCCCACGTCGGCTCCGTGGTTGCGGTAGTGAAAGATGCTGATGTTCCAGCTGGCATGCAGGGCGTTCACGAACGCCATCAGGGCTCCAGGCTTTTCGGGAAATTCGAAGCGGTAAAGGAGTTCCTCCCCCTGCTCAAGGGCAGCCCCGGCACTGGCGGGCAGGCGTCCACCCACCATGTGGCGCAGGTGCAGCTTGGCCAGTTCGTCATTGGAGAGGTCGAGGCAGGGGAAGCCCGCCCGGCGCACGTCGTCGATCAGGGCCTGTTCATCGGCGGTACCGCTGGTCTGTACCCCCACAAAAATGTGGGCCGCCCGCGGATCGGCCAGCCGATAGCTGAATTCGGTGAGGCTGCGTTGGCCGAGCACCGCGCAGAAGCGCCGCAGGCTGCCGGTTTGCTCGGGGATTTCCACCGCCAGCATGGCCTCGCGGTCTTCGCCGATCTCGGTGCGTTCGGCCACGAAGCGGAGCCGATCGAAGTTCATGTTGGCGCCGCAGGCCACCGCCACCAGGGTTAGGCCATGGAGCCCCTGCTGGGCCACATCCCGTTTCATCCCGGCCACCGCCAGGGCTCCCGCCGGTTCGAGGATTGAACGGGTGTCTTCGAACACGTCCTTGATGGCTGCGCAGATGGCATCGGTATCCACGGTGACCATGCGATCCACCGTCTGCTGGGCCAGGGCAAAGGTGTGCGCTCCGACTTGGCGCACCGCCACTCCATCGGCAAACAGGCCAACCTGCTCGAGCTGCACCCGTTGGCCGGCGGCGAGGGAACGGGTCATGGCATCCGCGTCCACCGGCTCGACCCCCACGATCTGAACCTGGGGCCAGAGGGTTTTCACATAGGCGCCGATGCCGGCAATCAGGCCGCCCCCCCCTACGGCCACGTAGATCACATCCGGGGGTGAGGAGCACTGGCGCAGGATCTCCAGGCCGATCGTGCCCTGCCCAGCGATCACATCCGGATCGTCGAAGGGGTGGATGAAGGTGAGCCCCCGTTCCGTCCCCAAGCGGGTGGCCTCGGTGCAGGCGGCGTCGTAGTTGTCGCCGTGCAACACCACCTCGGCGCCGCGGGCGGCCACAGCCTTCACCTTCATTTCGGGCGTGGTGACGGGCATCACGATCACGGCGCGGCAGCCCAGCTTCTGGGCTCCCAGGGCCACCCCCTGGGCATGGTTGCCGGCGCTGGCGGCAATCACCCCGCGCTCCAGTTCGGCGGCGCTGAGCCCAGCCATTTTGTTGTAGGCGCCGCGCAGTTTGAAGCTGAACACCGGCTGAAGGTCTTCGCGCTTGAGCAGCACCCGGTTGTGCAGGCGCGCCGAGAGATTCGGTGCGGGATCGAGGGGCGTTTCGATCGCCACGTCGTACACCCGCGCCCGCAGGATGCGCTGTAAGTAGCTCTGGGGGGCCTCGCTCATGGCACCAGTGTCGCAATCGGCACCTTCGGGTGGGTGCAAAGGCCTAGATTGCACCCCACCTCCAGGGTTGTGCATGCATCTCAGCGAGCTGAGTCATCCGAATCAGCTGCACGGCCTGAGCACGCCAGAGCTCGAAGCCATTGCCCGCCAGATCCGGGAGCGGCACCTCGAGGTGGTGAGCACCAGCGGCGGTCACCTCGGCCCGGGCCTGGGGGTGGTGGAACTCACCCTGGCCCTCTACCAAACCCTCGACCTTGACCGCGACAAGGTGGTGTGGGACGTGGGGCACCAGGCCTATCCCCACAAGTTGGTCACGGGCCGCTACAAAACCTTCGACAGCCTGCGCCAGAAGGACGGTGTGGCGGGCTACCTCAAGCGCTGCGAGAGCCGCTTTGACCACTTCGGCGCCGGCCACGCCAGCACCTCGATTTCGGCGGCCCTGGGCATGGCTCTGGCCCGGGACCGGCGCGGTGAAGACTTCAAATGCGTGGCGGTGATTGGCGATGGTGCCCTCACCGGGGGCATGGCCTTGGAGGCCATCAACCACGCCGGCCACCTGCCGACCACCAAGCTGCTGGTGGTGCTGAACGACAACGACATGTCGATCAGCCCTCCGGTGGGGGCCCTCTCCACCTATCTCAACCGCATGCGGCTCAGTCCGCCGCTGCAGTTTTTGCAGGGCAACGCTGAGGAGGCGATCAAGCACCTTCCCTTCCTGCACGGTGAGCTGCCCACCGAGCTCAAGACTCTCAAGGAGAGCATGAAGCGCCTGGCGGTACCCAAGGTGGGTGCCGTGTTCGAGGAGCTGGGCTTCACCTATATCGGTCCGATTGATGGGCACGACATCGCCGGGATGGTGCGCACCTTCGAGCAGGCCCACCGCACCGAGGGCCCCGTGTTGGTGCATGTGGCCACCACCAAGGGCAAGGGCTATGCCTACGCCGAAGCAGATCAGGTGGGTTACCACGCCCAGAGCGCTTTTGATCTGGCTACCGGCAAGGCCTATCCCTCCAGCAAGCCCAAGCCTCCCAGCTACAGCAAGGTGTTTGGCCAGACGCTGGTGAAGCTCTGCGAACAGGACCCCACCGTGGTTGGCATCACCGCGGCCATGGCAACCGGCACCGGCCTGGATCTGCTCGAGAAGGCCCTGCCGGCTCAGTATTTCGATGTGGGCATCGCCGAGCAGCACGCCGTCACGATGGCGGCGGGCATGGCTTGCGAGGGGCTCAAGCCGGTGGTGGCGATCTACAGCACCTTCCTGCAGCGCGCCTTCGACCAACTCATCCATGACGTGGGCATCCAGAACCTGCCCGTCACCTTTGTGCTCGATCGAGCTGGGCTGGTGGGGGCCGATGGCCCCACCCACCAGGGCCAATACGACATCAGCTACTTCCGGTCTATCCCCAATTTCACGGTGATGGCCCCCAAGGATGAGGCTGAGCTGCAGCGCATGCTGGTCACCTCCATCCACCACAGCGGCCCCTGTGCCCTGCGCATTCCCCGGGGAGAAGGGGAGGGGG
>JBEEKG010000097.1:0-3173 GCA_041168785.1 Cyanobacteriota bacterium
GTGCTGGTTGGGCCTTAGGTCAAGACTTGAGATTGGACTGGGCTTGTACTACTGAGAATGCTCAAGTGGTGTTGCCCGGCGCCCTCGCTGCTGAGCCTCGCCCTCGTTGGCTGAGATGGACCGCCTTGTGCACCGTGGACGGATGGGTCTGTTGTCGGCGGGGCGGATGCGCGACGCAATCCGTGATTCCTGCCTGAGTCGCAGGGCTATGAATTAGAAAAAGACCCAGCCGAGACGGGTGTCGACTGGGTAAGAGAAGGCGTCCTGGTGGGGGTCAGGTGCTGGTTTGCATGCCTTGGATCAGGAAGTCGAAGTAGGGGCCGGCCATCGCTGCCTGATCGGTGCTGAGCAGGGCAATCGACGCCTCTTTCATGGTGCGCATCGCTTCCACCATGCCTGGCATTGGGACACCGAGGCTGTTGTACATCTCGCGGGCGCCCACAAGACCGATTTGCTGGATCATCTCGGTGCTGCCGGCAAGCACTCCGTAGGTGACCAGACGCAGGTACCAGCTGTAATCCCGAAGGCACTGGGCCCGCTGCTTCTGACCATAGGCGTTGCCACCGGGGGCGACGTAGTCAGGCTTGCGTTGAAAGAGCTGCTTGGCTGCCTCATCGACAATCTTTTTCTCGTTGTCGGTGAGAACTCGAACCACGGCCAGCCGATCGGCTCCACGGCTGAGGTACTCCACCATGGAGCGCAGCTCTCCGCCGCTCGGATAGCGCAGCTGATCATCTGCCTGGAGGATCAGATCCCGAACGACGCTCATCGCAGCGACCACACGCGTGCATCACTGTATCGACTCTTCCGGGGGAACCCGCCTCTCGACAGCAAGGTGTAACGCCCCTTTGCACGGCGTAGGGTGAGGGATTGCCTGGAGCGCGTGGACAGCCTCACCACCGGCAGCAACCTGGACCTGTCCACCGGTAGCCGGGTGGAGGTTTCGATCACGGGACTTTCCCACGACGGCCAAGGGGTGGCCCGACTCAACGATCGGGTTCTGTTCGTCTCCGGAGCCCTGCCAGGAGAACAGGTGGCCGTCCGGCTCACCCATCGGGCACGGCGCCATTGGCTGGCCGAATTGGAACAGGTGTTGGTTCCTGCTCCGGAGCGGCAGCGCCCACCCTGCATCCTGGCCGAGCACTGTGGTGGGTGCAGCGTGCAGCACTTTGCCGACTCAGGCCAGCAGCACTGGAAGCACCAGAAGGTTGTCGACGCCATCCGTCGCATCGCCCATCTCGATACGCCCGTCGCGCCTTTGCTCGCGGCACCTGAGAGCCTGGGCTACCGCAACCGCGCCATCATCCCGTTGGAGCGTCTTCAGGATGGTCGACTGCGGGCCGGCTTCTATCGCCGCGGGACCCACACGATCGTCAACATGAATCACTGTCCAGTGCTTGACCCCCGCCTGGACAGCTTGATCGCTCTACTCAAGGCGGATCTGGAGGCCAGTGATTGGCCAGTGGATCGGGACTTCCAGGAGGGGGGAGGACTTCGCCATTTGGCGCTGCGTCTAGGCAATCACAGTGGTGACGTGCTGATCACCCTGGTGAGCAGCCACGCCGAGCTCGAAGGGCTCGAAATCCTGGCAGCTGCCTGGATGCAACGCTGGCCCGAGGTGGTGGGCGTGTGTCTCAATCTGCAACCCCTGGCCACCAACACGCTGATGGGACCGGAGACCCGGGTGGTGGCTGGTCGGGGTTGGGTCGAAGAGCGCTTCAGCGGTTTGACCCTGCAGATTGCGGCTGACACCTTTTTTCAGGTTCACACCCGCCAGGCTGAGCGCGTTGTGCCCCTGGTGCTGGCAGCGCTGGAACCAGTTCCCACCGGCGTGATGGTGGATGCCTACTGCGGAATCGGCACGTACACCCTGCCCGTGGCGGCTGCTGGCTGGCAGGTGCACGGCATCGAACTCAGCGCCGAAGCGGTACAACAAGCCCGCACCAACGCCCGGGAGAACGGACTCACCGATCGGGCCTCGTTTGAGGCGGGCGTCGTGGCGGAGTGCTTGGCGGCGCATCTGGCTCACTGCGACGTGTTGTTCCTCGACCCGCCCCGTAAGGGACTGGAGCCCGGGACCCTGGCGGCCATTTTGGAGCGGCCACCAGCACAGATTTTGTACCTCAGCTGCGACCCGGCCACCCTCGCGCGCGACCTGGCCCAGCTGGTGGCCCATGGGGGCTATCAGCTGGAATCCCTTCAGCCCCTCGACTTTTTTCCCCAGACCAGCCACGTTGAAACGCTGGCTGTGCTGAGGCGCGGCGGTTCGGTTCCGGTGCAACCCTCAGCCGAGGCTCAAGCCCGTAGCTGAGCTCCCAACTGCTTCTCCAGGGCCGCCTGCACCGCAGCGTGGACCCGTTCCACATCTTCATCGGTGAGGGTGCGCTCCGGATCGCGGTAGCGCAGGCGGAAGGCCTGGCTGCACTGCCCTTCTGCCAGCTGGTCGCCCACGTAGCGATCGACCAGTTCGGCATGTTCCAGCAACGGCTTGCCAGCCTTGCGGATCACCTGGAGGATGTCGGCTGAACGGCAGTCGGCGCCCACCACAACGGCCAGATCACGCTCTGAGGCTGGAACCGTGGCAAAGGGTGCAAATGCCGGCTGCCAGCGGTTGCGCCGCGTGGCGGCGGTGAGCAGGGCCCCCAGGTCCAGTTCGAACAGGTAGGTGCTGTCTGGCAGGTCGAGGGCCTGGGCCTGTTCCGGATGCAGCTGGCCAAACCATCCCGCCGGTCGGCCCTCCACCACGATCTGGGCGGCCCGGCCCGGGTGCAGCAGCGGCTGGTCCCGCAGGGGACGGTCCTCGCAGGGGATGGCCAATGAGGCCAGGGCCTGCTGCAGAACCCCACGGGCCTCGCCGTAGGAGAGGGGTTGGGGCTTGCCACTGGTGGTCCACCGCTCGGACCTCCGTTCGCCGCAGATCACCCCCACAAGCAGATGGCGTTGGGCATGGCTGTCGATGCCGCTGCCCCAAGCCGCACTGAAGACCTGGCCGATTTCAAAGGCCCAAAAGCCCTGTTGACCACTCTGCAAATTGCGGCGAGCAGCCGCCAGGAGTTCACCGTGCAGGTTGTCACGCAGGTGGCCGTAATCGGCCAGCAATGGATTCGCCAGGGGAAGCCGCCCCGGTGCAGCCGCGACCAGGGAAAAGCTGCAGGCCTCCTGTAAGCCTGCGG
>JBEEKG010000098.1:0-10707 GCA_041168785.1 Cyanobacteriota bacterium
TGCATGTTGCCTGCCAGACGGCTCTCATCTTCGGCAGCTTGGGCGCCGTCTGGGAGCATGCTGAGTAGGTCTTCCGCCATGGTCTCGATACATTCGTCTGTATCCAAACTATGCAGAACAGTTCAGCCAATCAAGTGGAAAACCGACCTTTAGCAGCGCAACAGGCCTCCAGGCGCGCAGCAGTTGATCCCATAAATCTGGGAACGACTGCAGTAGAGCGAGTTTGGGGTTTCTGAGAGGCAACTGAGAATTTTACCCGCCCAGGTTTTAATACAAATGGGCGGAGGCCTAGAGGCAACTTTAAGCACGGAAATAGCATTGAATTAACCGACTACAGGCCAAGTCATTGCGAGCAACACAGCTCAAATACAAAAAAGGCCGCAGTGAAGCGGCCCGAAGAGCAAAGCAAGCCCAATGAAAATCAACGTGACTCACGCAGTGCTGAATCAAGGGTGCGGCTGAATGGCTGGAAGATGTAGCGCAGCACGCTGCGCTGCGGCCCCTTGATGTCGGCCACTAGTGGCATGCCAACAGCAATTGGGTATTTACGATTGGCCACATCTACAAACTGGCGGTCCAGCTGGATACGAGCCTTGTAGTAGTACTTGCGGTCGTCGGGATCTTGCACGGAGTTACCACCAATACTGAGCACCCGTCCAGGCACTGAGCCATAAATAGTGGAATCAAAGGGCTGCAGTTTTACATCCACTTTTTGGCCCGGTTTCACGAAGCCGATATCACCAGATGGAACCCGCACCTCCACCAGCCTCTGAGTACTATTCGGGACGACGGAAAGCACCACCGCACCTGGACCGACCACGCCGCCAGGGGCCTTAAAGCGCAGATCGCTGACGACACCATTCACCGGAGCCGTGATTTTGGTGCGATCAAGCTGGTTGCGAGTCTTCTTAATGTTTTCAGCGACTACAGCCTCCTCATTCACCAACTGAGCAACCTGAGAGTTCTGCTCAAAGACCAAACCAGATTGAACTCCATTGAGATTTGCCTCCGCCTGGGAGAGGGCCTTGAGCGATTCATTACGCGCACCACGCATCTCCGCCAGCTTGGTGTCGATATCGAGCAGGTTGAGGCGGGAGGCAGCACCAGAGGCAACCAAACCAGACCACATCGACCGCTGCTTCAAATACAGCGCAATCTGGTTGTTGAGCCCTGTGATCTCAGCACGCTTCTCTGCCACAACAGCCTGGGCCGCCTTGATCTGGTCGTTACGGTTGTCCATGCGGCTATTGAGCAGGTCCACCTGGGCCTGGCTCACCTTGTTGCCCTCCTTGATGCCCTCAGTGGGGGGCAGCACCCGCTCCCCACGGATCGCAGCCTGCAGCTGCTGTTGCTGCAGCAGAAGATTTTTGAGCTGTTGCTCAGTGGCGCGATATTCACTTTCAACAAGATTGGGTCGCAGCTCCAGCATCACCTCGCCCACGCGCACCTCGTCACCGTCGCTCACATCGACCCTGGATACAATGCCACCTTCCAGGTGCTGCACCACATTCACTTCACCTTCGGGGATCACCTCGCCGGAGGCATTCACCACTTGGGTGATGGGGGTCAGTGCCGCCCATGGGAAGAAGATCAAGGCCGCCGCGCCTAGCACATAAAGACTGAGTCGGAGATAGCGATTATCTGGTTTTTCCTCCAGCTCCAGGGCTTGGCTGAGCCGGCTGCGACCCACCAGCGTGATCGCATCAGGGCTGTCCATGCCGGGCAGCCGAGAGAGCAGGCCGCCGGCAGGCGGCAAGGCAAGGGAAGGGGGATCAGGAAGGGCAATGCCAGAGGGGGAGTTATGGCCGTTGGAGGGGATGGAAGTCATGGCGGTTCAGGAGTTGTTGGGTCAGAAAGAGGTAATCAGGCTGTTGTCTTTTGCATACGCGCTCGCAGCTCATCAGCCGTGCCCTGGAAAGAGGTGATGCCTTTATCAAGGATGCAGAGGCGATCAGCCTTCTCCAGCAGCAACTTGTTGTCTGTTGCCAGAATCACGCTGCGGTCCTGGCCACTGAAGGTGCAACGCCGGAAAGATGGCAGGGCATCCAATACCGCCTGGAACTGATCAGGAGCCAAGCCCTGACTGATGTCGTCGATCAACAAAATGGGCGTATCCTTGATCAATGCCTGTGCTAAAGCCATAAGGCGGCGCACTCCATTGGGGAGCTGATAGGCAATCTCATCCGTGAGCGGCGTGTCAAAGCCTTCCGGTAGGCCATCGAGAAAATCGAGTAGGCCGAGGCTGGCACAGATCTGCCGCACACCGTCCACGGTGACGTCTGGGTTCATAGCCGTGAGGTTGCTCCAAATCGTGCCAGGCAACAGCTCGCTCTGTGGCATCAGGTAGGCAATATTGCGCTGGATGGCTTCGGAACTGAACTGGCGGTAGTCCTTGCCGTCAAATAGCAAGGTACCGCTCACAAGCGGGTAAAGCTGATCGACAACACGCAGCACCGTGCTCTTGCCGCAACCTGAATTGCCGGTGATTGCCAACAGTTCGCCTGGTGCCACCGAAAGTGACACCCTGGTGATGGCCAAGGCAGCCTCGCCGCCCAGCCGGCAGGCCACTGAATCCAGCAAGATCGATCCCCGCATGCGCGGTGCACTCACCAAGGCACCGGCGGCTCGAGTGCTGCTGCGCAGCCTGAAGAACTGATCGAGCTGGCCATACTGCTGACGCATCGCATCGAAGCGCAGCAAGGCATTCATCAACTGCTGAAACGGTGTGAAGACCCTAAACACGAAGAACATGGCGGCAATCAGGTTGCCCATGGCCGCAGGACCCTGGCCACTCGAATAGGCCAACCAGACACCGATAGCCAGGGTGAGCACGCTGGCCAGCTGGGCGGTGGTACTAACGATCACCTGCAACCGGCCCACCTGGCGGTTGATCGTGAGGCCACTGCTCGTGCTCTGGGCCGACAGCCCACGCAGCCGCTGCAGCCACACCCATTCCACATTGGCGAGCTTCACTTCAAGAAAACGATTCACTAGCTCCTGCTGTGCCTGAGTGATGCCGATTCCCGTAGCCAGGTTGAGCTCGGAGGCACCGGTGTAGTAGCGAGAGAGCAACCACACCAGCAGGCCGCTGAGCACCATTAACACCAGAGGCACAAACACCAGCGGTCCTGCAATCATTGCGATGGCACCTAAGTAGATCACCACAAAGGGGAAATCCAGGCAGGCCAGCGCCAAGGGGCCCTGCAAATAGGCCAGCAGACCGTCAAGGTTGCGAAGCCGGTTGGCAAGGCCGTACTGACCAAGGGATTCAATCTGGCGGTAGTCGAGGCCAAACAGCTTCTCCACCAGATTCACCCCCAGCAGAGCATCGAGCCGCCCCGAGAGTTGGGAGAGCAGGGTGGTGCGCCACTGACGCAGGATCCAATCGAGCACGAATAGCAGCACGACCCCCAGAAAGATCCAGAAAGTGGAGAGCACACTGGTGCTCGGGATTGAAATGTTATAGATAGCCCGGATGTAAAATGGCAGTGTCATCGCCAGCAGCGCCAAGGCAAAGCTGATGCCGTAGAGCACTGCTATACGATTGGTGAAGCGGTAAAAAATCTGCTGAAGAAGGGTCACCCGCTCGGTACTGCCCTTGTCCTGAAGAAACACCAGCCTGCCGCCGGTTGGCAGGGTATGAAGTTCAGCACGACCATTGACGTTGCCAGCGACAAGATCCCCCTTACTCGTGATCGACAACACGTAGGGCACGTTGTCTGGAGCCACATACAAGGCAGGCAGTCGCTGGGGGTTGAGCTGGCTCCAGCTCTCGAGACCTTCCAGACGGCTGCCGTAACCGAGCCGCAGCAGCAAGTTGCGTGCATCGACCAGATCCATGTGGCGCGGGTCATTGCCGAACAGCTCAAACAGCTCATCGGAACGACCTGTCCACAGCATCTGCTGAAGCAGGAGCCGTATGCAGAAGGCCATCGGCGCTTCTGGACTGAGCGTTAGATCGCGCAGCAACATGGAGCGGGATACAGAAATAGTCATGCGAGCACCTCCCGGCCCTTGACCGGCATATCGATGTGCTGGTCACTCAACGAACTGAGCACCCGTCCGGCGCCGCTGATCAGCACCGTCGTGCGGCCTTTGGTGCGCCTCAAGATGCGCTGCAGGCCGTCGATGAACTCCTTGCCGTAGGAGCAATCACTCAGATCCAACAGCAGCACCTGGGGTGAGCGCGCCAGGGCGGTGACCACCTGGAAGAGCTTCTGGGCATCGCGCGACAGCCCAGAAGGCAGCGAGGTGCCCATGGCTGTGTCGTACCCATGGGGCAAGGCTCTCACCTTGGTGTCCAAGCCGGTGAGAAAGGTCCAGAACAAAGCCCGGCGCTGGTAGCGGCGCGGCTGATAGCTGGTGATGTTCTCCAGCAGGGTCCCCTCAAAAAACTGGCGGGCGGGGTCCACATGGCTGATGCAGGCGCGCAGTCCGTCGCGTTGATAACTGGCCACCGGCAGGCCGTTGAGCTGCAGACGAGCCTCAGGCTCGATCTGAATCAGAGCCATAAAGAGATGGCGGGCGCTAGCGCCAAACTGCTGATTGCGCAGCAGGGCCACCGAGCCATTGGGAATCACAGCCAGGGGCTGACCATCAAGAGCAAGGCTGAGAGCGCCATCCGCGGACATCGAGAGCTGTTTGTCGCCGCCTTCCCCTTCCACCGGTGTGGCGATCAGGGCGTCGTATTCGTCGCGGGAATGGGCCAGGCGGCGGTAGCTGCTCCACAAACCCATGGCCTGCTGCCAAGGGTTGAGGATTTTGCCCGCCAGCAGCAGGGCCGCCGCCAAGGCACCCACCAGCAACCTTCCCTGGATCACCAGCAGGGCACCCCAAGTCACAATGCCAGCAAACGTGAGCTGGCTCATCAGCGAACCGAAAGCCTGGTATCTACCGCTGAAGTTGTTGTTCACCATGCGCTGCCTAGCGAGCGCCTCCTGGCGCTGTTCGTTGCCCACCCGAAACTGACGAGCCAAACCGTTCGACTTGATCAGGTCGATAGAGCCCATCAGCTTGGATTGGTAACTCAGCCGCTCGAGCTCCAGCCGGTCTCGCTGCTTGCTGATCCCCTCGTATTCGCGAGCGAATGCCAAGGCCCTCAGCAAATAAATCACAATGGCAAACACCGCCACAAAGCCGACGCTGCCGGCAATCAGGAACAGCACCAACACAAACAACAGCGAGAACACCAGGTCGATGGCGGTAGTGAGCGACTGCAGGGCACTCTCATCGCGCAACAGGTTGATGCTGTTGAGGCGCTCTAAGTGGGTGGCAGGCGAGACGCTGAGGTAATCGCTTAAGCGCATCTGCGAGAAGTGGGCCAGCCCCTCAAGGCGCCGCTGATGCTCGAGCCGAGCTCCGTCACCTCCGGTGAGACTCAGCCGCACGCTCTTGAGCCAGCCACCCAACACCATGAGCAGCAGCACGGCCACTGTCATGACCAGCAGGCTTGACATCGCACCACTGGGCAGCACGGAGGTGTAAACGATATTGATATAAAGCGGAGATGCCAGTTCGAGCAAATTAATGAGCACCGAAGCAATCAAGATCGGGCCTAGCTGGTACGCTCTCCAATCAACATCGCGAAGCGACTGGAAAAAGCGGTGGTTAACCAGCTCTTCGATCAGATCAAAGCTGGCATTCCAGGCGTCGCGAACACTGGCAACACATCGGCCAAGCGCCTGGGTAAAGTTATGCAAAGCAAATCGGCTCTGATCTCTCAACTCCAGAGTTCTTATCAAATCTCTTCTGCGGCTATGCCAAAGGTAAGCTTTCCAAGACGGGATGGTCACGAATTCTCAGAAAATTCTCAGGAAGTTCTCGAAAAGGGAATATCCTTGCCAAGGCAAACTGGCAAATCAAAGCTAGGCTGATTCTTGAATCCACTACTGCCAGCCGTGCAGTATTAGTTCAGAGTTGAGCTATGTACCGGTTCCGTTTGCGTTCGGATCAAGTCCAATTGGAGCTCGTTGCCAACGGCAACAGTGCCCGCCTGCCATTCCAGGTGATTGGCCCCACGACGGAGGTGGCCTTTCTCGAAGAGCTGATCGAAGAAAGTCTCGGCAGCCTCACCCTGAACCCGAGCGAGCTGTTTGGCTTCCTTGGTAGCGACCCTTGGGTGCAGGGGGCTTTCCAAGCGCCTCAAGTGGTGGAGGGCGATCTCAATGCCGCGACCAGCACCAACACCAGCTTTCAGCGCCAAACCCTCGGCAGCAAGCTGGAGCAGGCGGGCGTGCTGAACATCGAAGAGCTGGAGCAGCTGCTGGAGGACTACCGCCCCTTCGCAGAAACCCAGCGCTTTGGGGAATTCCTACGGCTCAATATGCAGGTGCCGCCCCAGCTGCTGGACCTGCTGCTCAACCCCGGCCTCTTCGATGAGCAGGGGTTCAAGGAGAAGCGGCTGGGCGAGCGCCTGGTGGAAATGGGCTGCATCACCCCCGAGCAACTTGATCAGGCACTTGACCTGCAACGCAGCAAGGGAGGACGTATCGGCGAATTGCTGGCTGAACTCGGCTTGATCTCCGCCACCACGGCCCGCTTCTTCTCGCTCGCCAAAGTCAACGAAAAGGGGCAGATCGATTACCAGGCCTGAGCGCGTCGGCCATGCGGGCAACCTGCACGATTGGCCGAACGTCGTGCACTCGCAGGATGCGGGCCCCCTGGGCAATCGCCTGGCTGCACACCGCCGCCGTGCCCCACAGCCGCGCCCGCGGCCTGGGCTCGCTCAGAACCGCGCCGATGAAGCGCTTGCGAGAAGGCCCCACCAGTAGGGGGAAGCCCTCCGCCGCCAGGGCTCCCAGGCCCCGGAGCAGCGCCAGGTTGTGGTCCGTGTCCTTGGCGAAGCCCAGCCCCGGATCCCAGATCAGCTGCAGCGGACGAACCCCCGCCGCCAGGGCCATTTCAGTGGCGGCCAGTAGGCCAGCCCGCACCTCCGCCACCACATCGCCGTAGTGGGCAAGGGAGTTCATGCTGCGGCTATCGCCGCGGCTGTGCATCAACACCAGCGGACAACCCGCAGCTGCCACCAAGCGCAGCAGGGCCGGATCCCGCCGGCCGCCGCTGACGTCGTTGATCCAGTGGGCGCCAGCCGCCAAGGCCGCCTCCGCAACCGCCGCATGGAACGTGTCGATCGAGAGCAGGGCCTCAGGAAGGGCCGCGCGAATGGCCATAAGCGCCGGCAGCAGCCGCGCCAGCTCCCGATCGGGGCCCACCTCCTCGGCGCCGGGCCTGGTGCTCTGGGCACCAAGGTCGAGCAGATCGGCTCCCTGGGCCAGCATCCGGCCAGCGGCATGCACCGCTTGCGCCACGGTGGCGAGGCGGCCGCCGTCGCTGAAGGAGTCGGGAGTGAGGTTCAGCACCCCCATCACAGCGGTGCGCTCGCCCCAGGCAAAACGGGCTTGCTCGATCACGGCGCCGCCAGTCTCAGCGGCCGTAGTTGGCGATGCGCGCAAAGCTGACCGGATCGAGCGAGGCCCCACCGACCAGCACGCCATCGATGTCACTCTGGGCCATCAGGTCGTCGATGGTGGCCGGATTCACCGAACCGCCGTACTGGACCGTGACGGAAGGATTGCCCACCCAGCCCCGGATCAAGCCGCAGATGCGGTTGGCCTCCTCGGCGGCACAGGTCTTGCCGGTGCCGATCGCCCAGATCGGTTCGTAGGCCACGATCAGACGGGTGGGATCCACCGCTTCGAGGCCCTGCTCGATCTGGCGGTGGATCACCCGCTCCGTTTCATTGGATTCCCGCTGATCCAGGCTCTCGCCCACGCACAGGATCGGGACCAGTCCATGGCGCTGGGCGTTGCGGGCGCGAAGGTTGATCTGCTCGTCGCTCTCGCTGTAGTACTTGCGGGGTTCGCTGTGGCCCACGATCGCGTGGCTCACGCCGTGCTCTAGCAGCATCAACGCCGAGATCATGCCCGTATAGGCACCGGTGTCCTCCCAGTGCACGTTCTGGCCGGCGATGTTCACCCCGGCTCCCTCCAGGTGGCGACAGAGGGTGGGAATCGAGGTGAAGGGGGGAGCGATCACCACCTCGCGGTCGTCGGGGAGATCGGCAATGAGGGGGCGGAATGCAGCCGCAAACATCCGCGTCTCGGCACAGGTCATGTGCATTTTCCAGTTGCCCGCGATCACGGCCTTGCGCACCGGCACCACCTCACTGATTGTCAGCAAAACCTAATGGGCCGCCGGTCGGGCCACCGCATAAAGCACCTCATGGCCGTCAACCGCCACCGCATCCCCCAGGGCCAGCTGGCGGCCCCGGCGGGTTTCAATCGTGCCGTTCACCCGCACATCGCCACGCTGGATCCGCAGCTTCGCCTCACCGCCGGTGCCCACCAGGCCCTGAAATTTGAGGAATTGGTCGAGTTTCAAGGGCCCGCGACCTACGGCAGCGATAGCGTGGACCCATGCTTGCACCTTCGCCGGCCGGCTTTCGACACCTCTGGCCGCTGCTGAAGCCCCACCGCCGCCGTCTCGCTGCCGGTGGGATCTGCATGCTTCTGTATGTGGCCTGCTGGCCCTTACTGGCTTGGCTGGCCGGTCGGCTGATCCCGGCCATCGGCGCCGGCGACTTCCCCCTGGTGCTGCGCACGATCGCAGCGGCCCTGGGGCTGTTCCTGGTGCAGAAGGCCGCCCAGTTCGGCCAGGACATCCTGCTGGCTGGCCCCGCCCTAAGGGTGAGCCAGGAGCTACGCCGGGGCCTCTTCGCCCGCCTGCAGAGCCTCGACTTCGGGGCCCTCGAGAAGCTCTCCGCCGGTGACCTCACCTACCGGCTCACCGAAGACGCCGACCGGGTGGGTGAGGTGATCTACAAGACCATCCAGGACACCACCCCCAGCGCCCTGCAGCTGGTCGTGGTGCTGGGCTACATGGTTTGGCTCGACGGCCCCCTGGCCCTGGCCACCCTGCTGCTGGCCCCCGTGGTGGTGCTGCTGGTGAGCAGCTTCGGTGCCCGGGTGATGGCGGCGGCCGAACGCAGCCAGAAGCAGGTGAGTGAACTGGCCGGCCTGCTCGGCGAGGCGATCGGCGGCCTGCCCCTGGTGCGGGCCTTCGCCGCCGAACCCTGGCTGCAACAGCGCTTCGACACGGAAATCGACCTGCACCGCCGGGCCAGATACCGCACCTTGAAACTGCTGGCCCTGCAGCACCCGGTGGTGGGGTTCCTGGAGGCGGCCGGCATCCTCACCGTGCTGCTGATCGGGGCCGCCCGGATTCAGGCCGGCGGGCTCAACAGCCAGGGCTTCAGCAGCTACGTGGCGGCCCTGCTGATGCTGATCGATCCGATCTCCCACCTCACCACCAACTTCAACGAATTCCAGCAGGGGCAGGCCTCCCTAAAGCGGCTGCGGGAGATCGAGGCCGAACCGGTGGAAATACCGGATCGCCCCACGGCCCAGCCCCTGGGTGCGGTGCGCGGCGCGCTGGTGCTGGAGCAGGTGCGCTTCGGCTACAACGCCGCCCAACCGGTGCTGCACGACCTCAACCTCACCATCGCTCCTGGCCAGGTGGTGGCCCTGGTGGGGCCCTCAGGAGCCGGCAAGAGCACTCTGTTTTCCCTGCTGCTGCGCTTCAACACGGCCCAGCAGGGCCGGGTACTGCTCGACGGCCACGACCTCGCCGACCTGCGGGCCCGGGATCTACGCCGGGCTGTGGCCCTGGTGCCCCAGCAGAGCAGTGTGTTTTCCGGCACGGTGGCCGAGGCGATCGCCTTCGGCCGGCCCGCCGACGACGACGCCATCCGTCAGGCCGCCAGCCTGGCCAACGCCGCTGGCTTCATCGAGGCCCTACCCGAGGGCTACGCCAGCCGCATCGAGGAGCGGGGCAGCAATTTCTCCGGCGGCCAGCTGCAACGGCTGGCGATCGCCCGGGCCGTGCTGGGCAACCCGGCGGTGCTGCTGCTCGACGAGGCCACCAGTGCCCTCGATGCCGAAGCGGAAGAGGCGGTGCAACGGGGGCTGGAGCAAGCCATGGCGGGCCGCACGGTGCTGGTGATTGCCCACCGGCTGGCCACGGTGCAGGGTGCTGACCGCATCCTGGTGCTCGATGGCGGGCGCATCGTGGAGCAGGGCAGCCACAATGCACTGATGGCGCAGGGTGGCCGCTATCGCGAGCTCTGCGAGCGCCAGTTCATTCACGTGCAGACCTGATGACGTGGGAGTACCGGGTGATCCACATCAACGTGGAAAGCGGCAACCCGCCAGGGCCCCCGTCCCCGAAAGCAGACAGTGAGCGGCTCGGTGGAGCCCTCAGCCCCGAGTTCCTCAAGAAGGAATTTCCCCAGCAATACGACGCCGCAGCCACCCGCCCCCGCCATCCGGCCGAACAGCTGCAGTTCTTTCTTAATGCCCTCGGCAAGGAGAACTGGGAGATGGTGGAAGCCTCCCAGGTGGGGCCGCTGCTGATGTTTTTCTTCAAGCGACCGGTACTGGATCCGCCCGTATCCTGAGGGCTGCCAATTCCTGGATTCCTTGGATAACGCGTCTCAGCCCAACTCCAACCAGCCTCCCGTGCTGACCTTCGAGGGCAACCGCTACGACCTCAACAGCCTTCCCGACGACATGAAGGAGCTGGTGCGAGGCATGCAGGTGGCCGATGCCCAGCTGCGCATGCATGAAGACACCCTCAAGGTGCTGGCCGTGGGCCGGCAGGCGATGGCCAGCCAGCTCAACGACAAGCTGAAGACCATCACCCCCATGCCCT
>JBEEKG010000099.1:0-2965 GCA_041168785.1 Cyanobacteriota bacterium
CTGAAGGCCTTGTCGAGGTGGGCATGGGGCTCCACCAGGGGGGTGAGGGCCAGCGGCAGGGCCTGCACCGCGTCGGGAGCCTGCAACGGCAACGGTTCGATCGCCTTAATGCAGGCCCCGGACACGGTGATCCGCAGCGGCACCAGGCCATCGGCGTCGGCGCCAAAGCCGCTCACCAAGCGCGGATCCAGCAGCCCCCGGGGCAGGCGCAGGTCCAGGGAGCGGGTCACGGTTCCTGCTGGGGGCGGTCGCTGGCGGCACGAACCAGCACAAACTGACCCGCCACCCCAACCACCGTGGAGCGGAAGCGCGGCACCCGCCAGCGCAACAGGTTCTGGCCACCGATCTCACTGGTGTAGACGCTCAGCACGCCGAAATTGCTGCGACGGGTGTGGTCGGCCACCACAGTCCCCAGGGCAGTCCGCTGGGCCCGCACCAGCTCTTGGCAGTTGGTGACCGCCATGCGCATCAACACCGGTAGGCCGCCATCCCCACAGAGCTCCTCACTGATCTCATCCACCAAACGCTCGGCAGCAAAGGCCTGGAAGTCGGAAGGGGCGGGATTGGTGATGGCCAGCCCAGCCGCAGCCAGAGCCACCACCATCACCCCAGGCACCCAAACAGCGCGGGCGGAAACCGCCGGGTGACCAGACAAGACAAGGCAATCCGCAGCTCAGTCCACGTTGGCACCAAATGCTGGTACCAGCCGCCAATCACGCTTGAATGCGGCATCTGGAAGGTGGGGATGGAGCACAAACTCGTCGCCACGGCTCTCCTCGCAGCAGTTGCGGCCTTTCTGCTCAGCCCCAGTTCAGCCGACGTGGTGCGCAATCAGCTCGCGACCCAGCTCGGCCAGCTGGGGGCCCTGACGGCGGTGCTGCCCCAGCTCCCCACGGTGGCGGGGATCCTCTGCCTGGTGGCGATCCCCATCCTCTGGCTGAAGCCCCACTGAATCCTGCTCCTGGACAGGGGGTGACTTGGTACATTGGCGCTGATCACGGCGGGCGTAGCCAAGTGGTTAAGGCAGCGGCTTGTGGCGCCGCCATTCGGGGGTTCAAGTCCCCTCGCTCGCCCTTGTTGACCTAACCACCTCGTCCCCGCGGCGAGGTGGTTTTTTTTGGCTTCAAACAGCCAGCAGGGCATCCAGCAGGGGAGCGGCCCCCTGCCGCACCGGATCGGCACAGGGCAGGCCGGTCTCCGCAGCCGTGGCCACCAGGGCGGCGCTGGCTTCCGCGGTGGAGAGACGGGCGGTGTTGAGCGCCACGGCCCGCACCCGGGGCCGCAGGCCATCGGGCCGGCCCAGGGCGGCCAGGGACTCCAGGGCCGCAATCAGCTCCGGCAGGGGGACGATCGGCACCGCTGCCGCCCCCGGCCGAGTGCGCACATGGGTCTGGCCGGCCCGATGCACCAGCAGCAGATCGGTGGGTTGGCTGCCTCGCAGCAACGGCAAAGTGGCGGTGGAACCTGGATGGCAGAGCGATCCCTGTCCCTCCACCAGCATGAGCGTCTGCGGCCCAGCTCCAGCCGCGGCCGCCACCACCGCCGCCTCCACGGCGCCGGCGGCGTAATCCACCCGCACCGCATCAAGAGCCACCCCGGTGCCGGCGATCAGGATCCCCGCCTGGCCCGTGCCCACAAAGCGGGCATCGCAGCCCCGACGCCGGGCCTCAGCCTGCAGTTCCAGGCAAGCGCTCATCTTGCCCACGGCCATGTCGGATCCCACCGCCAGCACCCGCCGGCAGGGCAGGGCGGCGGCGCGGGCAGTGGCCACCTCCAGCCCCGCGGGCTCCTGGCGTAGGTCCCAGATCCACTGGCCGGGCCGTAGCGGGATGGAGGCGAACTCCGGGTCGTCAACCAGCCGGCCGTGCAGGCCACTGGCCAGGCTCAGCCCCGCCTGCAACGCGGCCCGCACATCGGCCCGCATCCCGTCCGGCATCCGGCCGCCGGAGGGGGCCAGCCCCACCACCGCCACCTCGGGACCGTAGGCCAGGGCCGCCGCCATGTCGGCCACCACCGGTACGACGCGATCGATGCCAGTGGTGGCGTGCAGATCGGCGCCCGCGAAGGCCGGATCGATCACCGCCACGATCGGTCCGGAGCGGTAGCGCAGCATCGCCAAGCCGGTCTTGCCGGAGAGGTCGTCGAGGCCGCCGTGCAGCAGCAGCACGATCGGGGCGGACGCGTTCAACATGCTCGATCGCCTTCCACGTTGGTATCCAGAGCAATGCCCAGGCCCGGGCCGGGGGGCGGCAGCAGCCGATCAGCCACCAGGTTCAGCCCGGCGAAGGGGTCGTCCACCAGGTTGAGGTGGCTGTCGAGATCGGGCCAGGTCACCAGGGGCATCAGCTGGGCAGCGGCACCATTGAGCAGGGCGGCATCGGAGTAGCAGCCCACCATCACCCCCAAACCCAGCCGCCGGGCCGCCTGGGCCATCAGCCAAGCCTCGGCCAGGCCACCGCTCTTGAGCAGTTTGATGTTGATGCCATCCACATAGGGAGCGAGCCGCACCAGATCGGCCAGGTTCCAGCAGCTTTCATCCGCCACCAATGGCATCGGGCAGTCGAGCTCCAGGGCCTCGAAGCCCGCCGTATCGAGCTCTGGGTCCCGCAGGGGCTGCAGGGGCTGCTCCAGCAGCACCACCCCAGCCCGCTCCAGGGGCTCGAGCATGGCCCGGGCCGTGCCCAGATCCCAACCGCCATTGGCATCCACCTGCAGTTCGCAGGCCCCACCGGTGGCCTGGCGCCGCTGCTCGAGGGCCGCAGCCACCACCTCCAGCAGCACCAGATCGTGGGCCACCCCCTCGGGGCTGCCCAACTTGAGCTTGATCCGGGTGGCGGGCAGCTGCAGCCACCAACGCTCGAGCCGCGCCAGCACAGCCTCGGGGGGGCCTAAGCCGAGGGTCACGCTGGTGGCGACACAGGCCCCCGGATCCAGCCCCCAGAGCCGGTGCAGCGGCTGGTTCAAC
>JBEEKG010000100.1:0-6573 GCA_041168785.1 Cyanobacteriota bacterium
CAGGGGCTCTTTTTTTGTGTCTGGCTGGGTCTGAGCCGCTGGTCTGGGAGAATCCACCGTCGTCCCGAGCGCCCGCCCCGCCATGACCGTTCTCGAGTCCGCCGCCCCCGCCGGTCTGATCGCCCCCCACGGCGGCTCCCTCGTGAACCTGATGGTGGTGGGCGGTGAGGCTGAGGCCACGAAGGCAGGCGTCAGCCGGAGCATCGAGTGCAGCGATCGCAATGCCTGTGATGTGGAGCTGCTGGTGGTGGGCGGCTTTTCGCCCCTGCGGGGCTTCATGCACCAGCAGGACTACGACGCCGTCGTGGCCGGCCATCGCACCACCAGTGGTCTGCTGTTCGGCCTGCCGATCGTTTTCGACACCGACGACGCCTCGATTGCTATCGGCGAGCGGTTGCTGCTCACCTACCGCGGCCAGGAGCTGGCGGTGCTCACGGTGGAGAGCCGTTGGGAGCCCGACAAGGCGCGGGAGGCCCTGGGTTGCTACGGCACCACCTCGCTGGAGCACCCCGCCGTCAAGATGATCGCCACCGAGCGCGGTCGCTTCTACCTCGGAGGCGCCATCCAGGGCCTGGAGCTCCCCAGGCGGGTCTTCCCTTGCAAAACGCCGGCCGATGTGCGCGCCACGCTGCCGGAGGGACAGAGCGTGGTGGCTTTCCAGTGCCGCAATCCCATCCACCGGGCCCACTACGAGCTGTTCACCCGGGCCCTGGATGCCAGCAATGTGAGCGACCAGGGCGTGGTGCTGGTGCACCCCACCTGCGGTCCCACCCAGGACGACGACATCGCCGGTGAGGTGCGCTTCCAGACCTATGAGCGTCTGGCTGCCGAAGTGGCGAACCCGCGCATCCGCTGGGCCTACCTGCCCTACTCGATGCACATGGCGGGCCCGCGCGAGGCCCTGCAGCACATGATCATCCGCAAGAACTACGGCTGCACCCACTTCATCATTGGCCGCGACATGGCCGGCTGCAAGAGCTCCCTCACCGGCGACGACTTCTACGGCCCCTATCAGGCCCAGGACTTCGCCCGCGACAATGCCGCTGAGCTGGGCATGGAAACCGTGCCTTCCCTCAACCTCGTCTACACGGAGGAGGAGGGGTATGTGACCGCCGAGCATGCCGAAGCCCGTGGCCTGCATGTACGCAAGCTCAGCGGCACCCAGTTCCGCCAGATGCTGCGCGGCGGCGAGGAGATCCCCGAGTGGTTCGCCTTCCGTAGTGTGGTGGAGGTGCTTCGGGCTGCGGCCTGAGCCAGTTAACATTCCTTTACTTGATTCTCAGCAGAGGCACGGGTCTTGAAAAAGCGCTGGCGCAACGCGGGGCTCTATGTCCTTCTGGTGATCGTGATGATCGCCGTGGGCACAGCCTTCCTGGACCGACCCGACCCGGCCAATGCTCCGCGCACGCTCCGCTACAGCGATTTCGTTGAAGCCGTTCAGGGCAACGAGGTGTCCCGGGTGCTGATTTCCCCCGACCGGGGTACGGCCCAGGTGGTGGAAAACGATGGCCGCCGCGCCGTGGTCAACCTGGCTCCTGACAAGGATCTGCTCAAGCTCCTGACTGACCACAACGTCGATATCGCCGTGCAGCCCAGCCGGGAGCCAGCGGCCTGGCAGCAGGCGGTGGGCAGCCTGATCTTCCCCCTGTTGCTGCTGGGGGGACTGTTCTTCCTGCTGCGCCGTGCCCAAGGCGGCGGTGGCAATCCGGCCATGAGCTTTGGCAAGAGCAAAGCTCGCGTTCAGATGGAGCCCCAGACCCAAGTGACCTTCGGAGATGTGGCCGGCATTGAAGGCGCCAAGCTCGAGCTCACCGAGGTGGTCGACTTCCTCAAAAATCCCGATCGCTTCACGGCCGTCGGCGCCAAGATCCCCAAAGGCGTCTTGCTCGTGGGCCCTCCGGGTACCGGCAAGACCCTCCTGGCCAAAGCCGTGGCCGGTGAGGCTGGTGTGCCCTTCTTCTCGATCTCCGGTTCGGAATTCGTCGAGATGTTCGTGGGCGTCGGCGCCAGCCGGGTTCGCGATCTGTTCGAGCAGGCCAAAAAGAGTGCTCCGTGCATCGTCTTCATCGACGAGATCGATGCCGTGGGGCGCCAACGGGGCGCGGGCCTCGGGGGTGGCAACGACGAGCGGGAGCAGACCCTCAACCAACTGCTCACCGAGATGGATGGCTTTGAGGGCAACACCGGCATCATCATCGTGGCGGCCACCAACCGGCCCGATGTTCTGGACGCGGCCCTGATGCGTCCAGGCCGCTTCGATCGCCAGGTGGTGGTCGACCGCCCCGACTACAACGGCAGGCTCCAGATCCTGGAGGTCCATGCCCGCGGCAAGACCCTCTCCAAGGACGTCGACCTCGACAAGGTGGCGCGCCGCACCCCCGGCTTCACCGGAGCTGACCTGGCCAACCTGCTCAACGAAGCCGCCATTTTGGCCGCCCGCCGTCAGCTCACCGAAGTCGCCATGGACGAAGTGAATGACGCCATTGAACGCGTCATGGCCGGTCCCGAGAAGAAAGATCGGGTCATGAGTGAGAAGCGCAAGCGGCTGGTGGCTTACCACGAGGCTGGCCATGCCCTTGTGGGCGCCCTGATGCCCGACTACGACCCGGTTCAGAAGATCTCGATCATTCCCCGGGGCAATGCCGGCGGTCTCACCTTCTTCACGCCCAGCGAGGAGAGGATGGAATCGGGCCTCTACTCCCGTTCGTACCTCCAGAATCAGATGGCGGTGGCCCTCGGCGGTCGCGTCGCTGAAGAGATCGTCTACGGCGAAGACGAAGTCACCACCGGTGCTTCTAACGACCTGCAGCAGGTGGCCCGGGTGGCCCGCCAGATGGTCACCCGCTTTGGCATGAGCGACCGTCTCGGTCCCGTGGCCCTTGGCCGTAGCCAGGGCGGCATGTTCCTCGGCCGCGACATTGCCGCCGAAAGGGATTTTTCTGAGGACACCGCGGCCGCCATCGACGAGGAAGTGAGCGAGCTGGTGGCTGAGGCCTACAAGCGCGCCACCTCCGTCCTGGCGAAGAACCGTTCGGTCCTCGATGAGTTGGCCGACATGTTGGTGGAAAAGGAAACGGTCGACGCCGACGATCTCCAGGAGTTGCTGGTGCGCAGCGACGTGAAGGTGGCCGAATACGTCTGAGCTGGCAGCCGGACTGATCAATGGGTTGCACCGCCAGCCCTTGCTGGTGGTGCTTCGTGCGTTTGATCCCCTTGAGCTGCTGCCCTCCTTGGAGCGACTGCAGTCCCTGGGGGTCCGGCACGTGGAAATCGCCTGGAGTGCCCATCCCCACTGGGTGTCGTCCGTACAAGAGCTGAGCCAGCGCTGTGCCGGGCTCGAGCTGGGTGCTGCTTCGGTGGTGGACCGCTCTGGCCTGGACGCGGCGGCGGCGGCCGGTCTGGCTTACGCAGTGTCCCCGGTGTTGGAGCAGGCCTTGGTGGAGCGGGCCCATCAGCTCAAGTTGGCGTTTGTGCCAGGGGTGATGTCGCCGACGGAGGTGCATCAGGCCCGTTTGTGGGGCTGTTCCCTGGTGAAGTTGTTCCCCGCGGCTCCACTGGGCTGCTCCTATTGGCAGCGGCTGGCGGGACCGTTGGCAGGGCCCCAGGGCCTGCCCCATTGCATCGCAGCCGGCGGCCTCGGTCCGAATGATGTCGAAGCTTGGCTGGCTGCCGGGGTGGATGCCGTGGCCCTGGGAGGCTCCCTTGTCGATGGCGCGGATTGGGAGGCGTTGGCCCGGCTTGTCGAGCGACTGGGGAGCCGATAGCGCCTGACTGTTGCCGTTGCGAGTCTGTAGTGCTACAGCTGAGACAGAGATTGCTTTTTTATGTCCCAGCTCACCGTCAAGCTCAGCGACAAGGCCGATGCCCTGATCGCCCAGCTTCAGAAGGAAATTTTCAATCGTCGCCGCAAGAAAGTCTCCGCGGCTGGAGTGATCGAAACCCTGGTGGAAAGTGGCGCCAAGTCGCAGTCCGATAAGCGTTTCGCCACGTCCTGGAACAATCTGATCACGGACATCGAGAAGGCGGCCAAGGTTGCTGATGCCCATGGCGCCAAGCCCGCCAACCTCAGCGACGCCGAATGGGCGATGGTGCTCAGCCATCGCAGCCGGACCCCCAAGGCCTCTTCCACGCCGAGGCAGGCCACTGCCAAAAAGCCAGCCGTGACGAAAGCAGCTGCTGCCAAGAAGCCAGCTGTTGCAAAGAAGCGAGCTGTTGCCAAGAAGCCAGTGGTGGCCAAGGCTGCTGCCAAGAAACCAGCGCGCAAGACAGCCGCGTCCACGGCGGTCTCCACCAAACGGGCCGGATCTTCGGCGGCGCGACGGATGGCCAAGGCTGTGGGACGGCTCGGCGGCGGGACAGCTACGGCCTCTGGATCCGCTGCCAGCACCAACGGAGTCCTGTCCACTGCGGCCGCGTTGTAAGGCGCGCCGGCTCCCGGCCGATCACCACAGGCGGCACTGCCCCTGCTGGCGCAGCAGGTGATCGGCCAACACCAAGGCCACCATGGCCTCCACCATGGGCACCGCCCGGGGCAATACGCACGGGTCGTGCCGCCCCTTCGCCTCGAGCGTGGTGGCTGTTCCGCTGGCATCGATCGTTTGCTGCGCCTTGCGGATCGTGGCGGTGGGTTTGAAGGCCACCCGGATCACAATGGCTTCTCCGTTGCTGATCCCGCCCTGGATCCCGCCGGAGTTGTTGGTGGCGGTGTGTAGGGAGCCATCGGCGGTGGGGAGAAAGGCATCGTTGTGTTCGCTGCCCTTGAGCAAGGTTCCGGCGAAGCCTGAGCCGATTTCAAATCCCTTGGTGGCTGGCAGCGACATCACCGCCTTGGCCAGGTCGGCCTCCAGCTTGTCGAACACGGGCATGCCCAGCCCCACCGGCGGTCGCCGCACCACGCATTCGATCACGCCGCCGCAGGAATCGCCCTCACGGCCGATGGCCTCGATCCGTTCAATCATCCGGCTGGCGGTGGCTGGATCGGGGCAACGCACGATGGTGGATTCCACCGCCTCCAGGGTCACCTGCTCCGGGTCGATCGTGGCCTCCAGATCGTGAATGCGTTTGACCCAGGCGATCACCTCGGTGCCATGGGTTTTGGCGAGCAGTTGTTTGGCGATCGCTCCCGCGGCGACCCGGCCAATCGTTTCGCGGGCTGAAGCCCGGCCTCCACCACTGCGGGCTTGGATGCCGTATTTCGCCTGATAGGTGGCATCGGCATGGGAGGGCCGAAAGGCCACCTGCATTTCCTGATAGTCGCCAGGCCGCTGGTCCTTGTTGCGCACCACCATGGCGATTGGCGTGCCCAGGGTCTCGCCGTCGAGCAGGCCACTGAGGATCTCAACGCGATCGTCTTCCTTGCGGGGCGTGGTGATCTTGCTCTGTCCGGGTTTGCGCCGGTCGAGCTCGTGCTGAATCGCCTCCAGGTCGAGGGCGAGGCGGGGTGGACAGCCGTCGACGATCACGCCGACGCCACCGCCATGGGATTCGCCGAAAGTGCTGATCCGAAAGAGCTGGCCGAAGCTGCTGCCCATGGGAAACCGAGGTTGGCCTCAGATTAGGAACTGGGGCGGCGGGAGTCCGCTGGCTCGCTCCAGACCAGTCCCACAACCAGGAGCGAAAGCAGTGCGCTGAGGTAGCACCACACCGATAGGAAGACATGGTGGTAGGCCCAATCGGCGATCAGTCCGCTGGCCACGAGAGCAAGTCCAAAGGCGCGCAGTCGCCCAGACGGCAACAGCAGCAGAGGAACACTGATCAAGCCGGCATAGAGATAGCGAACAGATCCCGCCATCTCTCCGCTCAACAGGAGCGTCAGCCCGTAGTCGATGGATCCCTGCACAACGGTGGGGTCGACTCGCGCGGGTTGGAGGAGTAGCGGGAGCCAGAGACCGACTCCGAGTAAGACCCCTAAAGCCTGCAGGGCCTGCAGCAGTCGTCGTCGCTGCCGGCCGACGCGCCAACAGGGAGGGCCTGCCACGGCGAGGCTCAGCGCCACGGTGGGAATCCAGATCGGCCAGAAGGCCAGGGCGAAGAACAGATAGGCCAGGGCTGCCCCGTGGGGCTCAGGTTCCAGCGGACCGCGACGCAGTTCGAGCCACAGGGCTCCTTCCATCGCCTGCTGCAGTCCGAATCCCACGGGCATGAGCGCCAGAGGCCCAAGGTCTGTTCGGCCATTCCGCCAGGAGCGCCACAGCGCCGAGATCCCTAGGGGGACAAGCAGGGCCGTGCTGGCAAAGCTGGCGGTGGCGGAGAAACACATGGCCCGCCGCTCGCCAGGGTTGCTTTTTCACCCTATTGAGCCCGCCTGGAGCGGTGGGCCCTGTCGAGCTTTCAAGCGGAGTTTGGAAACCCATAAAAAAACCCCCTCTCGCGAGGGGGCCGGTGGGATTCCGTTTGGCTTGTTCAGCCGTAGCTGGGCTTTTAGCCTCAGCCGGGCTGTTTGGCCCTAGCCAATCGAGGGTGCGGTCAGAGCCACGGGGGTGGCTTCTGCTGCTGCCAGGTCCAGCGGGAAGTTGTGAGCGTTGCGCTCGTGCATCACTTCCATGCCCAGGCCTGCACGGTTCAGCACGTCCG
>JBEEKG010000101.1:0-5614 GCA_041168785.1 Cyanobacteriota bacterium
TCGGGCCGTGCCGGGGCTGGGAGAGTGGGCGGGCAGTGCCTGCTGACGCTCAACCCTGCTCAAGGCGGCCGTAGAGCTGGCCCACGATTTTGACGTCGACCACGGCCTTGGTGCCCATGTCGGAGTCGGAGGGCTGGATGGCCGTGAACACACCGGCGAATTCACCGGTGCTGGGATCCACCTTGGTGATGGACAGGTTCATGGTGCCGGAACCATCCACATAGCGCTTCACGGTTTCACCAGTGAACTCATCGCCAGCGGGCACCAGGCCCACAGCGCTGCTGTAACCGGTGGTGAGGCCCCGGCCCTTGGGGTCGAGGAAGTTGCTGGTGCGGTAGCTGGGAGCGCGGTAGGCACCTTCGAAGTCGGTGCTGGTGGTGAGGGAACCGCCGTCAGCGGTGGCCACCAGTTCCTTGCTGGAGAAGGTGAAGGGCACCTCCTCACCGCCAGGAAGCAGCACGGTGATTGGCTGGAAGTCGATGCCGCCGAGCTCCTTGAAGCTGAGGCCACTGCCGGTCACGTCGAGATCGCCGTACACCTGGTCCAGGCTGGAGGTGAAGCGGGTGAGGATCTTGCCCGCCACAAACTGGGCCTCCTGGCGCTTGTTGGCCGGCTCACCCTTCACATACACCTCTGCAGGGTGCATGCAGATTTCACGGAGCTGATATTTGGCCGAGGGGTCCAGGGCAATGGAGCCGCGGGCCGAATCGGGCAGGGTCGGGCAGTCGTTCGCCAGGCCGGTGTTGTGGATGTCGTCGTACGTGAGGTTGGCGCGATCCACAGCCTTGGCCCCACCGCTGCAGGCGGTCACCAGGGTCAGGCACAGCGCCAGCACGAGGGCCAGCAGAGGACGAAAACGCATGGGGAAAGGCCGCAGAGACGGTGGATGGGAACTGGGCTGGGGAGGATCCTACCGGTGCAAAACGACCATTCCTCGTACGATGTCGCGGCTCTCAACAACCTGTATGCGAGAGCCCGTCGCGCGCGTCGACAGACACCTGACATGAGCCTGAACCCCTCCCAGCAAGACCGCCTCTCCAGCGCGCTACGGCAGATCGAGCACCTGGCCGGCGAGCTCGAGGGCCAGCCCGAGGGCCTGCTGGCGTTGTTGCGGCAACTGGAACATCTGCACCGCTCCATCCAGGACGGGGCCTTCCGCAGCAGCCTTCCCGCGGACCGCAGCCAACTCTTCAGCCTCCTGCAGAGCGTGGAGCGCAGCGGAGGGTGGCCCTACATCCCGCGCCTGCAGCTGCGCACCTTCATGGATCTGCTACAGCACGAACCCAGCCCGGACGGAGCTCCCGACGACGAATCCCTGGCGGCCTGAGCGTTAGCCCTCGGCCCGCAGGGCTGTCAGCAGCTGCTGGGCAATCCCCAACTTGGAGCCAGGCTCCAGGCGTTGTTCACCTGGGGATCCGCCCAGCAGCCATCCGTGGTTGGTGTCCACACCAAAGCCCGCACCGTCCTGGTCAATCGGATTGGCGAACAACAGATCGCAACCCTTGCGGGCCCATTTGGCCCGGGCCGCAGGGAGCACCTCGCCAGACTGGGCCGCAAACCCCAGGATCCGCTGGCCCGGGGGCCGGCGGGCCACCAGAGCCGCAAGCAGATCGGGCACCGCTTGCCAACCGGAGGTGAGTTCGCGCTCAAGCTCCTCTTTGCTGAGCTTCTGGGCCAACGGCTCCTGCCGGCGGTGGTCGGCCACCGCCGCCGCCATGGCCACGGCATCGGCGCCGGGCTGAAGCCGCACCAGGACCTGCTCCATCTCGGCCGCCGTCTCGACGGGCTCGCAGCGCAACCCCTCGAGCAGCTGGGGGTCGACGGCCAGGGGCCCATGCACCAGGGTCACCTCGGCTCCGCGCAGGCGGGCGGCCTGGGCGAGCAACACGCCCATCCGACCGCTGCTCGGATTGGTGAGACAACGGGCTGGATCCAGCGGCTCCCGGGTTGGGCCGGCGGTCACCAGAAGCCGCCGCCCCGCCCAGTCCTGTCGACAGCCCCACAGCTGGAGACACTCCAGTGCGAGCAGCAGCATGGGCGGTTCGGCCATCCGGCCATCACCCAGTCGGTCGCAGGCCAGGAGACCCGAAGCGGGGCCCAGGGGCAGCACCCGCGCATCGGCCTGCAACAGCTCCCAATTGCGTCGTACTGCCGGGGAGGCCCACATCGCCGTATTCATCGCCGCGGCCGCCAACACGGGAGCCTCCGTCGCCAACAGGGTGCTGGCCAAGAGGGTGTCGGCCAGCCCATGCACCCAGCGGCCCAAGCTGGTGGCACTGAGGGGGGCCACCAACACCAGCTCCGCCCACTCCGCCAGCTCCACATGCAGCGGCCTGGGCGCCCGATGGCTCCACTGGTCGGCATCCAGGCAACAGGACTGGCGACTGAGGGAAGCCAGGGCAACCGGGCTGACCAACTGGGCCGCCGCGGGCGTGAGCACGCAACGCACATCGGCCCCGCGCTGGGCCAGGGCACTCACCACCAGCGGCAACTTGACCGCCGCGATGCTGCCGCTGATGCCAACCAAGATGCGGCGTCCTGACAGGGGATCGGCCACCGGAACAGACGTGTCGACCGGCTCAGTCCTCATCGAAGGGTTCCTGATCCACCAAATGCACGTAGGGCCGAGCCAGCTCAGGGCGATGGATGGCGAGGGCGCGCATCACATGCCAGTCCTGGAGTCCTTCAAACGGGGAGGGGTAGTCGTCTTCATCGAGACGGCGGGCCAGTTCGGCAACCGACGCCTCATCAAAGGAGGCGATCAGTTCGGCCGTGATCGCTCCAGCGGCCGGGGCGGGGGAATCGGTCAAGGCTGGGGCCTGCTCAGTGACCTCCATTCTCAGCATCAAGGCAGCGCCTCGGGTGCAGGACTGATAATTTCTGCCAAGGGCCCACCCGGCCACTCTTGGGGAATTAGCTCAGCTGGTAGAGCGCTGCGATCGCACCGCAGAGGTCAGGGGTTCGAGTCCCCTATTCTCCACTCTCGATTCCCCCTCATCCGCGGCAGGCAGGCCTCAAGCTCCACGATGCATTGGCAACCCGAGGCCGAAGCCAAACTCAAGGAAGTGCCTTTCTTCGTGCGCCCCGCGGTCCGTCGGAGGATTGAATCCATGGCCCAGGAGGCCGGCCGAAGCGAGATCGACGGCCCCTTTTATGAGCAAGCCAAGGCCCAGTTCGGCCAGAAGTGAACCGGCGATGCGGTAAAAGGGGGGATTAGTACAGCCTTCCATCGATGTCGCAGTCGAAACGCGAACAGGTGGTTAGCCACCTGCGGTACATCCGCCAGGAGCTCCGCGAAATGCATCAGGGGGTCATGGACGATGGCCTGCTCCCCGAAGCCGGTGAGGTGCGGGGCGTCATGGCCCAGATGGAGGCCCTGCTCGAGCTGCTGGAAGGCAAGTCCTCCAGGAAGAAGGACAGCGACGGCTGAGACACAGGCCGCGCAAACCCCTGGGAGCGTCAAGGGGCCGCGGGGACGCTCTGACAAACGTCTCCTCGCTCTTGAACGACAGCGATCCAGGCGCTTTGGTTGCTTCGTCCCCATCACCCAGCCCGGGCTTCGGCCCAGGGCTTTTTTATTGGAATCCCCTATCTGTAGCGGCAAAAAGCTGCGCAGACGCCAGAGATGGTGTAGACATGGCTTGGCAGGGCTCGGGCCGGGTGATGGGGATCACCGCAGCCAACTTCCCTGCCCCCTCTTTCGGGGTGGTTCCTGAGCAGTGATCCTGCCAACCTCCGGGTCATGACCATGACCCCACCAGAGCCGCGTTACCAGCAAACCCGCTTCCAGGAGCAGATCGCCCAAGCCCAACTCGCCCTGGAGCGATGGGCCGCCAATCCTTGGCGGCGACTCTCCCTGCTGTTGATCGTGCTGCTGATCAGCTTCAGCATCGGCGGGGCCGTCGGCTCGATTACGGGCGCCCTCTCCAAACTCGATCCCGTGGGAGCCCTGATCTGCGTTGGAGCGATGGAAGTGGCCATTCGCATCCGGGGGGGACTGCTGCGCCAGCGCCGCGACCCCCTGGTGCTGCAACTGATCGACATGGCCCGCATCGGCCTGCTCTACGGACTGCTGCTGGACGGCTTCAAGCTGCTGTAAGCGGTTCCGCCGCGGCGAGCAAATACAGCAGTGCCATCCGGATCGGGATGCCATTGCGCACCTGCTCTTCCACCAGCGCCACGGCCGGATCGTCCAGCACCTCGCCGGCCAGCTCCACCCCCCGGTTCACCGGGCCCGGGTGCAGCACCGGCACGGGTCGGCCGCAGAGGGCCAGCCGGGCGCGGGTGATCCCGAACTGCCGGTGATAGGCGTCGAGGCTGGTCAGGAGGTGCTGGTGCATGCGCTCCTTCTGGAGACGCAGGGTCATCACCGCATCGGCCCCAGGCAGGGCTTCCTCCAGGCTGCGCACCAGCCGCACCGGTCCGCGGCTCGCCACCGGATCGACCGGCTGGCCTGGGGGCGGAGCCGCCACGAAATCCGAGAAGGCATCGGGCAACAGGGTGGGCGGACCGCAGAGCACCACTTCAGCGCCGCAGGCGGTGAGGGCCCAGAGGTTGGAGCGGGCCACCCGGGAGTGGAGCACATCCCCCACGATGACGATCCGCCTGCCCCGCAGGGCATCGGGTGTGGGCGCCTCGGGAGCGAAGCGACGCACCAGGGTGAAGAGGTCCAGAAGCCCCTGGCTGGGATGGCTGTGCAAGCCATCGCCGGCGTTGAGCACAGCCACCCGTTCGCCAGCCCGATCGAGGTCAGCCGCCAGGCTCTGGGGCACCCCGGCACAACGGTGCCGCACCACAAGGATGTTGGCGCCCATCGCCACATAGGTGCGGGCCGTATCCAGCAGGCTCTCGCCCTTGCTGAGGGAGCTGGAGGAGGGGGAAAAGCTCTGCACATCGGCCGAGAGCCGCTTGGCCGCCAGCTCGAAGCTGCTGCGGGTGCGGGTGCTGGGCTCAAAGAACAGGCTGGTCATCAGCCGCCCCTGCAGGGCCGGCAACTTGCGGGCGCCGGCCACCGGCAGGGCCCGGAAGCGCTGAGCCAGCGACAACACGGTGGCGTAGTCGTCCAGCGAGAAGGCCGCCAGATCGAGCACATGGCGGTGACTCCAACCGCTCAAGGCATCCAAGGCGCAAACATCACCAACCTAAGGCTGGCGGTCTCCTTTGGCCCGCCTGCTCACGCTGCGGCTGGCGCGCAGATACCAGCGCCAAGGCAGGCCCTGCCCCTGGGAAATGCCGATGCGGGTGGTCTGGCTGAGGGCGAAATCACCCGCCGGCCCAGGGGGGCGTGGGGTCAACCAGATGCCGGAATCAGGCTGTACGGGTAGCCCGTCGTGGCTCTTGGTCAGCCCAAAGCGCCGCGCCAGCAAGGCCGGACCTGCCGCCACCCGGTCGGGCTCGCCCGGCAGGCCAACGGCACGCAGCAACACGCCGTTGGCCCAATCAGCGCGACCCGTGACCACATTGACGCAGTGGTGGATGCCATAGCTCACATACACATAAAATCGCCCAGGCTCCCCAAACAGGGTTTCGTTGCTCGGGGAGCGGCGGCGATGCCCGTGGCATGCGGGCTCGCTCTGGCAATACGCCTCCGTTTCCACAATCACGCCCCACAGCA
>JBEEKG010000102.1:0-10397 GCA_041168785.1 Cyanobacteriota bacterium
CGTCGGCCACCTGCATGGCCGGGGCCCCGGCGTAGCGGTCCACCGCGATCACTCGGCAGCCGAGCCGCTGGGCGGCGATGGCCACCTCCTTGCCCAATTCACCGCTGCCCAGCAGCATCAGCGTGGCGGGCAGGCACGTGGGGGCTGGTGAGGCCATGGGGGACACCCGGCAAGATGGACTCGATTTTCCTCCACACCGGGGCGCCTCGATGGGTTGGCTGTTGGGATTGCCATTGGGGTTCAGCACCGCCGGAGATGCCGCCAACGGCCTCCTGTTCGGCTGGGATATCGCCACCCTGCAGAAATGGGCCCTGATCTATCTGGGCCTCTCCTCACTCGCCTTTGTGGTGGTGTGGGTTGTGGGCTACCTGCGCCGCGGTTGAGCCTGGCCCCCTCAGGGCAGCAGGGTGAGCTGCCGCACCGGTGATTCTTCGTTGATGAAGCCGTAGGCCTCGAACACGGCCGGATCGGGGTGGGTGATGTGCTGGCCATCGCTGTGGCGCTCCAGTTGGAAGCCCTCGGTGGCCATGCGCCGCATCAGTTCGGCCGCCTCCTCAAAGCGGGCGGCCATGGCCGCCAGGCTGGCGCAGTCGGAGGTGAGGCCGGTTTCCTTCCAGGTGAAGTAGGCCATGGGGGGCGGTGGCAACGGCGGGGCTCAGGGCAGTAGGACCAAGCCCAACCCCACCAGTAGCAGGCTGGCGATCCAGAAGCGGATCACCACCCCCTGTTCAGCCAAACCACCGAGTTCGAAGTGGTGGTGCAGTGGCGCCATGCGCAGCAGCCGTCGACCCTGGCCCGTGGCCGGGTTCTTGGTGGCTTTGAACACCCACACCTGCAGGATCACAGACAGGGATTCGGCCAGGAATACCCCGCCCATCAGCAGCAGCGGCCACAGGCTGTTGGAGAGCAGGGCCACGGCGCTAAGGGCGGCTCCCATGGCCAGGGAGCCGGTGTCTCCCATGAACAGCCGGGCTGGGTGGCGGTTGTGGGCCAGAAAACCCAGCCAGCAGCCCGCCATGGCGGCGCAGAAGCCGGCCAGGGACGCATCGCCCTCGTGGCCGCGCAGCATCAGCTGCAGCCCCAGGCCGGTGAACACCACGGCGCCGCAGCCGGCCGCCAGTCCGTCGAGGCCATCGGTGAGGTTGGTGGCGTTGCTTTCGGCCAGAAACACGAACAGCCCCAGGGGCCAGATCAGCAGCCCGATCGGCAGCACCCAGCCCAGGGGCAGGCCGATGTCGCCGGCGTCGGCGCCCCCTAGCCATTGGCCCGCCGCCGCCCAGGCCAGAAACAGCAAGGCCGCTCCGGCCTGGAGCAGCAACTTGCCCCGGGGGGTCAGGCCCGTGTTGGTGCGGCGGGTGAGGCTGCGCCAGTCGTCGATGGCGCCGATGGCCATGTAGGCCAGGGTGATGGCGGCAACGGCCAGCAGGCGCGGATCACTTGGGGTGATCAGGCCGCCCACCAGCACCCCCACGGGCACCACCAGCAAGCCGCCCATCGTGGGCGTGCCGGCCTTGCTCAGGTGGCCCTGGGGCCCCTCTTCGCGGATCACCTGGCCGAGCTTGAGCCGGCGCAGCCGGGGCACTCCCCAGGCGGTGATTGCTGCGCTGATCAGGCCCGCCAGCAGTAGCGATGGGGTGAGCTGGGCGGCCCGGGTGTGCCAGTCCACCAGCACACAGGCCAGCAGCAGCAGCCCGCCGAGGGCCCAGGCCGCCTGGCGGCTAGGCACCGTGCGGTCGTTGGGCTGGTCAGAACCGGAAGACAGAACCAAGAGGTGGGGCGCTCGCTTGCCCCAGTCTCCCCTGCCCGATTCAGTCTTCCCAGTCTTCGTCCTGTTGCTCGTCGTCCTTGTTGTAGTCCTCCTTCTCGCCCATCAGTGCCGAGAGCTCTTCCTCTTCCACCGTGCTCACTTCGGTGCTGGCGGTCTCTTCGTCGGCCACCAGGCGCCCGCTGGTTTCCAGCCAGCTCAGCAGGTCGGGCTCATCCCGCAGCGGCAGCACCGGTGCCGGCTCGCTGCGCCCGTAACGGGTGAGCGAGGGGTTGATCGTGTCGAGTCGACTGCTGCCAGTGGTCGCAAGTTTGCTCATAGGAGGAGGCTGCGCCCAGGACGTCCAATCAACCACCATAGCGGTGTATCCGGTGGTTCCCATGAAGCTGGCTGGGGTGGTGCGCCTCTGGGCCCTGGCGCTGGCGATCAGTGCCCTGCTGGTCGCCGCGGGTGAGCGCTGGCCGGCTCCGTTGCCCCTGCAGCTGCCCCTGGTGTGGGGCCTGGTCTGGCTGCCGCCTCTGGCGATGGGCCTCTGGTTGCTGGCCCGCTGGCGGCTGCCTGGGGTCTCCGGGGTGCCCGATCCGGGCGCTCCTGACCCCGACAGGGGAGAATCGATCGATTGAGCGCAGGGAGTGCGTTGATGGGTCGGGCGAAGAAGGCGGTGCTGGCCTATTCCGGCGGCGTGGATACCAGCGTCTGCATTCCCTACCTGATGCAGGAGTGGGGGGTGGAGGAGGTGATCACCTTCGCCGCCGACCTGGGTCAGGGCGATGAACTGGAGCCGATCCGCCAGAAGGCCCTCGATTCGGGCGCCAGCCAGTCGATCGTGGGCGACCTGATTGAGCCCTTCATTACCGAATTCGCCTTTCCGGCGATCCGGGCCAATGCCCTTTATGAGGGTCGCTACCCGCTCAGCACGGCCCTGGCCCGGCCGCTGATCGCCCGCCGTCTGGTGGAGATCGCCCGGGAGGTGGGCGCCGATGCGGTAGCCCATGGCTGCACTGGCAAGGGCAACGACCAGGTTCGCTTCGATGTGGCCATTGGTGCCCTGGCCCCAGATCTCAAGGTGCTCACCCCCGCCCGGGAGTGGGGCATGAGCCGGGAGGAAACGATTGCCTACGGCGAGCGCTGCGGCATTCCCTCACCTGTGAGCAAGAAATCCCCCTATTCGATCGACCTCAACCTGTTGGGTCGCTCGATTGAGGCCGGCCCCTTGGAGGATCCCAACGTGGAGCCTCCCGAGGAGATCTATGCCATGACCGTGTCGGTGGAGGCGGCTCCGGCGGCGCCCCAGATCGTGGAGATCGGTTTTGAGCAGGGCAATCCGGTGAGCCTCGATGGGGTGAGCCTCGATCCCGTGAGCCTGATCCGTCAGGCCAATGCCCTGGCCGGTGGCCATGGCTTCGGTCGCCTCGACATGGTGGAAAACCGGGTGGTGGGCATCAAGAGCCGGGAGATCTACGAGACCCCTGGGCTGCTGTTGCTGATCAAGGCCCACCAGGAACTCGAGAGCCTCACCCTGGCCGCTGACGTGCTGCGCACCAAGCGCCAGCTGGAACAGCAATGGGCCGATTTGGTGTATCAGGGTCTTTGGTATGGCCCCCTCAAGGAGGCCCTCGATGGCTTCATCGAGCGCACCCAGCAGAGCGTCAACGGCACCGTGCGCATCAAGTTGCACAAGGGCAACGCCACCGTGGTGGGGCGCAGCAGCGCCACCAACAGCCTCTATGTGCCCACCATGGCCACCTATGACGCCGGCGATCAGTTCGATCACCGAGCCTCCGAGGGCTTCATCTATGTCTGGGGGTTGCCCACCCGGCTCTGGGCAGCGTCCCGCCGGCGCTAGGCCGCCTGCTTGTCGTTGAAGCCGAAGGCGTGCAGCAGGGCTTGGCGCATCCGTGGCCGCTCCTCCTGACGGGGCATGAGGACCCTCTGCCGGCCCGGTTGAGATCCCGGCTGCAGTTGCAGCAGGTGGTGGCGGAGATCGGCGTTGTCTTGGAGCAGCCGTTGTTGTTGTTCGAGCATCGGCTGCAGACGCTGGCGGAATTTATCTTCGAACAGGCTCGGCAAATCCTCCAGCAGGGCTTGCATCGCCTGGAGTTCCTCGCGGGTTTTGGCAAGTTCCTGTTCCAATTCTTCCTGCCGTTCTCGCTGTTGGTGCCAAGAAAAAACCGAAGCGGCGGAAGGCTGCCACTTCGGTGCGGGAGGGATCACCGCCGGTGATTCCGATTCAGTTGTGCCGCAGTCCAGCTCCATGGCCGGACATTACGATCCTGTCCGTTATTCCACAAGCTGGACAGGGATCTCAGACCGCGGCGGGCTCCATCGGAGCTGCTTCGCTCACGGCACCGGGCAGGGAGCGGGGAGCGGGCATGGGGCCGTCCTGTTTGACCGTGAGATAACGGATCACATCCTCGGAGAGGCGCATCGCCCGCTCCAACGGGGCGACCTGCTGGCCGTCACCGTTGTGGTTGAGCTGCACGTAGATGCCTTCGCGGTGCTTGGCGATCGAATAGGCGAGACGGCGCTTGCCGCGCATCTGGCAATCGAGCACTTCGCCACCGGATTCGGTCACCAGATCGCGGTACTTGGCGACATGGGTCTCCACCTCTTCCTCCGGAATGTCCGGACGAAGGATGTACATGGTCTCGTAATAGGGCTGCGTCATGGTCGCTTCGGAGGTGTCGCCTCAGGGTTTGGGGCAGCGGCCAGCGGGCTGAAGCCCACCAGCGACGGATCGATCACCTTACAACTGCATCCGCACCGCCTCGGACAGGCTGGGGATCTCGGCGTCCTTGCCCCGCAGGTTCTGGATCACGGCGAAGGCCACCAGCACCAGGATCCCCAGGAACACCGTGTTGCTGAGGGTTTTGCCGACAAAGGTCAGGGCATTGAGCTGCAGCACCTGGAAGGCCAGGGTCACCAGCACCACGACGATGTCCACCAGGATTGCCTGCAGCACGTTGAAGCGGATCAGGTAGGGCACCCGGTCGT
Organism: Cyanobacteriota bacterium; assembly: GCA_041168785.1. Classification (GTDB taxonomy): domain Bacteria; phylum Cyanobacteriota; class Cyanobacteriia; order PCC-6307; family Cyanobiaceae; genus Cyanobium_A. Next base: position 4,760 of record JBEEKG010000102.1, read on the forward strand.
TGCGCACCACGGCCAGGTAGAGCACCAGGAACAGCACCAGCCCGCCAAAGGGCACCACCTGCTCCAGAAGCGCCACCGGCAGGGCCGGCAGGCCCAGCCATTGCAGGGCCGGGAACAGGCCCACCAGGCCCCGGCCAAAGCTGTAGGCATCGCTCCAGGGCAACAGGTAGGCCAGGGCTGCGAGCAGCCGTTGCCAGATCGGGGGTGCCTGCATGGCCTCAACGCTGCCGGGGGTTCAGGCTAAGCGGGCTCGAGCTGGGCCAGGGCCGCGGCCCGCATCGCTGCCAAGGGCACGGTCTTGAGCTCCGTCCACTGGCGCAGGGAGGCCGCGCCCTGCTGCACCAGCATTTCCAGTCCGTCGAGGCACTGGCAGCCCCGGGTGCTGGCGGCCTGGAGCAGGGCGGTGGGCCTGGGCGTGTATATGAGGTCGTAGACGGTGCTGCCGGGTCGCAGGGCCTCCAGTTCCGCCACTGTGAGCGGGCAGCGCTGGGCCGCTTCCGGGTCGCTGACTGAGGCCATGCCCACTGGCGTGGTGTGGACCACCAGGTCCGCCTGGGCCAGGGTGTGGGCCAGTTCGGGACCGGTGGCCGGCCAGGTGAGCCCCTGCAGTTGGGGTGCCCAGCTGCGGCAGGGGCTGAGCAGGGCCTCCAGGGAGGTGGCGTTGCGCCCCGCCACTTGGATGGCGCCGCAGCCCAGTTCCACCAGGCCGGCCACCGCGGCCCGCGCGCTGCCGCCGCAGCCCAGCACCACGGCCCGCTTGCCCTGCCAGGGGCTGCCGCTGGCCCGTAGGGGGGCCAGAAAGCCCTCCACATCGGTGTTGTCCCCCAGCCAGCCGCCTTGGGGGTGGCGCACCAGGGTGTTCACGGCCCCCACCCGCTCGGCCAGGGGGGAGAGGGTGCGGCACAGCCGGGCCACGGCCTGCTTGTGGGGCAGGGTGACGTTGAGGCCGCGGCAATCGACAGCGTCCAGCCCCTTCACCACGGTCTCCAGGTGTTCAGCCGCCACGGGCAGGGCCAGATACACCCAGTCGAGCCCCAGCTCGGTCAGGGCGGCGTTGTGCATCGCGGGGGACAGGGAGTGGCGCACGGGATCGCCGAGAACTCCAGCCAGGGCAGTGTGTCCGGAGATCGGTCGGGCCATGGGCGCAAGCGGCAGCGGCAGGGGCTGTTCGGGAACCACACCTCGCCTGGGAAGGCCCCGGCTGCTGAAGATGCTTCCAGTCAGATTCATTCACCGTAAGGAGGTGGGAACCCATGGGCAAGGTTGTCGGTATTGATCTCGGAACCACGAACAGCTGCGTGGCCGTGATGGAGGGGGGCAAGCCCACCGTGATCGCCAACGCCGAGGGGTTCCGCACCACCCCTTCGGTGGTGGCTTACACCAAGAACCAGGATCAGCTGGTGGGGCAGATCGCCAAGCGTCAGGCGGTGATGAATCCCGAGAACACCTTCTATTCCGTCAAGCGCTTCATCGGCCGTCGGGTGGACGAAGTGAATGAAGAGTCGAAGGAAGTGAGCTACGGCGTCGAGAAGGTCGGCGCCAACGTCAAAGTGAAGTGCCCGGTGCTGAACAAGCAGTTCGCCCCCGAGGAGGTGAGCGCCCAGGTGCTCCGCAAGCTGGCTGAAGACGCCGGCAAGTACCTCGGTGAAACGGTCACCCAGGCGGTGATCACCGTGCCCGCCTACTTCAACGACTCCCAGCGTCAGGCCACCAAGGACGCCGGCAAGATCGCCGGCCTCGAGGTGCTGCGCATCATCAACGAGCCCACCGCGGCCGCCCTCGCCTACGGCCTCGACCGCAAGAGCAATGAGCGCATCCTGGTGTTCGACCTGGGCGGCGGCACCTTCGACGTGTCCGTACTTGAGGTGGGTGACGGTGTGTTTGAGGTGCTCTCCACCTCCGGTGACACCCACCTGGGCGGCGATGACTTCGACAAGGTGATCGTGGATCACCTGGCCGACAGCTTCAAGGCCAACGAGGGCATTGATCTGCGTCAGGACAAGCAGGCCCTCCAGCGCCTCACCGAAGCGGCTGAAAAGGCCAAGATCGAGCTCTCCAGCGCCACCCAGAGCGAGATCAATCTGCCGTTCATCACGGCCACCCCGGAGGGCCCTAAGCACCTCGATCTCACCCTCACCCGGGCCAAGTTCGAGGAGCTGGCCTCCAAGCTGATTGATCGCTGCCGCGTGCCGGTGGAGCAGGCCCTCAAGGACGCCAAGCTCTCTTCCGGAGAACTCGACGAGATCGTCATGGTGGGTGGTTCCACCCGCATTCCCGCGGTACTGGAGCTGGTCAAGCGCGTGACCGGCAAGGACCCCAACCAGACCGTCAACCCCGATGAGGTGGTGGCGGTGGGCGCCGCCATCCAGGGCGGTGTGCTCGCCGGCGAGGTCAAGGACATCCTGCTGCTGGACGTCACCCCTCTGTCCCTTGGCGTGGAGACCCTTGGTGGCGTGATGACCAAGATGATCACCCGCAACACCACCATCCCCACCAAGAAGACCGAGGTGTATTCCACGGCGGTGGATGGTCAGACCAACGTGGAAATCCACGTGCTCCAGGGTGAGCGGGAGATGGCCAGCGACAACAAGTCGCTCGGCACCTTCCGCCTCGACGGCATCCCCCCCGCTCCCCGGGGCGTGCCCCAGATCGAAGTCACCTTCGACATCGACGCCAACGGCATCCTCAGCGTGACCGCCAAGGACAAGGGCAGCGGCAAGGAGCAGAGCATCTCCATCACCGGCGCCTCCACCCTCAGCGAAAACGAGGTGGAGAAGATGGTGAAGGATGCCGAAGCCAATGCCTCGGTGGACAAGGAGAAGCGCGAGCGCATCGACCTGAAGAACCAGGCCGAAACCCTCGTGTATCAGGCCGAGAAGCAGCTCGGCGAGCTGGGCGACAAGGTGGGCGCCGAAGACAAGGCGAAGGTGGAGGCCTCCTCCGCCAAGCTCAAGGAGGCAATCGCCCAGGAAGACTTCGACACGATGAAGTCGGAGCTCGAAACCCTGCAGCAGGTGCTCTACGCCGCCGGTGCCGCCGTGTACCAGCAGGCTGCGGGTGCTGAGGCCGGTGGTGCCGCTCCGGGTGGCAACGGCACCGAGGCGGGCGGTGGTTCCGCCAGCGATGACGTGATTGACGCCGAGTTCACCGAGAGCAAGTGAGCTCGGCTCGCTGCAGGTCCTGATTCCTTCGGGAGTCCTAGAGCCCCCCGTCCGGGGGGCTTTTTGCTGGGCTGGTTCCTGGGCTTAGGCGCCTACGCCGGCGAGGGCGGCCTTCGCCTTGGTGACCACCGGTTCAGGCAGGGAGACATAGCCGAGGGCTGGGGCTTGTTGCTGGGCCGGGTCACTCAGGGCGTAGCTCAGCGTGCGCTGCAGGGCGGGCAGCTTGCCGCCGTTGCCGCTCTTGTAGAGCAACACCCAGGTGAAGGTGACGATGGGGTAGCCGGTGCTGGGGTTGGGATCGCTGCCGGTGAGGTCAGCCCCTAGGTTGATCGTGGCCAGGGCCTGGCTGGCGCTGGCGGCATCGGGGCGGGCGTAGGTGCCGGCGCGGTTGGCGATCGCGGCGGCCTGCAGGACGCCCCGCACGTAGGCCGCCTCCACATACCCGATGCTGCCCTTGGTTTGCAGCAGGCTGGCGGCGACGCCCTCATTGCCCTTCGCTCCCACGCCGGTGGGCCAGTTCACGGATTTGCCAACGCCGGGGCCGTTCTTCCAGCTGGGGCTGAAGGCGGCCAGGGAGTTGGTGAAGTTGTAGGTGGTGCCGGAGCCATCGGAGCGCACTACCACCTGGATCGGCTGGTTGCTGCAGCCCAGTTCCTGGAAGTTTTTGATCGTGCCCTCGAAGATCTGCACCAGTTGGGCCTGGTTGAGCTTGAGGCTGCAGCCCGGCAGGTTGTAGGCCACGGCAATGGCGCCGGCGGTGAGGGGCAGTTGCACCACGCCTCGCTTGATGGCCGCGGCTTCTGCGCTGTCCAGGGGTTTGTCACTGGCCGCGAAGTCGACCGTGCCCGCTTCAAATTGGCGCACGCCGGCGCCCGAGCCCACTGATTGGTAATTGACCTGGATCTTGTCTTTGCTGGCCAGATCGGCAAACCAGCGCTGGTAGAGGCCCGCCGGGAAACTGGCTCCGGCGGCCTGCAGCGCCTGGCTGCCCCCCGTGCTCCCGCAGCTGCCGAGGCTGAGCAGGCCGGCCAGGCCTAGGCCAGCTCCCATTAGGGCGCTTGGGCGGACGTGGGTGACGGCCATGGAAAGGCGAATGACATGGTTTGGTGGCCTCGGATCCGAGCCACCCAGGTAGGTTAGGGCTTCGTTAAGGCGACTCCTGTAGGGCTTTCCAGTTGATTGGCGACCCATTCCGCCGTGGCCGGGGCCAGCAGCGCGCCATTGCGGTAGTGGCCGCTGGCCAGCAGCAGCCCCGGCTCCAGCTGCTCCAGCAGCGGGGCTGGGCGGCCGATCGGGTGGGGCCGGTGCCCCTGCCACTGGCGGAGCACCTCCGCCTGTTGCAGCCAGGTGGGGCCCTGGCCTCCCAGGTTGCGCAGGGCGGCCAGGGCGGTGGGGTCGGGGCGGTCCCCCGGCTCCAGGGTGGCCCCTAACCACAGCCGGTTGTCGGGGCGGGGCACCAGGTTGAGTCCTTGCCACACCACGGCGCCAGGCCACATCCCGGCCTCAGGCCCCGTCCAGCGGGTGGGCGCCGCCAGCGCCAGTTCCAGGGCCTGGCCCAGCACTGGCTCCAGGGCCCGGTGATGGCCGAGGGGCTCCAGCAGGGCGGCACTGGCGACCCCGGCACAGAGCACCACCGCCTCCGCTGGCAGTGCCAGGCCACCGCGCGTCTGGACCGTCCAGCCTGCCGGGCTTCGCTCCAGCCGCGTCGCACCATCGCAGTAGGTTTGCAGGCCCCGTTCCAGCCCATCCCGCAGTAACGCTTCAAGCACTGGTGCGGGATCTAGCTGGCCGTCCTGTGGCGAGAACAGGCCCCCCAGGGCTGCTTCCGGCAGGGCCGGAGCCAGGCCATGGAGCCGCTCGCGGCTCCAGAGTTCCAGGGGCAGGCCCATGGCCTGACGTTCGGCCACCAGCCGTTGTTGGCGTTCCAGCTCATTCGCGCTGCTGGCCAGCAGCAGCAGCCCCGGTCGCCAGGGCAGGGGCTTGCCCCGCTCGGCCAGTTGCTGGCGCCACTGGCCCCACAGCTCCAGGCTGCGCTGCCGTAGCCGCCAGGCCCGGCCACTGCTGCGCTGAAACACCTGGGCCATCAACACGCCCAGGGCGGCCCAGCTGCCCGTGTCAGGGTGCGAGTCGCAGCGGCGATCGGATTCCAGCTGCAGGGGATCGAGCAGCAGCACCTCGTGGCCGCGCCGGACCAGCTGCCAGGCACAGGCCCGGCCCACCAGTCCGGCGCCGATCACAGCCACCGAGCGAGGATGGGCGGGCTGGACCAGGCCCTCGCCAGGGCTGTTGGAGGCGATCAGGGGATCAGACCTGCTTCAGATTTTCCTGCACCTGGGCGGGGAACACCTGGGCGTACAGGCCGAAGCCGCTGGCCACCTTGATGTAAGCCTTGCGCAGCTTGTCGCCGTCCTGGAGGCGGCAGGCCTCATCGAGCTGGGCCAGGGCCGTCTTCAGGGCAGTGGCCCGCTTCTCGGCCT
>JBEEKG010000103.1:0-7186 GCA_041168785.1 Cyanobacteriota bacterium
CTGCGGGTGCTGGCCCTCGGCCGCAGCTCCAGCGCAGCGGGGCGTCGCCGCGCCCTGGCCTTCAGCTTTTACAGCGTCAACCCGCTCACCCAGCGCACCCTCACCCTGGGATCCCAGACGGCGCTACCCGCCAATCGCTTCGTCACCGTGCCGGTGCAGAGCTCCCAGGTGCTGGCCGCCATGGTGACGGCCGCGAACCAGGGCCTCCAGGCCAACAGCCTGGTGACCCTGGTGCACACCAATGATCCCCGCATTCCCCGCGTGCAGACCCTGCTGACCGAGTTGGTGTTCGGGGAGCGCAACCCCGAGGGCGCCACCACCGAGCTGATCGAGATCCTGCAGGCCCGCCCATGAAAGAACTGCTGCTGGAGATCTTCGGCTGGCTGGGCTACCTGGAACGGCCCAGGGTGCTGCTGCAGCTGGGCCTGGTGATCGCCGTGGTGCTGCTCACCCGAGAGGCCCGCCGCCAGCGCTGGCTTCCGGCGTTGCCGATGATTGCCTATCCCCCCCTGGGGCTCATGGCCCTGGGCCTGGGCTGCGGGGCCCTCGCCGGCCTGGGCCTGCCCCAGGGGCTAGCGAGCCTGCTGGGGCTGCAATGGCTGGGCTGGTATGGCATCAATCTGCTACACCAACCGCTCGCCCGCTGGCTGCCACCCCAGCGACTGCATCAGCTCGAATCCCGACTGCTGCGGCCGGCGTACCTGGTGGGCTCTGCCCTGCTGCTGATCCGGGAGGTCGACAACTTCAACGACATCGCCGTCATCCGACTGGGCGAGCTGCTCGGGGTGTCGGTGAGCTTCGGCAAGCTGTTCAACGCCCTGGTGGTGGTGTACCTGGTGCTGGTGGGCTGCGGACCGCCGGCGGCCGGCTTGGCCTGGCTGATGCAACGCAGCCTGGGCCTGAGCGAGGGCAGCCGCAAGGCCATGGAGCTCATGCTCCGCTACCTGGTGGTGAGCCTGGGCCTGGTGGGCGTCGCCATGCACCTGGGCATCAACAGCACCGCCCTGATCGCCGTGGCTGGAGGCCTCTCAGTGGGCCTGGGCTTCGGCATCAAGGAGGTGTTTTCGAACTTCATCAGCGGCATCTGGCTGCTGTTCGAGGGCTCCGTGCGCCCCGGGGAAGTGCTGATGCTCGACGGCGATCCCTGTGAAGTACGCCGGCTCGGCCTGCGGGCCACCCTGCTGTGGCGTGACCGCGACAACGCCGAACTGCTGATCCCCAACCAGACCTTCTTCACCGCGGCGGCCACCACTTACACCGCCAGCGACCGCATGCGACGCAGCCAGGTGAACGTGGGAGCGGCCTACCACCACGACCCGGCCGCCGTGATCGCCCTGCTAGAAGCCACCGCCCTGGAGGTCCCCCGGGTGCTGCCGACCCCAGCACCCAAGGCCTTGCTCCTGACCTATGGCGATTCCGCCATCCACTACGCCCTGCGTTTCTGGATTGCCAATCCGATGGACAACGTGGGGATCTGCAGCGACGTCAACCAGTCGATCTGGCAGGCCTTTCGGCGGGACGGCATCGAGATTCCGTTCCCCCAGCAAGTGCAGTACGACATGGCGTGGCCGCCCGAGAGCCACACAAGCAATCGCTCTCCAGCCCCCTAGCGAGAAGCAGGAAGGCTGAGGCGCTCCACGGTCTTCTCCAGTAGTTCAATCGAGACATCCTCGGCGGAATCGATGTCGGAGAGGCCGAAGGGATTATCAATATCGTCGATCAGACGCAGCAGCAGGATCACGATGAAAGAGATCACAGCAAGAAAAAAGACAGACTCAGCAAGATTTTCCGCCCGAGCCATCACCAAACCAGCAAACAAAAGCACGGCCGCGATATCCGCCATCCAGTACACCAGCGGCACAAACGTGGTATCGCGAATGGTCTGCACCCGATTGATCTTTTGCAAAATGGTCGCTAGATCCTGCATCAGCCTGCCCCGCAAGGTGGAAGCGTCACCCTTAAACTGAACGGCGGCAAGCACCACTTCGTGATGGACCTGCTGATGGTGAAGCAGGATTTGATCCGTTGTGATCCGCTCCTTGAGCCAATCCACCAAAACACTTCCCATCACCGCCACTGCCTTGAGAGCATCTGAAACACGGGCTTCAGGGTGATAGGTCTGAATCGCCCGAATCTCGAGGGTCAGCGTTTGGAGAGACGAGGCCAATTCACCAGGAATCTTTTCACTCTCCTTGAAGTCTTGAAGCACTCCTGTCAACAGGAAACTCAGCAGGAACACGGTCGAAGCGACCATTGCCGAGAACAGAGGGTTGACGGTGATGCGCTCCAGCCCCAGGAAATGAACAACAACCTTGATGCCGCAAAGCACCAGCACCAGAAGAAAAACCCCGCGAATTTTTCGCAGCCTTCGACGACGAGCGCTAGCCAGAGCTTTGCCGCAATTCTCCTGATTCTCGCAAAACGGGGCCACTTAGCGGAGGTGTTGCAGGACACACGTGAAAGACTTGGCCCAAGGGGAAGCCCTAAGGTCAAAGCACACGATTGACTGTTCATGGTTGGGAATTTTCTGGAAGCAGTCCGCTCCAATGAAGACCTGCAACGCCAGCTGCGCGGGGCTACCACTGCAGCTGACCTGGCCGCGGTGGCCGCCCAGGCTGGCCTGACCATTGAACCCGCTGCCCTGGTGAAGGGCTTCGCCCAGTTGCTACTGGAGAGCGACGACACGATGGCCGTCCGCAACTTCGACAATCTCGGCTGGGACATGGGCGAGCTGCTGTGGGCAGCCAAAACCTGGGAACGCCCCGATCAGGCCTGAGCCAGCCGGCGCAGATAGCCCTCACGGCTGCCGGCGTTGATCCACCCGGTGGCAATGGTTTTGCTGTGGGTGTGGTTCACCCGGCCGCGGTGAATGTGGGAGGGGCCCGCCGGAAAAATCACGAGCTTGCCGTGCTCCGCCTCCTCGTGGTGCCCCTGCCAATGAAATTCGGTGCCACCTTCCGGCAGATCGTTGCAGTAGAGGATCCAGGCCAGCACGCGGTGCACCGGCTCGGTGGCCTCGTCGCTCATCGTCCAGTCGCAGTGCCAGCGCTTGAAGCCCTCACCGGGCGCGTAGTGCTGGAGGTTGAAGATCGGATTGACGAACAGCTGCTGCTCCGGGCAGCAGTCGCGAAACAGAGGCCGTTCCTGCAGGTAACGCTCCAGCCCCGCCGCCACTCCCCGCAGAATCACCTCCGCTAGGGCGAAGGCCTCGGGATCGGAGCGATCGATGGCCACCAGGCTGATGTCGGTGGAGATCTTGGCCGGCTCTGATCCTGCCCCGGCCTCTCCCTCGGGACCGAACGCCACCCCGGGGCGCTGCAGATCGACGCGCCGATCGAAGAAGGCCATCACCCCATCGGCCAGGGCGGCGTAACCGGCATTTCGATAGGTGGCGATCAGATCCATCACGGGCACTCCTGTGCGGGGTCGAGCCAGGGAATGGCCACCAGCGCATCCAACTCCTGCCAGCGCTCCCGCGGGGCCACCCGCTGGGGGGCCAGGCCCACCCGCTCCAGGGCCTCGGCCACCCGCGCGGAATCCAGGGGGCCAGACGGTCCCAAGGGCATCACCAGCACCTGCTGCTCGGCGGGGTCGCCCAGCACCTGCAGATTCAGATCCTCCAGCTCCCGCTCAAAGAACAGGCGCCGCATCCGGCCGCTGAGCCCAGGGCCCATGGCGGCCGCGAAGGCCTCCAGCCCGTCCCGATTACCGCTGCAGCCGCAGTTGAGCGACAGCCAGATCATCAGCTTGGCCCAGCTCTCGGTGCTCCAGAGCGGCTGGAAGCTCTCGCGGTGCTGGCGCACCAGCTCGCCGATGGCGAAATCGAACAGCGTTGCCTGCAGGTTGGTGGCCTTCATACCTGCCATCCTGCTCAGCGGCGGGCAGACTGCACAGGCATGTGCCTGCAGCATCCATGGCCCTCGACTTCAACGACCCCGATCTGGAGTTCGGCGATCTCGTGTACGCCTACCAGAGCTGGGTGATGGCGGTGATCAACGACGAAAAGCTGGGCGGCGACGACAAGCTGCTCACCGAGGAGATCGCCGACGACGCCCTCAACGCCATGCGCTTCCTGCCTGGCGAGGTGACCAGCGCCATCGAAACCAGCCTCGCCCGCGTCTATGACGTGGATGCCGACGAACTGGCCAACCTGCTGTTCCCTGAAGGCTGACGCCCAGGACCAAACCTGCCCCCCTGCTCGCCCTCGGAGCAGCCGGCGCGCTGATCTGCAGCGCCTCCCCGCTGGGGATGGCGCCAGGGGCGTGTGTGGGTCAGGATTCCACGACCGGGTTGCCTGAACAACACACTGAAACAACTGATCGAGAGTAGAGGCCAGCAATGAGATATCAATCCACATGCATGATCTCGACACGCTGATCACCGATAGCAGCGAAAAGCTGCATTTGATCCGCAAGATTGAGTTCAACGGCGGCCAGACCCTTGCCCCAGCACGCATCAACTACGTCACTCTGGGCACGCCCCAGCATGACTCAGACGGGCATATCAACAATGCGGTCTTGCTCATTCATGGAACCGCAAGCAGCTGGCGAATATATGCCGAGAACTGGTGGAGCATCCAGATGTATGGCCCTGGGCAACCCCTGGATCTCCGCAGCACGTTTGTCATTCTTTCAGACAATATTGGGGCAGGAAGCTCCAGCAAGCCCAGCGATGGCATGCGCATGGAGTTCCCCTCCTATCAACACTGTGATGTTGTGCGAGCCCAGCACGACCTGGTGACCAACCAGCTGGGCATCAAACAATTAAGGGCCGTGATCGGCAGCTCCTATGGCGGCAGGCTCACATGGCAATGGGCCGTTCAATATCCCGATGCGGTGAAGGGCATTATTCCGATGATTGCCACCCCATTTGCACTGGCTGGCCGTCGTGGGATGCAAGATTATCTCGGGATTGAACCCTTGCTGCTTGATCCAACCTGGGACGGCGGCAATTACAATGAAACACCGCGAAACTTCCCGTTGGCCATCATGGCCTATTGGATCTTGATGTCTGGGGTGAGCCATCTGTGGAATGCTGCACCCACGCGGGAGCGGTCCCTACGGCACCTGCCCAGGCTGGCGGACAAGATCGCCTCAAAACTAGATGCCAACGACTGGATCTACCAACTGCGCGCCAATGACGGATTCAACGTGGCCCCGCAGCTTGAGGAGATTCAGGCCCAGGTGCTCGCCATTGCCGTGGATGGCGACGAAATGGTCCCGGCTGAACTGGGACAACTGGACGCAGCCAAGCAAAGACTGGGTGACAAAATGGACATTTTTCTGGCCACAGATTCAGGGAGAGGTCACGCCGCTTTGCAGCATGAGCTTGGGGCTTGCGCACCAAAAATCGCCCAATTCCTGAAATCCCTAGAGTGACAGCCTGAGGACTACAAGATCAACAGAGTGCCGCAATGCAGAATGATCAGTTGCACGGCAGAATCCAATGCGCGATGCCGGGTTCGAACCAGCGACATCCTGCTTGTAAGGCAGGCGCTCTACCGCTGAGCTAATCGCGCTTGATTCCCAATCTACATGACCTTTCATGGCCCGAAGCCGCCCTAAGCCAACACCCCTACGGCAACAGCTGCGCTGGCGCCTCGAAGCCTTGAGCGTTCGGCTCATCCTCGTGGTGTTGCGAGGACGCACCCACGCCACGATGAAACGCGGCATCAAGTGGGCTCACCGGCTGGCACGGCCATGGCTGAGGAAGCGCCACAACACGGCGCTCGGCAACTTGAAACGGGTCTATGGCGATGAACTGACCAATACCCAGCGAAGCGTCATTGCCGAGGAGTCGATCAACAGCTTCTTTCTCTCGTGCCTGGAATCGATCATCCAACCGATCGACGACTCGCTGATCAGCGCCGAAGGAGAGGGCCTCACCGAGCTCCTGAGCCTCCATCGCCAAGGCCAAGGCGTGATCATCGGCTCGCTGCACCTCGGCTGCTGGGACCTGGGACTGCGCTGGTTGAGTCAACGGCTCAACACCCCCTCGGTGATTTATCGGCCAGCCCGCAATCCCTATAGCGACGCGCTGCTGCACACCGCGCGCAGCGCCAACAGCCACTGCAATTGGATCTCCCAATTCGATGCGAAAGCGATGTTTCGCTGTCTGAGGGGAGGCGGCAGCCTGGTGATGATGACGGACCTCTACAGCGGCCAAAGTGACCTTCTGGTCGATTTCCTAGGCCTATCCACCCGCTTCGCCAAAGGACCGGTGGCCCTCTCCCAGAAATCGGGCTGTCCCCTGTTTCCCGTTGCCCAGGCACGAGAAGACAATGGTCGCTTCCGGCTGCTGTTCGGCCCCGCCCTCTGGCCGGGCCAAGGCGACCAGGCCCTTGCCGACCAGATAGCCGCCCTCGCTCGCTGGCACGAGCCCTGGATCCAGGCCTACCCCGAGCAGTACTACTGGATCAACCGGCGCTGGCGTCCCGGCGATGGCAGCGGCGAGCGGTTACGTCCCTGCAGGCCACCCGCGCCACGGGGTCACTGAACCGTGGCGAGCGGCCGTAGCCACGACCGGGCCACCTGGGCCCTGAGCCTGCCCTTCAGCCTGCTGTGGTGGCCGCTGCTGGGCCTGGCGGGGGTGGCCTGCGCCGGGCTGGCCTTTCTGCTGGGCGGCCTGCTGCTCTCCCCCGACCTCGACACCCGCTCTAACCCCACCCGCCGCTGGGGGCCCCTGCGGCTGCTGTGGTGGCCCTACCGCCGCCTGCTGCGCCACCGCTCGGTGATCAGTCACAGCCCCGTGGTGGGCAGCTGCGGGCGGCTGCTCTATCTGGGCGCCCTGCTGGTCGGCCTCAGCTGGCTGGGCCAACCCCTCGGCACCCCCGCGCCAACCGCCCTGGTGCAGGGGGCCCAGCAACTCTGGCAGGGGCACCAGCCCCTGGTGATCGCAGCGCTGGTGGGCCTGGAGGCCAGCACCTGGCTGCATCTGGTGCAGGACGGTGATCCGATGCCCAAAACCCCGCGGCGGCTGCGGCGATGGCGCCGGCGGCGCCGGTGAGAGGGTGGCCCAACCGCGCACCGCCAACCGTCACCGCCATGGGCTCCCCCTCCAGCACCCCCACCCTTGCGGCCCTCGCCGAGCTGATCGCCGTGGTGGCCCGGCTGCGGGATCCCGAAGGGGGCTGCCCCTGGGACCGGGAGCAAACCCACGCCTCCCTGGTGCCCTACGTGCTGGAGGA
>JBEEKG010000104.1:0-5435 GCA_041168785.1 Cyanobacteriota bacterium
GGCCCGCAGGCCACTCCCCATGCACGATCCGTCGATCTTTGCCCAGCGGCGCAGGCGCTTCTTCGAGCAGCTGGGAGGCGCGGCGGCGGTGATCCCGGCGGCGGCCCTGGTGGTTCACCACGCCGACTGCGAGTGGCCCTTCCGCCAAAACAGCGACTTCTGGTATCTCACCGGCTTCGATGAGCCGGAGGCTGTGGCCCTGTTCTTGCCGCACCGTTCCGAGGGGGAGCGGTTCGTGCTGTTTGTGCAGCCCCGCGAGGCCAGCGCTGAAGTGTGGAACGGCTTCCGCTGGGGGTGTGAAGGGGCCGTTGCTGCGTTTGGCGCGGACCTGGCCCATCCCCGCAGCGAACTGGAGCAGCGTTTGCCGGAGTACCTCAAGGGCGCTGAGGGGATTGCCTTCCGGGTGGGCAAGCATCCCAAGGTGGAGCCGCTGGTGCTGGCGGCCTGGGCCGGCCAGCTGGATCGCGCCCCCCGCAGCGGCTCGGCCGCCCTTGGCCTGGTGGCCCCCTGCCCGCTGTTGCATGCGCTGCGGCTGCGCAAGGGGCCCGAGGAGCTCGAACGGATGCGGGAGGCGGCCCGCATCTCGGCGGAGGCCCATGAATTGGCCCGCCAGGTGGTGCGGCCGGGCCTCCTGGAGCGCCAGGTGCAGGCGGTGATCGAGCAGCATTTCCTGGAGCAGGGCGCCCGCGGTCCTGCCTACGGCACGATCGTGGCCGGCGGCGACAACGCCTGCGTGCTCCACTACACCGCCAACAGTGCCCCGCTGAACGACGGCGACCTGCTGCTGATCGACGCCGGTTGCTCGCTTTCGGATTACTACAACGGCGACATCACCCGCACCTTTCCGGTGAATGGTCGCTTCAGCGGGGAGCAGCGGGCCCTCTACGAGCTGGTGTTGGCGGCCCAGGAAGCGGCGGTGGCCTCGGTGGCGCCGGGGTTCACCGCCGAGGGGGTGCATGACACGGCCCTGCGGGTGCTGGTGGCGGGGTTGCTCGACCTGGGGCTGCTGGTGGGCTCGGTGGAGGGGGTGATCGAACAGGGGGCCTACCGCCATCTCTACATGCACCGCACCGGCCACTGGCTGGGGCTTGATGTGCATGACGTGGGGGCCTATCGGCTGGGCGAGCACCACGTGGAGCTGGAGCCCGGCATGGTGCTCACGGTGGAGCCGGGCCTCTATGTGAGCGATCGGCTGCCGGTGCCCGAGGGGCAGCCGGAGATTGGGGAGTGCTGGAAGGGGATCGGCATCCGCATCGAAGACGATGTGGCCGTCACCGACCACGGCCACGAGAACCTCACCGCCGCCGCCCTCAAGGCTCCGGCGGCGCTGGAGCGCTAGGCCTTCAGGCCAGCAGTGGTTCCAGATGCTGCTGCAGGGTGCCGGCGGCTGGGAGCACCACATCGGCGCCAACCTCCAGCAGCTTCGCCTCGTAGGTGGCGCGGGCCTCAGGTTGCCCGTGCAGGTGGGGCGGCGCTACCGCCAGGCTGAGGAAGCGCTGGTCGGGACACTGGGCGCGGGCCCGCTGCACGGTGAGCACATCGGCGACCGTGTCGCCCAGGTAGGCCACGGGCGGTGCGCTGGTCCCCAGGGCCCCGCCGGCCAGATGGGCGGCCAGCCGCAGCAGCCCGGTGGGATCGGGCTTGTCGGGCGCATCCCCCATGGCGATCAGGGGCGGATCCTTCAGCCCCAGCCGGCTTTCCAGCACGTAGCGGCAGGAGGGGGGCTCCGCCCCGCTCACGAAGCCGAAGGCCAGGTTGGCCGCGCTCAGGGCGGCAAAGAAGGGCGGCTGCACCAGCAGCGGCTCGTCGCCGATGAACCCTTCCCAGCGGCTGGGATCGCCGTTGGGATCGCCGCCGAAATAGAAGGTCTCAAACACAGCCACCAAAGCCTCAAAGGCCGGCAGGGGCGTGTGGCCCGCCCGCCGCAGCAGTTCCAGCGAGGCCTCCCAGTCGTTGTTCCAGCCGCCTTCACTCTTGAGCGCGTCGATGGCGGCGGGATCGGGCCGCTTGCCGCCGAAGTGGTGCACCGTCTCGACGATCGCCCGGCGGTAGCTGCCGCTCACGTCGCGGATCACGCCGTCGATGTCGAACAGCACAACGGCCTGGGGGCGGGTGGACATCGGTCTCGGCGCGGATGGTTGCGGTGAAGCGGGATCAGGATTGGGCGTCGCGTTCAAACTGGGCGCTGGCGGCCTCGGTGGCGTCACAGCGAACCAGGGCCGCGGCGAGCTCCGGACTGATCGTGAAGGTGTTGAGGCCTTCGGCGGCCAGGCGGGTGAGCTCGCCGGGCTGGCGCAGGCTGGCCACCAGGAGTCGGACGCTGGAGCCCAGACCCGACAGGCTTTGGTGCATGGCGATCACCGCGGCGGTCCCGTCGCGCCCCTGGTCGTTGATCCGGCCCAGGTAGGGGGCGATGTACGCAGCCCCGAGGGCCGCGGCGATCAGCACCTGGTGGGGTTCGTAGCAGGCGGTGAAGGTGATGGGGGTGCCGGCGCCCACCAGATCCCGGGCCACCGCAGCGCCTTGCTGGGTCACGGGCAGTTTCACTGCAATCCGGCCCGGGGCGAGGGCCGCCAGGGCCTGGCCGCACTGGAGCATGTCGGCGGTGGTGGTGCCCCAGGCCTGCAGATGCAGTTCCTCGATGCCGTGGGCCAGGGCCATGGGGGCGAGCTGGGCCAGCTGCTCGAGGCTGCAGGGCTGGGCTGCCCGGCGCAGCAGGGTGGGATTAGTGGTGACCCCGTGGAAGAGCCCGCTGGGCAACCACTGCTGCCAGGCCTGGGGGTCGGCCGAATCGAGGAACAGGCGCAGGGCCATGGCCGGAGAACAGGCCGGTGGCCGGCAGGGCGGCTGGTAGGTTAGTTGTTTGACGTGTTGCCTTGAGCGCCGACCCCATGCCAGCCACCGAGAGCGCTCCAGGCGCTGTTGTGACCGACGTGCCCGAGGTGGCTGCGGCCGCTGAAGACACCACCACCCAGGGGCGTCCGGTGATGCGTGGGGGCAGTGCAGCCCTGGCCACGGCCACCATCGACGAAGATGGCGTTCCCTCGGGCTACACCCCCAAGGCCGACGAGGGCCGCTTCCTGCTGAAGATTCTCTGGCTGCCGGACAACGTGGCTTTGGCGGTAGATCAAATCGTGGGTGGCGGTCCCAGCCCGCTCACGGCCTACTTCTTCTGGCCCCGGGAAGATGCCTGGGAAACTCTCAAGACAGAGCTCGAAGGCAAGAGCTGGATCACGGACAACGAGCGCGTTGAGGTGCTCAACAAGGCCACCGAAGTGATCAACTATTGGCAGGAAGAGGGCAAGGGCAAGAGCCTCGATGAGGCCAAGCTCAAGTTCCCCGATGTCACCTTCTGCGGGACCGCCTGATCGCTGGGTCTGTCCCACTTCCCGTTTGCGCCCCCGAGTGGGGCGCTTTTTTTGTGATTCTGCCCCGCACGTGGGGGTGTTCATTGATCTGAGCCATCAAAAAGCGCCCTTGTGGGGCGCTTGAGAGACCTCATCGGTCTGAGACCAGGCCGATGAGGTGGTTGCTTGGTGGGGGCGGGTTGGCTTCAGCCGGCCTTGGTGGCCTGGAAGCGGGCCCGGGCGGCTGCCAGGGTTTGCAGGGCTTTCACCTTGTCAGGGCTGCTGGCTTGGCCTTCAAAGGAGGCTGCCGCGCTTTGGGCCGCTTCGAAGGCGGCTTCAGCGACGTTGGCATCGATGCTGCTGCCCAGTTCGGCGCCATTGACGAGCACGGTGACTTCGTCGGCTTCCACTTCGGCAAAGCCACCCATCAGGGCGATCGTGGACCAGTTGCCGCCGGAGCGCAGTCGCATCACGCCGGTGTCAAGGGCGGCCAGCATGGTGACGTGCCCGGGCAGGATGCCCACCTGACCGGTGGTACTGGGCAGGATCACCTCTTCGGCGGTTCCATCAAAAACGCTCTGATCAGGGGCCAGAACGCGCAGGGTGAGACTCATGGGGGGAGGTCCTCAGAACGGGGAGGGGATCAACCCTTGGCTTCAGCGAGGATCTTGGCGGCTTTGGCCTTCACCTGGTCGATGTTGCCCACCAGGTAGAACGCCGCTTCCGGCAGATCATCGAGTTCGCCGGCGAGGATCTGATTGAAACCAGTGATGGTTTCTTCCAGCTTCACGTATTCACCCTTCTGACCGGTGAAGATCTCGGCCACAAAGAAGGGCTGGGAGAGGAACTTCTCGATCTTGCGGGCACGGTCGACCGTGCGGCGGTCGTCTTCGGACAGTTCGTCTAGACCCAGAATGGCGATGATGTCCTGCAGCTCCTTGTAGCGCTGCAGGGTGGACTGCACGGCGCGGGCGGTGCGGTAGTGCTCGTCTCCCACCACGGCGGGCTGGAGCATGGTGCTGGTGGAATCCAGGGGATCCACAGCGGGGTAGATGCCCTTGGAGGCCAGGCCGCGGCTGAGCACGGTGGTGGCGTCCAGGTGGGCGAAGGTGGTGGCCGGAGCCGGGTCGGTCAGGTCGTCCGCAGGGACGTAGACGGCCTGGATTGAGGTGATCGATCCCTCGAGGGTGGAGGTGATGCGCTCCTGCAGCATGCCCACGTCGGTGCCGAGGGTGGGCTGGTAGCCCACGGCCGAAGGCATGCGGCCCAGCAGGGCCGACACTTCCGAGCCGGCCTGCACGAAGCGGAAGATGTTGTCGACGAACAGCAGCACGTCCTGCTTGTTGGCGTCGCGGAAGTGCTCAGCCATGGTGAGGGCCGAGAGGCCGACGCGCATGCGGGCGCCGGGGGGCTCGTTCATCTGGCCGTAGCAGAGAGCCACCTTCGACTTGGAGAGGTCGCTGGGGTTGATCACACCCGACTCCTTGAACTCCTCATAGAGGTCGTTGCCTTCACGGGTGCGCTCACCCACGCCGGCAAACACGGACACACCACCGTGCTCCTTGGCGATGTTGTTGATCAGCTCCTGGATCAACACGGTTTTGCCCACGCCGGCGCCGCCGAACAGGCCGACCTTGCCGCCTTGGCGGTAGGGCGCCAACAGGTCGATCACCTTGATGCCGGTCTCGAACACCTTGGGCTTGGTCTCCAGCTCGGTGAGACTGGGGGCGGCCCGGTGGATTGAGGCGGTCAGGTTGGTGGTGACGGGACCCTGCTCGTCCACCGGCTCACCGAGCACGTTGAAGATGCGACCCAGGGTGGCTTCTCCCACGGGAACGGAGATCGGAGCGCCGGTGTCGAGGGCTTCCATGCCCCGCACCAGCCCGTCGGTGGTGCTCATGGCCACGGCCCGCACCCGGTGGTCACCGAGCAGTTGCTGCACCTCGGCGGTGAGAGCAACCTGCTGGCCGGCCGAGTTCTTGGCCTCAATCCGAAGCGCGTTGTAGATCTTGGGCAGCTTGCCGGCCGGGAATTCAACGTCGAGAACCGGGCCAATCACCTGCCGGACGATGCCTTTGGTGCCGGTGG
>JBEEKG010000105.1:0-5103 GCA_041168785.1 Cyanobacteriota bacterium
TGCGCTCGCGGCAGATTGAAGGAACGGCGCAACTGTACGGGCGATGACGCGCAACGCCCAGCACGAGCTGGCACACCAGTTAAAAGAGCAGGCGCGGCAGCTGGGGTTTGATCCGGTCGGCCTCGCCGCCGTGCCCGCCGGGGATCGCCTCCGCCTGCGAACGGCGGCCCTGGAACGCTGGCTGGCGGCCGGCTACCAAGCCGACATGGGCTGGATGGCCGACCCGCGCCGGCGCGCGGTGGAACAGCTGCTGCCAGGGGTGCGCAGCTTGCTGGCCGTGGGCCTGAACTACTACGTGGCGGCCGAGCGGGCGCCGGGGGCGCTCAAGGTGGCGCGCTACGGCTGGGGGCGGGATTACCACCGGGTGATCGAGGGCCGCCTGCGCCGGCTGGGGCGCTGGCTCGACGACCGGGTGCCGGGCGTGCGCTGGCGAGCCTGCGTGGACAGCACACCACTAATGGACAAGGCCTGGGCGGAAGAGGCCGGCCTGGGCTGGATCGGCAAGCACGGCAACCTGATCCATCGCCGGCGAGGCTCCTGGCTGCTCCTCGGACACCTGCTCACCAGCCTGGACCTGCCGGCTGACACCCCCGCCGACCCCCTCTGTGGCAGCTGCAGCCGCTGCCTGCCGGCCTGCCCTACGGGCGCCATCTCCGAGCCGTTCGTGGTGGACAGCCGCCGCTGTCTGGCCTTCCACACGATCGAAAACCGCGATCCCGAACTGCCCGCCGCGATCGCCGGGGCGCTGGAGGGTTGGGTGGCTGGCTGTGACCTCTGCCAGGAGGTGTGCCCCTGGAACCACCAGCCCCTGGAAAGCAGCGACGATCCGGATCTACAGCCCCGCCCCTGGCTACTCGATCTGCGGGCCGAGGAGGCCCTGCACTGGAGCGACGCCACCTGGGATGAACGGCTGCGGGCCTCGGCCCTGCGGCGCCTGAAACCCTGGATGTGGCGCCGCAACTTGCGGGCCAGCCAGGACGGCACTGCCTAGGCTGGAGGGATCTGTCCCCAAGCGATGGCACCGCGCTGGCTGCGCCCTGACTCCTCCCACGCAGGGTCCCGCAAAACGGTGTATTCCAAGGCTGTTCTGCTGGGTGCCCTAGCGCTGGGACTGGCCCAGGGCTTGCCCGCCCAAGCCCTGGTGCCCTACGTGTATGTCCCCCAACGGCAGGAGCTGGAAGGGGCTGGGCTGGGAATCGCCCAGGCAGCCGCCCGGCTGCTGCGGCTGGGTCAGGCCGGAGATGCGGCCCGGCTGGCGGCCCTCACCGTGCAGCTGCTCCCCGACGATCCCCGCGGCTGGGTGCTGCTGGCCGAAGCCCAGTTGCGCAGCAACCAGCTCGAGCAGGCCGGGATCGCCCTGGCAAAGGCCAAACAGCTCGATCCGCGCAACCCCGGCATCTGGTTTGCCGAAGGTTCCCTGGCCCTGCGGGGCGGCAAACCCAGCGAGGCCATCACCCTGCTGGAGCAAGGACTGAAGCTCGACAAGGGCAACGCCGGCGCCTTCTTCGACCTGGGCAACGCCCGCATCCTGCTGGGCCAGAGCGACCAGGCCCTGGCCGCCTTTGAACGGGCCTCCTCCCTGCGCAAGGGGTTCTGGGAAGCCCTGAACAACCAGGGGCTGGTGCTGTTCGAGCAGGGCAAGACCAAGGCCGCCGTGCAGCGCTGGCGCCAGGTGCTGGCGATCAAACCGGATGCGGCCGAACCGAGCCTGGCCCTCGCGGCGGGCCTCTTCGCCACGGGAACCGAGGGCCGCCAGGAGGCCCTGGACCTGACCAACAAAGCGCTCGACAGCGAACCCAATTACGTGCTGGAGAGCTACCAGAAGGAACAGCTGTGGGGACCGAAGCTGCGCCGCATCACCCAGGAGCTGCTGCTGCTGCCTGACCTCAAGCCGGTAGTGGATCGGGCCCTGGCCAATGCCAGCCCCGAGGGCGAGAGCAGCGAGGGCGAGTAAGGGGCCTGGACAGCATCTGTAGGCTGAGCCCCACCTTCCCTCCCCAGACCCCAGCACCGGATGGCCGAGGAGCGTTCAGGCGAATCGATCGGACCGGGCAACGACCCGCGCATCCAACCGATCGCCCTGCACCAGGAGATGCAGCGCTCCTACCTCGAGTACGCCATGAGCGTGATCGTGGGACGGGCCCTGCCGGATGTGCGGGACGGCCTCAAGCCGGTGCAGCGCCGCATCCTCTATGCGATGCACGAGCTGGGCCTCACCCCGGATCGCCCCTACCGCAAATGCGCCCGGGTGGTAGGCGACGTACTCGGCAAATACCACCCCCACGGCGACCAGGCGGTCTACGACGCCCTGGTCCGTCAGGTGCAGACCTTTGCCAGCCGCCACCCCCTGCTCGACGGCCACGGCAACTTCGGCTCTGTCGACGACGACCCGCCGGCGGCCATGCGCTACACCGAAACCCGGCTAGCGCCCATCGCCAACGAGGGCATGCTCGATGAGATCGGCAACGACACGGTCGACTTCGCCCCCAACTTCGACGGCTCCCAGCAGGAGCCCACGGTGCTGCCAGCCCAGTTGCCCTTTCTGATCCTCAACGGCTGCACTGGCATTGCCGTGGGCATGGCCACCAACATCCCGCCCCACAACCTGGGGGAAGTGGTGGATGCCCTAATCGCCCTAGTGCGGAAGCCGGATCTGAGCGACGACAAGCTGCTGGAGCTGGTGCCCGGCCCCGATTTCCCCACCGGTGGGGAGGTGTTGGTGGGTCAGGGGGTGCGAGACACCTACCTGGGCGGCCGCGGCAGCATCCCGATGCGCGGGGTGGCCCACATCGAGGAGGTGCAGCCCGGCAAGGGGCGGCACAAACGGGGGGCGGTGGTGATCACCGAGCTGCCCTACCAGCTGAGCAAGGCCGGCTGGATCGAGAAGCTGGCCGAGCAGGTGAACGAAGGCAAGATCGGCGGCATCGCCGACATCCGCGACGAGAGCGACCGGGACGGCATGCGGGTGGTGGTGGAGCTGCGCCGCGATGCCAATCCGGAAACCGTGCTGGCCGACCTGCAGCGCCGCACCGCCCTGCAGAGCAATTTCGGCGCCATCCTGCTGGCCCTGGTGAACGGCCAGCCCGTGCAGCTGAGCCTGCGGCGCCTGCTGCAGGAATTCCTCGAATACCGGGAATTCACCCTGATCCGCCGCACCCGCCACGCCCTCAAGCGCTGCGAAGACCGGCTCGAAGTGGTGGAGGGCCTGATCAAGGCTCTCGATGCCCTGCAGCAGGTGATCGCCCTGATCACCGCAGCCCCTGATGCCGCCAGTGCCCGGGCGGGACTGCAGGTGCAGTTCGACCTGAGCGAGCGCCAGGCCGATGCGGTCCTGGCCATGCCCCTGCGGCGCCTCACCGGGCTGGAACAGGAAAGCCTGCGCAAGGAGGCCGCCGACCTGATCGAGGAGCGGGGGCGGCTGCGTCACCTGCTCGACGACCGCAGCGTGCTGCTCGACACCCTGGTGTCCGAGTTCAAGGCCCTGCGCAAGCGCTTTGCCACACCCCGGCGCACCCGGCTGGTGGAAGGCGGTGATGCCCTGGTGGCCCAGCGGGCCGCGGCCATCCGTCCCAACGCCGAACTCCAGCGGCAGCAGGCCTTTTCCGCCCTGGCCCCGGACAGCCGCCTGCTGATCCAGGCCGATGGGGCGGTGAAAATCCTCAGCCCCCAGATGCTGGGACGCCTCCACTTCGATGCCGCCTCCGAGCTGGGTGAGCACCCCTCGCCCGCCCGGCTGATCCTGCCAATCGCCGAGCAACCCCTGCTACTCGCCTTCACAGTGAGCGGGCGCGTGGCCCTGCTGCGCTGGGAATTTGCTGGCCAGCAACCGGGAAAACTGGAGCGCTTCCTGCCCGACAGCCTCGAGGGGGAACAGGTGGTGCAGGTGCTTCCCCTACCCAGCCAGGGCAGCCTCGGACTGCTGAGCAGCGACGGCCGCTTCAAACGACTGCCGGTGGAGGACTTTCAGGAGTTGTCGGGTCGGGCCACCTCGGTGCTCAAACTCAAGGAGGGCGTGACCCTGCGGCGGGTGGTGAGTGGTCAGGAGGGCGACACCCTGGTGGTGGCCAGCAGCACCGGCCGGATGCTGCGGCTCAACCTGAACGAGGCCAATCTGCCCCTGATGGGCCGGGCGGCCCAGGGACCGATGTTGATGCGGCTGTTGCCGGGTGAAGCGGTGGTGGGTGCCGCCTGCGTCCCCTCTCCGCCGGACGACAGCCCTGCCGAAGACCAGGCCACGGTGGTGCTGGCCACGGCCGGCGGTCAGCTGAAGCGGCTGCTGGTGTCAAGCCTGCGCCCCTGCCAGCGCGGTGACATGGGGCAGATCGGGCTGCGGCTGCAACAGCGGGGCGATGCCCTGATCGATCTTCAGGGGGCGGAGTCCACCGTGATGAGCATCCTCACCAGCAAGGGGCTGAGTGGTCGGATCGACCTGGGTCAACTCCTGGCCGAAGACTGCGGCGGCGTGGGGATCAGCCTCAACCTGCCAACCGGCCAGCAGCTGCAGGACCTGGTGCCCCTGATCAGCTAGGGCTGCTACGGCAGCAGTGTGGCGGCGATGCCGGCCGGCTCCAGCATCAACTTGCTGGAGCGCACCTGCTCGGCCATCTCGATCGGATAGGCCCCATCGAAACAGGCGGTGCAGAAGTGGGAGGAATTGGCTTGGGCCGCATCCACCATGCCCTGCTTGCTGAGGTAGGCCAGGGAATCCACGCCCAAATGGGCCGAAATCTCCTCCAGGGTGAGCCGGGCCGCGATCAGCTGGTCCTGCGTGTCGGTGTCGATGCCGTAGAAGCAGGGGTGGGTCACCGGCGGTGAACTGATTCGCATGTGCACCTCAGTGGCCCCGGCATCGCGGAGGGCCTGCACCAGCTTGCGGCTGGTGGTGCCCCGCACGATCGAGTCGTCGATCACCACCACCCGTTTGCCGGCGAGCACGTCGGGGAGGGGATTGAGCTTCACCCGAATGCCGGCCTCCCGCATCGCTTGGGTGGGCTGGATGAAGGTGCGGCCCACGTAGCGGTTTTTGATCAGACCATCACCGAAGGGGATGCCGCTGAGCTGGGAGTAGCCGATCGCCGCCGGGATGCCGGAATCGGGCACACC
>JBEEKG010000106.1:0-6552 GCA_041168785.1 Cyanobacteriota bacterium
CACCAGCCCCGCTGGCTCGTCATGTCGTCCGTCCAACCCTGGCAGCGGCGGGTGAGGTGCTCCCCATGGGCCACTAACCCCTGGTGCAACTGGCAGGTGAGCAGCGGGATGCAGTTCACCCCGGCGTGGTGCCGGAACCAGTGGCAGGTGAGGCAGACATTGCGACTGCGGCTGGGGCGCAGCACCGCCTCGTCGAGATAGGGCCACTCCTCAACGGCCGCATGCCTTGAGGGCTGACCACGTCGAAGGGGGATAGGGACCATGCCGACTTGGTAGTGGTACAACAGTATTAGATCAACAGGCAGAGCTGTCCAGGGCTTGAACGTCGTTTCTCTTTCTTCTACGCTCTCCCCGAGCCCCCGACAGCCCCGGAGGCGCTGGGACGCTTCTCCCTGCTGAGCTCAAGTCCCTCAGCTCCTTCTCGCCTGACTCACTTTCCTTTGTTTGGCCACCAGCTCGTTTCCCTGCCCGAACTTGGAGACTCCAGCTCCCTGTCTCAGGCCAGGGTCAGCGCCTCTCCCGCAACGACCCAGAGACCCACATCCAGCAGGAACCGTTCCACCAGCGTCTCTGCAGACCTCAGTTGGTGCTGTTCTAGGAACCGCACAACCGCCCGCCGGGGTTCACCCAGCAACCGCAGCTCCGCCAGCGCCTGCACCAACCAACCCCAGTCCAGGGCTGGGTAGCGGTGGTGGTAGTGAGCCACCACCACCCGCAGCTGAGCGGGATCTAGGGCACCTAAATACCAGCCGAATCCATCACCTGCATGGATAGGGAGGGATGCCACCTCCTTGAAGAGCTCACCGCTGACCTTTGTGTCCAAACGTTCCGACTACTGACAGGTCGGACACTTCCGACTCCCTGATTCGGGTGCTAACTGATCCGTCTTAACAAGTGCAGCTACGTTGATAACGAAGATGCCCTGGGCTTGTGTCGGCACGGTGGGCACTGCATGCGCGCAATCTTCTCAACGAAGAAAGATGTTGAATTCATACCGAATTTTAGTTGGCGTGGTACTCTCCATTGGTGATGTCGGTTCTAGCGAGAATCAGTCGCTGGAGGAAACGGGGAAAGATCGGTGCAAATCCGTCACTGTCCCGCAACTGTAATGAAGTCCTTGAGATTTCTGAGTCAGGATGCCCGCCGACATTGAGTCCATCAATTCAATCTGCGAGGCACAGATCATGGCTATTTCAACTTCTGTTTTGCACCGAACCAAGGAAGCTACTCTCTCACTTCCGATTCAGGCGGCTCTGATCACCAGCTTAAGCTCTCTCATGATCTGGACGCTGTACTTCAGTACCTATCCTCCCGTGCATAATGCGCTGCACACCACCAGGCACTCAACGCTTGCAGTTGCCTGCCATTAGGACGTTCATATAATTTCCAACCCTAAATATCTTTCATGGGTAGATATAAGTACGTTGCCTTGGCAACAGTTGCCACCATTGTTTCAATCTTGCTCTGGTTTGATCCTCTTCCTTCCCTGGCGACCCAGCCGGCTGTTCTGCTCCAGACACAACCCTCATTAAGTCAGGTGATTCCCGATGGAGAGCCTGTTCGGATTGCATTGACCGCAGTAGATCTAAGGAAGTACCCCCTGTCGAATGTTCGTTTCCAATTACAACTTACAACCCCTGCCAAAACGCCCTGGTTTACTTCTGACTTTCCAATTGTGGAAGGAACCACATTGCTTGAGCTCATAGCAGACGCTCCTTCCGGCAAACTGGAGTTCGCGCAAGTGATGCCCATACGGGGAAGTTACGTTTTGAAGGCACGGGTGACTCCGCTTGTTGCAGGAGCCTTTGAGCCATTCGAGCAATCTCTACAACTTTCGGTTCCAGAGAGATTTGTAAAGTATAGAAATGCTGCATTCTTGATTGGCATCCTGATGCTTGCTGGAATAGTTAGCGGCTGGATTATTGGAGGCGATCAAGCAGTTCGGGAAGGTGAAGTCGCATCTCAGCCCATCCGATTGGTTCTCAGTTTCTTCACTATGCTTG
The DNA here is from genome assembly GCA_041168785.1 of Cyanobacteriota bacterium. Classification (GTDB taxonomy): domain Bacteria; phylum Cyanobacteriota; class Cyanobacteriia; order PCC-6307; family Cyanobiaceae; genus Cyanobium_A. The sequence continues at coordinate 2,004 of JBEEKG010000106.1, forward strand.
CAATTGCGGTTCTCTTGTTTGTCAATATCAGTGCAGAGCTTAATTCGGCTCACTCTCATGGAGAGATGCAGCCCACTCCATCTGCCTCTGAACAGCCCTCCCAAGACCTGGAGCTTCGCTTGTCGGGAGATCAGCTGACATCAGTTGGACAGCTTGCGACCCAGACAGTTCAGGTGATTAACAAAAAAACTGGAGTTCCCAAAGCAGGCGTTGTTGTCAAGGCTAGATCGATTGCACTTGAGGATGGTAAGCAAATGTTTGCTTACCAGGGTCGAACTGACGACCAGGGCAGGCTCAGTTGGAAGGAGCAATTTTTCGATGGCTCGCCGCACAGAGTTATCGTCGAAGCTGAGCAGTCCATTGGACCCGTACTAAGGGCCAGCCACGAAGTAGCGGTTGAAGGAATTGAACCACCTCTCTATATTCGACTTATCTCGCTCAGTTACTACACAGGAGCATTTGTTCTGAGTCTGTTGGCTGGCATCTGGATGCATCGACGTTTTCCTCGAACGATTTGATCCTGATTCGTCGTTAACCTTTGAGAGCCGCCCGGCTTTAGTTGCTCGTCCTTGCCATGATCGTTGCAAGGTCAAGCCAATCGTGTGGGACCTGCATGGTTGTGGGGTGGTGCTTAGGTGCCCTGAGGCCTATTCCTGTCCCGGCACGGTGACGGATGGATCAGTGGCATGTGATGAATGTCACGTCGAGATGCAGTCAATGGCGGGGTCGGATCCAGGCCTCCCCCTACGGTCTTCTCGAATGAGTGTTGGTTACACAGCTTGGCGGGAGTGCTTCGCAGGCCAGTCTCCTGGATACTGCTTCTCCTCGTAGCAGCGGTTGTGCTGCTGTTGTGGCTCGGACCCTGGCGATCCCATTCACGGGAGTACTGGATCAAGGCGGAGGAAGATCTTTGGAATTATTCCCCCTCCTATCCGATCAATCGGATGACGGCCGCACCGTTCGGGGAGAAGGAACTGGTGTTTCTCAAGCCGGGGCCCGACCGCATCGGTCGGATCTATCGCAAGGCCGTGTTCCGCTCCTACGGGCCGAACTTCGACACGCTGCTCGATGGTCCCCAGCTCTCCGGCCAAAAGGTGGGTGATCGGGTGAGGGTTCGCAGCCCGGGCTCGCGAGAAGAGCATCTCGGCGCGCTCGGGCCGATTCTCCGCGCCGAGGTGGGCGACACGATCGTGGTGCATTTCCGCAACGAAACCCGCTTCCCGCTGAGCCTGCACCCCCATGGGGTGGCCTACGACAAAGCGAATGAAGGTTCCGGCTATGCGGATGGCTCCATGGGGTCCCTCGGCACCAATGGGTCCCATCCTCACCATGGTGGCGGCGGCTCCGGCAATGCTGTGCCGCCCAGCGGCTCCTACACCTACCGATGGCAGGTGCCCCCACGCTCAGGCCCGGGGCCGGCAGATCCGGATTCGATCGCATGGCCCTATCACTCCCACGTGAACGAGGTGGGCGACACCAGCGCCGGTCTGGTGGGGGCCATCGTGATCCACCGGCGCGGCAGCCTGGATGAGCGACGGCAGTTACCCAAGGGCGTGGATCGTGAATTCGTCAACCTGTTCACGGTGACCGATGAGAACAAAAGCCTCTACCTCGAGACAAACATGCGGGAGTTTCTGGGCACCAGCACCACCCCGGTCAACCCGGACGACGAGGAATTCGTCGAGAGCAACCTGATGCATGGCATCAACGGCTTTGTGTACGGTGACCTCCCGGGGCTCACGATGGCGGAGGGGGAGCATGTGCGCTGGCACGTGATGAGCATGGGCACGGAGATCGATATCCACACCCCCCACTGGCATGGCGCCACGCTTCTGGAGAACGGGCGACGGCTGGACACCACCGAGGTCTTCCCGGCCAGCAGCAGAACGCTGGACATGACGCCGGATCGGCCCGGTATGTGGATGCTGCACTGCCATGTGAACGATCACATGGAAGCAGGCATGCACGCCATGTTCACTGTGCTGCCGAACCGCAACAGCAGCTTTGCCAGCTCTAGGTAGAGCATGAAGCCGTTGCCTCACAGCGGAGTGATCGATACCGGCAACCAACTGGGGGGCTTCGATGGATCCATGAGGGTGCAATGGTCACTTAGGCGGACAGACTGGTCGGGAAAGCCAGAGATCCGATGAGAGGTCGTCACCACAGACAACTTCTAAACACCGCGGGGCGCCTCACCTTCCAAGGGTCTTGACGCGGAACAAAGGTGAACGCTGGCTGTGGATACCGGTGCTCACGCCCCCTCGGGCGCCCAGCCCCGCTGGCGGGCCATGTCCTCCGTCCAACCCTGGCAGCGGCGGGTGAGGTGCTCCCCATGGGCCAGCAGTCCCTGGTGCAGCTGGCAGGTGAGCAGGGGGATGCAGCTCACCCCCGCGTGGTGCCGGAAGAAGTGGCAGGTGAGGCAGACCTTGCGGCTGCGGCTGGCCACCAGTACCTCCTCATCGAGATAGGGCCACTGCTCGTAGCCGCCATCGACTGCCGCTGAACTGAGAGCCGGCCGGGCGCCGCGGGAGCGGGGCGGGGAAGCAGCCACAACGACACCTTCACGGAGAACACCTGTACTGGCGGGAACCATTTGGTTCTGGCCAGATCGGGCGCGACCTCAGGTGGAGCACCAAGTGACAAAGGCGCGGCGAGAGCTGTCTTGTTGGCCCGGCGCCCGTGGCCCAGCGAGCACCACGCCTCTAACGCCAGCCGCAGGGCACGATCACCGCCCCCGGATCGGCGGCAGCCATGGACGAACGCGGATAGGTCAGCACTGCTGGGGTGGTGTTCCGCCACGGCCCCGGTGAGGAGCACCCGAAGGCTGCGCTGGCCTGCTCGGTTCGGCAAGGGCTGACGCGAGGCGCTTCGCGCCCCCTGCCTTCCCTGCGCGGGCCGCGCGGCCAGATCGGGTTCCTCACTTCAAGGCCATGGCCACACCCACTGCCCCCAGCTGCGAAATCCGCCGCGTCATCGTCCACTTCTATCCCGATGGCCTCAAGGGCGGCGCCCACCCCTGCGAGCAGCAGTTCTTCGGGAAGCGCGGCAAGCCGGTCAAGAAGATGCGCTTCGTGCCGGCCGAGAAGGCCTTCGCGATTGCCCGCAAGCTGCAGGGCACCCGGGGCTGCACCGTCTCGGTGATCTGAGGCCCCACAGGGGCCAGCCCCAGGGGGCCTTCGGGCCCCCATTTCCCGACGGCTCTGGGTGACACCAACAGAAGAGGCGGCGGCCCTCCTCAGCGTGCGCGGCGGGGCAAGGGCTGTGCAAGGCGCTGACGCGCCCCTTGCCCTCCCCGCGCAGGGCTTCGGGGTCCTTCGCCTGGTTCGGCCATGGCACCCATCACGATCTATGAGTCCACGATGAGCGGCATCACCTGGAGGGCCGTCACCGGCAAGGCGGTGAGCGAGCACCTGCTGATGATCGAGATCAGCAAAGCCGGCAAGCACGGGCTGCTGCTGGAAGAGTCCCGGCCCTGGGATGCCACAAGCAAGGTGTGGCGCTGCCCTCGGCCCTCCGGCATCCCGAAATATCTCTGGGCGCTGCTCGAGCAGAAGCTGCGCCAGATCGAGCCGCTTCCGATGCCTGGCCCTGCGCCGGTTCCTGCGCGCCCCCGGCGTGGGCTGTCATCCCAGGAGGTCACCCTGTCGGGCTTGGTCCCCTTCCCAGCCTTCCTCGCCATGGAGCTGATCGAAGCCCACCACCCTGATCTCTATCGCCGGGAGTTCGGCTTCCGGGCCTGATCACGGCCCACCCGGGGGCGGCTGGCTCAAGCTGGCTGCCCCTTCCCACCGCTGGCCGGCGCCAATGAGCGACAGCAAGGAGGCAGCAGCGCAGCGCCGGCGGAGGAGGTAGGGCTTCAGGTGGTGACGGGGGCGGCGCCACGGGTGGTGGCGAAACGCGATCGAGCCTGCATCCGTCAGCCAGCAGCCGTGGCTGCTCTCACGGGCTGGCGTTCGCTTCCGGCGTCAAGGGCGATGGCGAGCGGCTGGCCGCACGGCGGCTGCGCCGCCCTTGACCCCGGAGCTGGCCGGTGCCTGGGGGAGCGCGTTCTTCTCCACCACAGCCGTGATCACAACGTCATCCCGTCCCGTCATCCAGGAAGCCCTGGCCCACAGCCTGGCCGTCGTCGTGTGCTGCTGCTGCCTCTGCTTCAGCGCCGGCTTCTGGCTCGGCACCGTCCTGCAGCAGTGGGTGCAGCCAGCCCAGGTCAGAAAGGCCAAAGATCCCCAGCGGGCCGCCAGCCAGGAGGCCTGGGAGGCGGAAGTCGCCTCCGGCCGCTGGAGCGAGCCCAAGCCGGTGGTAGGCCACTTCATCGGCTCCCACTGGGATGTGGAGTGGCTCGATGAAGAAGGCGAGGCCGATCCGCAGCATGAGCTGCCGCTGCGCTGGGCCGTGTGAGGCCCTGGGCCACGGGCCTCCGGGCCCTGGCCCCACCAGCACCCGGCGGCCTTTCCGCCGGGTTTGAGCCGCCGCGGTACTTGATGGGTAGTTGATTGAGACAGAAGCAAGACCCGCAAGGCTCAGCAGAGCTGACGACCTGCCTGCTCCA
>JBEEKG010000107.1:0-8857 GCA_041168785.1 Cyanobacteriota bacterium
GGTTCCGTACAGGCTGTACGGAATCAGGCAGGGCAGCTTGGGGAACGGATCCTTGGGCATTCAGCTGAGGGCCTGCCGGAAGTAGGCGATCGTGGGCTCCAGCCCCTGCTCCAGCGGCACCGTCGGCTGCCAGCCCAGCTCCTGTTGCGCCAGCGCGATCACCGGTTGACGTTGCAGCGGATCATCCGCCGGCAGCGGTTGCTCCACCAGCGGCAACTCCGGGTTGATCCGCGCCCGCACCAGCTCGGCCAGCTGGCGGATCGTGAATTCGCCCGGGTTGCCGATATTGATCGGGCCGGTATGCCCCCCATTCATCAGCCGGATCAGACCCTCCACCAGATCATCCACATAACAAAAGCTGCGGGTTTGGCTGCCATCGCCATACAGCGTCAGCGGCTGGCCTTTAAGGGCCTGCACGATGAAGTTGCTCACCACCCGCCCGTCGTCGGGCAGCATCCGCGGCCCGTACGTGTTGAAAATCCGCGCCACCCGGATCTCCACCCCATGCATGCGCCGATAGTCAAAGCACAGCGTCTCAGCGATCCGCTTGCCCTCGTCGTAGCAGCTGCGCAATCCAATGGTGTTGACGCAGCCCCGATAGCTCTCCGGCTGGGGGTGCACCTCCGGATCGCCGTACACCTCACTCGTGCTGGCCAGCAGCAGCCGCGCCCCCACCCGCCGCGCCAGGCCGAGCATGTTGTAGGTGCCCAGGAAGCTGGTTTTGGCGGTTTTGATCGGGTTGTGTTGGTAGTGCACCGGTGAGGCCGGGCAGGCCAGGTGCCAGATCCGATCCACCTCCAGCCGGATCGGTTCAGTGACGTCGTGGCGGATCAACTCAAACCGCGGATGGCCGATCCACTGGGCCACGTTGGCCTTGCGGCCCGTGAAGTAGTTGTCGAGGCAGATCACCTCCTCGCCGGCCTCCATCAGCCGGTCCACCAGGTGCGACCCCACAAAACCGGCCCCGCCGGTGATCAGGTTGCGCGGGAGGGAGGCGGGCATGGCTCAGCCCTCCCCCACGGTCCACACCTGCAGCCCAGCAGCCCGCGCCGCGCTGGCGTCAGCCCTGGCTCGGGCATCGAACAGCCAGGCCGGCTGGCGCATCACCGCCGCCACCGCCGCCCAGTCGATCGCCGCAAACTGCTGCCACTCGGTGAGCAGCAGCAGGGCATCGGCACCGACTGCCGCCGCCACCGCCGCATCGACCCGCTGCCAGCTGCCATCGCCACGACCCGCCGACTGGCCCAAATCGCGCGCCATCTGGGCCTCGCTCACCTTGGGATCCACGATCGCCAGCTGGGCACCCTCCTCCAACAGATCCCGGCAGATGCGGATCGCCGGCGATTCCCGCGTGTCGTTGGTGTCGGCCTTGAAGGCAAACCCCAGCACCCCGATCCGCTTGCCACTCACCGTGCCAAACAACCTGTTCACCACCAGGCGAGCAATGCGGTGCTGCTGCCAGGTGTTGAGCGTCACCACCTGCTCCCAATAGGCCGCCACCTCCTCCAGGCCGTAGTGGCGGCACAGGTACACCAAATTCAGGATGTCCTTCTGGAAGCAGCTGCCACCAAAACCCGGCCCCGCCTGCAGAAACTTCGGTCCAATGCGGCTGTCGGCCCCGATCGCCTTTGCCACCTCGCGCACATCAGCGCCCGTGGCCTCACAGAAGGCGGCGATGCTGTTGATTGAGCTGATGCGCTGGGCCAGGAACGCATTGGCCGTGAGCTTGGACAGCTCGCTACTCCAGAGGTTGGTGCGCAGGATCTTCTCCGGCACCACCCACTCGCCGTAGATGCCAGCGAGAACCTCGATCGCATCGGCATCCTCCCCGCCGATCAGCACCCGATCAGGATCCTCCAGATCCGCAATCGCCGTGCCCTCAGCCAGAAATTCGGGGTTGGAGAGCACCGCAAAACTCTTGCCCGCTGGCCCCGCATCCAGGATCGCCTTCACCGCCGCCGCCGTACGCACCGGCAGGGTGCTTTTCTCCACCACGATCGTGTGGCCCTGAGCAGCTTGGGCCACGGTGCGGGCGCTGGCTTCCACCCACTTGAGATCGCTGGCCTGGCCGGCCCCCAAGCCCTTCGTCTTGGTGGGCGTATTCACCGAGAGGAACACCATGTCGGCCGCGGCGATCGCCGCCTCCACCGCGGTGGAAAAGTGCAGATTGCGGCCCCGGCACCGGCCCACCACCGCATCCAGGCCCGGCTCATAGACCGGCAATTGGCCCAGATCGGGATCGTTCCAAGCGGCGATCCGCTCGGCATTCAGGTCGACCACCGTGACCTGCACCGCCGGGCAATGGTCGGCAATCACCGCCATCGTCGGCCCGCCCACATAGCCCGCGCCGATACAGCAAATGCTGCGGATGGTTGGTGACGCCATGACCTGCCGTATCCCTAGAACGCGAGACTATTCCGGAAGCGCGAACAGCCCCTTGGCCCAGCTATTGATCACGGGAGGCGCCGGCTTCATCGGCAGCCACACCGCCCTGGTGTTGCTGGAGGCCGGCCACAGCCTGGTGGTGCTCGACAACTTCTCCAACAGCGCCCCGGAAGCCCTGCGACGGGTAGAGGAGCTGGCCGGCCCTGAGGCGGCCCAGCGGTTGACGGTTGTGGAGGGCGACATCCGCTCCGCTGCCGATCTGGGCCGCGCCTTCGCCTCGGCCCCTGGCAACGGACCCGTCGCAGCCGTGATCCACTTTGCCGGGCTCAAGGCGGTGGGGGAATCGGTGCGTGAGCCGCTGCGCTACTGGGATGTGAACCTGGCCGGCTCCCGCCAGCTGCTGGCGTCGATGCAGACCCACGGCTGCCGCACTCTGGTATTTAGCAGCAGCGCCACCCTCTACGGCTATCCCGAGGTGGTGCCGATCGCCGAGACGGCGCCGATCCAGCCGATCAATCCCTACGGGCACAGCAAGGCCGCCGTGGAGCAGCTGCTGGCCGATCTGGCCGCCAGTGAGCCCGGCTGGCGCATCGCCCGACTGCGCTACTTCAACCCCGTGGGAGCCCACCCCAGTGGGCGCATCGGCGAAGACCCCAGCGGCATCCCCAACAACCTGTTCCCCTTTGTGAGTCAGGTGGCGGTGGGCCGGCGGGCGGAGCTGCAGGTGTTCGGTGGCGACTGGCCCACCCCCGATGGCAGCGGGATCCGCGACTACATCCATGTGATGGATCTGGCCGAGGGTCACCAGGCTGCCCTCAACGTGCTGCTGGCGGAGCCGCCCCAGCTGCTCACCCTCAACCTGGGCAGTGGCGAGGGCCACTCCGTGCTGGAGGTGGTGCGGGCGTTTGAAGCCGCCAGCGGTTGCCCCGTGCCCTACGCCATCGGGGCGCGGCGCGATGGCGATGCCGCCAGCACGGTGGCCGATCCGCGCCAGGCCGCCGAGCGGCTGGGCTGGCGCACCCGCCGCGGGCTGGCCGACATGTGTCGCGACGGCTGGTGCTGGCAACAGGCGAATCCCCAGGGCTATGGCCGCTGAAGGCAGGCTGGTGCTGGCCGGTGGCGGCCACAGCCATGCCCTGGTGATGCGGATGTGGGCGATGGCAGGGGACCAGACCGATCGGCGTCCATCGGCCCAGATCACCCTGGTGAGTCGCCACAGCACAGCTCTCTATTCGGGCATGGTGCCGGGGCTGGTGGCCGGTCTCTACGACACCCAGGCCTGCAGCATCGACCTGCGCCGCCTCTGCCGGCTAGCCCGGGTGACCTTCGTGCAAGCGGAGATCACGGGCCTCGATCCCCAGGCCCGGGAGCTGCAGCTGGAAGGACGGCCCAGCCTGCGCTGGGACTGGCTCAGCCTCGATCTGGGAGCCGAAACCGTCGACACCGAGCGGGCCACCATGGCGATCAAGCCCCTGGAGCCGTTCCTGCAGTGGTGCGGCCAGCAGGAGCAGAGGGCCGGTGGCGCGGTTCGCAGCCTCCGCATCCGGGGCGGTGGCGCCGCGGCCGTGGAGGTGGCCCTGGCCCTGCGGGCCCGGGGGCTGAAGCCGAAGCTGCTGTTGCGGGACAGCGACCTGCATCTGGGCTCCCAGGCCGCCAACCAACTGGGGAAACGGCTGCTCCAGGCCGCTGGTATCACCGTCCAAAAACAAAGCCCCGAGGCCGCCGCCGATCTGGCCTGCACCGGCAGCCGCGCCCCCCATTGGCTTGCCGCCAGTGGGCTGCCGAGCGACCCCCGGGGACGGCTGCTCACCGGGGCCAGCCTGCAGGTGCTGGGCCATTCCGGACTGTTCGCCAGCGGTGACTGCGGCGTGATCGCTGACCATCCCCGCCCACCCTCGGGCGTGTGGGCCGTGCGCTGCGCCCCGACCCTGGCCCACAACCTCACCGCCGCGGTGGTGGGCCGCCCACTGCGGCCCTGGCGGCCCCAGCGCTGGGCCCTGCAGCTGCTGGGGGATGGTGGTGGCCTGACGCGGCAGCCCCGAGCTCTGGCGTTCTGGGGGCCCTGGGCCTTTGGGCCCAGCCCACTGCTTTGGCGCTGGAAGCACCACCTGGATCAACGCTTCATGGCCCGCTTCAGCGGCCTCAAGGCCATGGATCAGGGCAGAGCCAGCCCCATGGCCTGCCGCGGCTGTGCCGCCAAGCTGGCCTCCAGCCCCCTCCAGGACGCCCTGGCGCGCAACGGTCTGGGCGGGAGCACCCCGGGTAGCGCCGAGGACGCCGCGGTCATCGGCCAAACCCTCGAAGGCAGCCACCTGCTCCAGAGCGTGGATGGCTTCCCCGCGCTGGTGGATGACGCCTGGCTGAATGCCCGGCTCACCACCCTGCACGCCTGCAGCGACCTCTGGGCCTGCGGCGCCCGGGTCACCACCGTGCAGGCCGTGGTCACCCTGCCCGAACTGGCGGAGAGGCTCCAGGCCGACCTGCTGAGCGACACCCTGGCTGGAATCCAATCGGTGCTGGACCCCCTGGGCGCCCAGCTGATCGGCGGCCACACCCTGGAGGCCCGCGACAGCCCCGGCCCTCCGGGACATCCCGGTGGTCTGAGCCTGGTGCTGAGCGTGAATGGCAGCACAACCGCCGGGGAGCCCTGGGCCAAGGGTCCGTTGCGGCCGGGCGATGGCCTGCTGCTGAGCCGGCCAATCGGGAGCGGTGTGCTGTTTGCCGCCGCCATGGCGGGCAGCGCCCAGCCCGCCTGGATCGATGCCGCCCTGCTCCAGATGCAGCAGAGCCAGGCGGCCCTGGTGGAGCTCCTGGCCCGGCACGGCTGCCGGGCCTGCACCGATGTGACCGGCTTCGGACTGCTGGGCCACCTGGGCGAGATGCTGGGCGCCAGCCCAGACCCCTGCCGCGTGGTGCTGAAGGCCGCCGCGATCCCAGCCCTGGCCGGGGCCCTGCCCCTGCTGGAGCAGGGCTGGGCCAGCAGCCTGGCCCCCTCCAATGCCCGTGCCCTCGCCCTGCTGGAGGAGCGGATCCAGCTCAATGGCCCAGCCGACGCCGCCCGCCTGGGCCTACTGATCGACCCCCAGACCTGCGGCCCCCTGCTGGCAGCGATTCCCGCCGATCAATGCGACGCCTCCCTCGCCGCCCTGCAGCAGGCGGGATTCGCCCGGGCGGCCCTGATCGGCCAGGTGCACACCTGAGTGCCGCCGCAGCGGGCCGGCAGGGAGAATGGCAGCACCGCTGATCCCGGCATCTTGTCTGCCCTCACCCGCTGCCTGGAGGAAGAGGCTGCTGCCATCGCCGCCGCCGCCGAGCGCCTCAGCAGCACCCAGGTGGAGGCGGCCCTGGAGCTGCTCGAAGGCTGCCGGCAGCGGCGCGCCAAACTGGTGGTGACTGGAGTGGGCAAGAGCGGCATCGTCGCCCGCAAGATTGCCGCCACCTTCTCCTCAATCGGCCTGACGGCCGTGTTTCTCAACCCCGTCGACGCCCTGCACGGCGACCTGGGCATCGTGGCGGCCGACGACGTGGCCCTCCTGCTCTCCAACAGCGGAGAAACCGAAGAGCTGCTCGCGATCCTTCCCCACCTGCGCCGCCGGGGCACCGCCCGCATCGCCCTGGTGGGTCGCCTGGCCTCCAGCCTGGCTCTGGGCTGCGACGTGGTGCTCGATGGCGCGGTGGATCGGGAGGTGTGCCCGCTGAACCTGGCCCCCACCGCCAGCACGGCGGTGGCGATGGCGATCGGCGATGCCCTGGCGGCGGTATGGATGGAGCGGGCCGGCATCTCGCCGGAAGACTTCGCCATCAACCACCCGGCCGGATCCCTGGGCCGCCAGCTCACCCTCACCGTGGCCGATTTGATGGTGCCGGCCAGCGATCTGGAGGGCCTGTCCCCCGAGGCTCCACTGGCGGAGGTGATCGGTCGCCTCACCGAAGGCAGTAACGGCAAGGGCAGCCTCGGCGCCGCCTGGGTGCAGGCCGCCCACAACCCCGCCGAGTTGGCCGGGCTGATCACCGACGGGGACCTGCGCCGCACCCTGCAACGCCATGCCCCCGAGCGCTGGGCCGCCCTGCGCGCCGGCGCCATGGCCACCGCCAACCCGATCACCGTGGCGCCCGACACCCTGGCCGTCACCGCCTTGGAGCTGATGGAACGCAACCCCCGCCAGGCGATTTCAGTGCTGCCGGTGGTGGATCCGGCCCAGCCCCGCCAGCTGCTGGGTCTGCTGCGGCTGCACGATCTGGTGCAGGCTGGGTTCACCACCAGCCCCGCCGCGGAGCGCCCATGACGGCCATCCCCTTCACCCTGATCGCCGGGCCCTGCGTGATCGAAAACCGCGACCTCGTGCTGCGGGTGGCCGAGGAGGTGAGCACGCTCTGCCAGAAGCTGGGCATCCGCTATGTGTTCAAGGCCAGCTTCGACAAAGCCAACCGCAGCTCCGGCCAATCCTTTCGCGGTCCGGGCCCCGAGGAGGGGCTGGCGATTTTGCAGGAGGTGGGTCAGAGCTTCGGGGTGCCGGTGCTCACCGACATCCACGAAAGCCACCAAGCCGCCACCGCCGCCCAGGCCGTGGACGTGCTGCAGATTCCCGCTTTCCTCTGCCGCCAGACCGACCTGTTGGAGGCCGCCGCCCAGGCCGTGGCCGGCACCACCAAGGTGGTGAACGTCAAGAAGGGGCAATTTCTGGCGCCCTGGGACATGGCCCAGGTGGTGCACAAAATGGCGGAATTCGGCCTGGATCCCACCAGCGGCCGCCTCTGGCTCACCGAACGGGGCTCCAGCTTTGGCTACAACACACTGGTGGTGGACTACCGCGGTATCCCCCAGATGCAGGCCCTGGGCTGCCCGGTGATCTTCGATGCCACCCACGCCGTGCAGCAGCCGGGAGGGCGCGGCACCAGCACCGGGGGCCAGCGGGAATTTGTGGCACCGCTCGCCAGAGCAGCCGTGGCCGTGGGCGTGGATGGCCTGTTCATGGAGACCCATCCCGATCCCGACAACGCCCTCAGCGACGGGCCCAACATGGTGCCCCTGCACCGGCTCGAAGCCCTGCTGCGCCAGCTGCTGGCCCTGCGCCAGGTGCTGGAGGGCGGCCTGGCGACGAGCACCCTGTGAGCCGGTTGCATCTGCGCTCGCGGCTGCAGCGGCGCCTGCTCAGCCCACGTCTGCGCCAGATCCGCCTGCTGGTGTGCGACGTCGACGGCGTGCTCACCGACGGGGGGCTGCACTACGACGAGCAGGGCCGGGTGGTGAAGCGCTTCGACGTGCGGGACGGTCTGGCGATCCGGATGCTGCAGCGGGCCGGGATCGAGGTGGCCTTTCTCAGTGGCGGGCGCAGCGGCGCCATCGAGCAACGGGCCCGCCATCTGCAGGTGAGCCACTGCCTGGTGGGGGTGGGCGACAAACTCGCGGCCCTGGAGCAACTCCAGGCCAGCCTGAAGCTGGATCGGGAACACACCGCCTTCATCGGGGATGACCTCAACGACCTCACAGTGCGCCCCGCCACGGGCCTGCTGATCAGCCCTGCCGATGGAGCTTCGGGCCTACGCCGCCAAGCCGACTGGGTGCTGCGGCGCCGGGGTGGCGACGGCGCCGTACGCGAACTGGCGGAGTGCCTGCTGCACCAGCGTGGGCTGTGGCGTCAGCTCAACCAGCAGGGCTGGCGCGAGGGCAACGCCTAGGGCAGCGTCACGCGGACTGCACCAAGGCCCGGGCCTGCTCCAGCTGCTCCGGGGTGTCCACCGAGAGGCAGTCCTGATCCACCACGAAGGTGAGCAGGGGAATGCCAGCGTCGATCAGGCGCAACTGCTCCAGTTTCTCGAGATCCTCAAGGGGAGAGACGGGCAGGGCCATCCAACCGGCCAGCACATCGGCCCGGTAGCCGTAGAGGCCCACGTGGCCCCAGTAGGTGGTGTGGTCGGCCCACTGCTCCGGTGGCACGCCGCGCAGGTGGGGCAGGGCACTGCGCGAGAAGGTGATGGCCCGCCCGTCGCCAGCCCGCAACACCTTCACCACGTTGGGATCGTGCAGCTTGTCGGCAGCCAGCGGATAGACGGGGGTCAGCACCGGCGGCCGCTCCAGAGCCACAAACTGAGCCACCATCGCCTGGATGATCCCCGGATCCAGCAGGGGCTGGTCCCCCTGCACATTGATCACCAGGGTTTCTGTAGGCAGGCCCCCCGCAGCAGCCACCAGCTCCTCCACAACGCTGGCCAGACGCTCACTGCCGGAGCGGCAGCTGGCGGAGGTCATCAGCACCGGGAAGCCCCAAGCAGCGGCACCCGCGCGCACCTGGTCACTGTCGGTGCACACCACCACCGCCGCTACACCCCTGGCCTGACGGCAGCGCTCCAGCACGTGCTGGAGCATGGGCTTGCCGGCGATGTCGGCGAGCAACTTGCCGGGCAGACGCGCCGATTCCAGCCGGGCTGGTACGGCCACCACCACGCAGGGATCACGCACCGGATCGGTCAT
>JBEEKG010000108.1:0-21555 GCA_041168785.1 Cyanobacteriota bacterium
GCCCCTCACCCCCTATCGCGGGCACGAATCGGGTGCCACAGTGGGGCGTGCCCGTTCGTCGTCCACCGGTTCCCGTGTCTCGTTCTCCCCTGGCCTGGATCGCAGCTTCCGCCGTTGGCACAACAGCCCTATTGCTGGGTGCACCAGCCCTGGCCCAGTCAGGAGCTGCGGCTGCGGCAGCAGCCAAGCCCGCTTCCGTCGAGACGATGAACGACATGGTCCTCGCCGCCGCCGTCAACGTCTGTGAGCTGGCGGTGGAGCAGAAGGTGCCGGTCCAGAACGCGGTCATCTCCAACGCCAAGGCCATCACCTATGTGGTGACGGCGGCCCACGGCGGTCAGATCGCCGGAGCCGGAAAGCTGGAAGCCGCCCAGATCGTCAACGGCACGATCGTGCAGATCGTCGGCCGGGTGAAGCAGGGCTGCTATCCCAAAATCACAGCGGACGACAAGAAATTTGTCGACGAGGTGATCGCCCAGGTCACCGCCCAGGCCAAACAGCAGAAGAAGTAACCCAATCCATCTCCCCTTTGATCCACAGGGGTTCCTGCTCAAACCGAGGCGGTGCCAGCCAATCCGGTTCAGTCCTGATCGGAGCTCTCAGGGGCACTCTCGGGGAGCAGCTGGGCGAGCAGGCCCGCGGCCATCAGCACGCCCCCAAGGGTCAGCGCCAATGCCTTGTTGCTGGCAGCGGGTCCGTCACTCCAGACACCCGCCGCCAGGAAGGCTCCTCCCAGCAACAGGGATGGCACCAGCACGATGCCCTTGGCTGTGCGGTTCAGGCTCACGGGCTCTCAGGAGACAGGGGGGTCAGAAGCTGACCCTGGCACAGTCCCCGGGGGCTGTGGCGTCCGTCTCGGCCAGACCAGCGGCAATCAGGCCGGCGCCCAGGTCGTCAGCAACGCCGATCTTCTGAACACGCGCCAACAGCACTCCCTGGTTCTGGCCCATAGGACGCAGATTGACCCTGCTGTGGCGTGGCACCGCCTGACGCAACCACTCCAGGGCCCGCTCCTGCCGAGCCTCGGGCACCGCAATGCAGGCCAGTTCGACGGTGTAGCTGCGGTTCTGATCGCCCAGTTGGAGCAGGGTGGGCCCGCGCACCTGCAGCACTTCAGCGGCAGCAGCAACGCCCGACCACGACAGCAGGACGACCAGGACCGCAGCGAACCACCTCAAAGCTTGGCGCCACAGCTGGGGCAAAACAGGTGGGCACTTTCGGTGGTACTGCCGCAGGCGTGGCAATGGCGCGTGGTGTCGATGGCCAGTTCAGGATGGCTGGGCAGGCCCACCATCTGGGCATTGCTAGCTCCCGGCGGCACCATCGGATAACAGTTTTCATTGCGGCGCACCTTCACATCAATGAAGGCGGGCCCGGGATGGTCGAGGGCCTCCTGAAGCTGCTGGCGCAGGGTAGATCGCTCCTCGATACACACCCCCCGAACCCCAAACGCCTCGGCCAGGGCGGCGAAATCAGGCATGCCACCCATCATCTCCGAGGCGGAGTAGCGCTCGCCGTAGAAGCTCTCCTGCCATTGGCGCACCATGCCCTGCCAACCGTTGTTGAGCACCACCACCTTCACGGGCAGGTTGTACTGGCTCAGGGTGCCGAGCTCCTGGATGTTCATCAGGATGCTGGCGTCGCCGGCGACGCAGATCACTTGCTCCGCAGGGAAGGCGGTCTGCACGCCCATGGCGGCGGGCATGCCGAAGCCCATGGTGCCCAGGCCCGCCGAGCTGATCCAGCGGCGGGGGCCATTGTGGAGGAACTGGGCTGCCCACATCTGGTGTTGGCCCACATCGGTGGTGTAGAAGGCGTCCGGAGCCAGCTCCCGTAGGGCGACCACCACCTCCTGAGGCGCGATGTCGCCTTCCGGTGCGGGCACCACCAGGGGGTAGTGCTGCTTCCAGGTGTCGATACGCTGCAACCAGGCCTCGGTGCGGCCCTCCGAGCTGTCCTGGGCTGACGCGGCCAGAAGGGCCTCGAGGGCAGCCTGCACATCGGCCACGAGCGCCACGTCCGGCAGGCGGGTCTTGCCCATCTCCGCCGCATCGATGTCGATGTGGATCACCTGGGCCCGCGGGGCGAAGCCATCCAGCCGGCCCGTGACTCGGTCGTCAAAGCGGGCGCCGGTGGCTATCAACAGATCACACTCGGTGACGGCGAAATTGGCATAAGCGGTGCCATGCATGCCGAGCATGCCCAATGACTGGGGATGTTTCTCGTCAAAGGCCCCTTTGCCCATCAAGGTGGTGGTGACGGGCAGCCGGAACCGCTCAGCCAGCTGTTTCACCGCCTCGTGGGCGCCGCTGCTGATGGCGCCGCCGCCCACGTAGAGGAGGGGACGCCGCGCCTGACGGATCAGGGCCAGAGCGGCTGCCACCGCAGCTGGATCGGGGCTGACCGGCAGCTTGAAGCCGGCGGGAATCGCCGTGCCGGGGGCCACCGGGGTGTAGTCGAATTCCTCCAGCCCTACGTCCTTGGGCACGTCGATCAACACGGGGCCCGGACGGCCACTGGCGGCAATCAGGAAGGCTTCGGCGACGATCCGACCGATGTCGCGGGGATCGCGCACCACCCAGGAGTGTTTCACGATCGGCAGCGTGATGCCGAAGATGTCGGTTTCCTGGAAGGCGTCGGTGCCGATCGCCGCCCGGGGCACCTGACCGGTGATCACCACCATGGGCACCGAATCCATCTGGGCGGTGGCGATCCCCGTCACCAGGTTGGTGGCGCCGGGGCCTGAGGTGCCGAAGCAGACGCCCACCTGACCGGTGGCACGGGCGTAGGCATCAGCCGCATGGGTACCGCCCTGCTCATGGCGCACCAGAATGTGCTTGAGCCAGCCCCGGGACTCGGCCTTGTGCAGCTCGTCGTAGATGGGCAGGATCGCTCCACCCGGATAGCCAAAAATGTGCTTCACCCCATGACGATGGAGCGCGTCCATCAGGGCGTATCCACCGTTCACCCGCTGGGGTGCGGTGCTGTCAGCGGCAGGATTGCCACCACTCGCGGTGGCCGGAGCGGACAGGGCCGCAGGTGTGAGGGGTGTCAGCGTCACGGCTGCGACAGGCCAATCACCTTGGCTGGTTAACGGACTACGGCAACCCTAGGTGCCGGTGGGGCTTTTGGGGCGGCACGGCGGGCCGCTTGTTGGCGCCGGCCGGCGGCCATGGCCCGCAGAATCTGGGCCGGATCCAACCAGCGGCCGTCATGGCGCATACCCCAGTGCAGATGGGGCCCGGTCGTGCGGCCGCTCATGCCCACATGGCCGATCAGTTGGCCGGTGCGCAGGCGCTGTCCCTGGCGCAGCAGCACCGGGCCACTGCGGTAGATCCCTCCAGCGGCGGAGCCCGAGAGGTGGCAATAAATGTGCTCGTAGTTGCCGGAGCGGATCACCAGGCCGACGCCACAGGCGCCGTCATGGATCACGTCCTGCACCACGCCGGCCCACCAGTTCCGGATGGGAGAGCCCATGGGGGCAGCGATATCAAGACCGTAATGGGGCTCCACCCTGCCCCAGGGCCCGCTGCGGGTGCCGAAGTGGCTGGTGTAGGCCTGAAAGGTCGTCACGGGAAAGACCCCCATCTGCCAACGGCTCTGGGCGTGGGCCGCGGAACTGGAGAGTTGCAGGGCCGCCAGTCCGACCAGCCCGGAGCGCTTAAAGCAGGCCCAGAGCATGAAGCGGTCCCCGTCCGCTGATCAGCTCCAACAGGAAAGCGGAAAAACCCACCATCGCCAAGCGACCGTTCCAGACCTCGGAGCTGTTGTTCCAGCCCCAGGCCCACTTGTCCTGGGGATAGAGCTTCACCTTGGTGGGCAACTCGGCCGCCTGATCCAGGTTGACCTCCGGGCCTTCCAGGGCATGCTGCACCAGATCGGCCAGGCCATGGATGAAGGCGGGTGTGGTGTCCAGGGCCGGAACCCGGCGGAAATTGATGATGCCCGCTTCGGTGGCAATTTCCCGGTATTCGATATCGATTTCTTCGAGCGTTTCAATGTGCTCGCTGACGAAACTGATCGGCACCACCACCAGATCCGTCACGCCGGCCGCGCCCAGCTCCTGCAGGGCATCGTCGGTGTAGGGCTTGAGCCACTCCACGGGGCCCACCCGGCTCTGGTAGGCCAGGGTGAAGGGGTTGGGGTGGCCGAGATCGCACTCCAGCCGCTCCATGATCAGGCGAGCGCAGGCCTCGATCTCTTGCTGATAGGGGTCGCCAGCCTCCTCCACATAGCTCTTGGGCACGCCATGGGCGCTGAAGAACACATGGGCCGTGGCCGGTTCGGGGCAGGCCTGGATCTCCTTGGCAATTAGGCCGGCCATGGCACCGATGTAGCCGGGATCGTCGTAGTAACTGCGGATGCAACGGATCGGCAGCCGAGAGAAGCCGGTGTCGGCCTGGCGCAGACGCTGCAGCTCGCGGAAGCTCGAACCGCTGGTGCTGATCGAGAAGTGGGGGTAGAGGGGCAGCACCACCACCTCATCCACCCCGTCGGCCTTGATGTCGGCCACGGCCGATTCGGTAAACGGATGCCAGTAGCGCATGGCTACATAGCTGGTGGCCTCGATGCCCCGGGAACGCAGTTCGCTCTGCAGTTCACGGGCCTGCTGCTCGGTGATCCGGCGCAACGGCGAGCCGCCCCCAATCGAGCGGTAGGCCTCCTGGGATTTCCCCGCCCGCAGGCTGCTAATCAGCCAGGCCAGGGGTTTCTGCAAAGCCGGATTGGGCAGCCGGATGATCTCCGGATCGGAAAACAGGTTGTAGAGGAACGGACCGACGTCCTGGATCCGCTCGGGCCCCCCGAGGTTCAGCAGCAGCACGCCAACCTTGGCCATGCCTTCGTTCCATAGAGCTCAGGGAGAGCAGGAGCGTAACGCTGCAACCTCGCCTCTAGCGGTATCGGCCCAGGATCGATAAGGTCGGGCCCTGTACAAAGCCCATGGCAAGCGGAGCTGGGGAGCTCGATCTGGAGGGAACGGCGCAGCCGATCAGCCAGGCGAGCCCGCAAACCATCCAGGCCCGCCTGGCCCAGGAGAACAGCCAACTGGCGGCGACGGGGATTTCGCTGAGGCTCGAGCTGCGCGGCCAGCGGCTGGGGCTGCGCGGCCCCCTTCCCTGCCGGCGCGGTTCCGGGGGCCATCCCGTCCAACGCATCAGCCTGGGGCTGAACGCGGATGGGGCGGGGCTGGACAGGGCCCGGGAGCGGCTCAAGGAGGTGTTGCGCCAGTTGCAACAGGGACGGTTCGAGTGGTCGGAGTGGGGCCGCAGCGGCCCGGCCGCCCCCCGGCGGGTTGCGGCGGCCCCCACGGATCCCCTGGGGTTGGAGAGCTTCCAGACCGCCTTCTTCGCCGACCCGCGTCGCCGCCGCAACCCGGCCGGCTGCCGCACCACCTGGACCGGCGCCTACCGCCCCTACCTGCGGCGGCTGGCTGCGATGGCGCGGACCCAGGACCAACCCATGGGGCTGCCCCTGCTGGAAGCGGTGCTGGAGAGCTACCCCCCCAGCAGTCGCGGGCGCCAGCAATGCGGCATCGCCCTGGCCGCCCTCGCCCGCCACCTGGGTGAACCCCTCCCCGAAGACTGGAGCGACCGGGCGGCGGGCTACGGCCTGCACGCGGCCCAGTTCCGGCGGCTGCCGGGCGATCCCCAGATCCTCGCCCTGGTGGAGCAGATCCCGAACCCTGCCTGGCGGCTGGCCTACGGCCTGATGGCCACCTACGGCCTCCGCAACCACGAGGTGTTTTTCTGTGATCTGTCCGCCCTGGCCCCCGGGGGCGACCGGGTGATTCGGGTGCTGCCCACCAGCAAGACAGGCGAACACCAGGTGTGGCCCTTCCAACCGGAATGGGTGGAGCACTTTGGCCTGGAGCAGCTGGGTGCCCTCCAGCCCCCCCTGCCCCCGGTAGGCACCGACCTGCGCCACACCACCCTGCAGCAGGTGGGCCGGCGGGTGGCCGAGCAGTTCCGCCGCTACGCGCTGCCGATCACGCCCTACGACCTGCGCCATGCCTGGGCCGTTCGCACCATTCACATCGGGCTGCCGGACACGGTGGCCGCCCGGATGATGGGCCACTCGGTGGCGATTCACACCCGCACCTACCACCACTGGATCACCCGCCGGGATCAGCAACAGGCCGTGGATGCGGCGCTCTCCCGCCGCCGCCAGAGTGGTGACCCTGCCCGAGCCGTTCCGTGAGCCAGTCCCCAGCCGATCCCGCCCCAGCCCCAGCGGCCGCCACAGCCCTGGACGCGGTCGCCGCCGAACTCGGCCCCGGCGGCGACCTGGCCCCGGAGGGGGATGCCGATGGCTATCGCCGCCGCATGGCCCGCCGCAAGGAGGTCCAGCAGCAGCGGGTGGGCGAACGCAACCTGGAAAAGGGCCTGGTGCTGGTGTTCACCGGAGACGGCAAGGGCAAGACCACCGCAGCCCTGGGGCTGGTGCTGCGCACCCTGGGCCACGGCGACGCGGTGGCGGTGGTGCAGTTCATCAAGGGGGGCTGGCAGCCCGGCGAAGCCAAGGCCCTGGAGCTGTTTGGCGACGCCCTGGCCTGGCACGCCCTCGGCGAAGGCTTCACCTGGGAAACCCAGGACCGGGAGCGGGATCGGGCGTTGGTGCAGGCCGCCTGGGAGCAATCCCGCAGCTACCTGGCGGACGCCAGCCGCAAGTTGGTGGTGCTCGACGAGGTGAATGTGGCCCTCAAACTCGGCTATCTCACCCTGGAGCAGGTGCTCGAGGGTCTGGCCCTGCGGCCCGAGCTCACCCACGTGGCCCTCACCGGTCGGGGCGCACCGCCGGGCCTGGTGGAGCGGGCCGACCTGGTGACCGAAATGAAACTGGTGCGCCACCCCTTCCGGGAACAGGGGGTGAAGGCCCAGCGGGGCATTGAGTTCTAGGTCTCGTTCAGCCCAGGTCGTCCTGAAGCTGGGCCAGGGCGCCAACCAGCACGGTGAGCCCTGTCACCAGCACCGCCCGGTGCACATCGGGTTGCCGCCAGATGGCCGGATCCTGGCTGGCCCGCTCCAGGGCCGAGAGCGTCAGCCGGGCCATCACGCTGCTCGGCCTGGGGGTGCCGGAGGGAGGGTGGGCCATGGCACGCTCGCTTTGCAGCAGTGAAGCGGCGGGGAAGGCAGGACGCAAGGCCGTTGCTACGGTGCGGCAAATCAGTGGGGTCGATGGGTTACAAGCGCGTGCTCCTCAAGCTCAGCGGCGAAGCGCTGATGGGTGAGCAGGGCTATGGCATCGATCCGGCGATCGTGCAGTCAATTGCCGCCGACGTGGCGGCCTGCGTCGCAGCCGGCACGGAGATGGCGATCGTGGTGGGCGGCGGCAACATTTTCCGTGGCCTCAAGGGCTCGGCCGCCGGCATGGACCGGGCCACGGCCGACTACGTCGGCATGCTCGCCACCGTGATGAACGCCATCACCCTCCAGGACGGACTGGAACGGGCCGGGGTGCCCACCCGAGTGCAGAGCGCCATTTCCATGCAGGAGGTGGCCGAGCCCTACATCCGCCGCCGGGCTATTCGCCACATGGAGAAGGGGCGGGTGGTGATCTTTGCCGCCGGCACGGGCAACCCCTTCTTCACCACCGACACCACCGCCGCCCTACGGGCAGCGGAGATCGGCGCCGATGTGGTGCTCAAAGCCACCAAGGTGGATGGCGTGTACAACAAAGACCCCAACAAAGACGCCAGTGCCGTGCGCTACGACAGCCTCTCCTTCCTGGAGGTGCTGAGTTCGGAGCTCGAGGTCATGGACGGCACCGCCATTGCCCTCTGCAAGGACAACGCCATTCCCATCGTGGTGTTTGATCTGTTCGGCGCTGGCAACATCGGCCGCGCCGTAGCCGGCCAGCCGATCGGTACCCGCATTCACCCCTGACCCCAGCCATGGATTTGGACGCCAGCATGCGCAAGTCGTTGGACTCCACCCAGCGCACCTTCAACACCATCCGCACGGGGCGGGCCAACCCTTCCCTGCTCGACAAGCTGACGGTGGAGTACTACGGCGCCGACACCCCGCTCAAGTCGCTGGCCACCCTCTCGATCCCCGATTCCCAGACCATCCAGATCCAGCCCTTCGACACCAGTTCGATGGCCTTGATCGAGAAGGCCATCGCCATGAGCGACTTGGGGCTCACGCCAAACAACGACGGCAAGGTGATTCGGATCAACATCCCACCCCTCACCGAAGATCGCCGCAAGGAGCTCTGCAAACTCGCCGCCAAATACGCCGAAGAGGGCAAGGTGGCGCTGCGCAACGTGCGGCGCGACGCCATTGACAAGGTCAAGAAACAGGAAAAGGACGGCGAGCTCTCTGAGGACCAGAGCCGCGATGAGCAGGACAAGGTGCAGAAGCTCACGGACAAGTACATCGCTGAACTCGAAAAGCTTCTGGCCGAGAAGGAAGCCGACATCCTCAAGGTGTGAGCCACTCCGCTAGCGGGCACCCCGATGTGATCGTCGTGGGGGCCGGCGCGGCCGGCGCCACCGCCGCCTTTCATTTGGCCCACCAGGGGCGGAGGGTGCTGCTGCTCGATCAGGGGCCCTTCCCCCGGGCCAAACCCTGTGGGGGAGGCATGGCCGCTTCCATGCAGGCCCTGTTCCCCTTCGATCTGCGCCCCGCCGTCGATGCCGTGATCGAACGGGTGCGATTCACCTGGTGCCTGGGCGACCCGGTCACGGCCGAGCTACCGGGGGATGCACCGTTCTGGATCGTGCGCCGTTCCGTGCTCGATGCCTACCTGGTGGAGCAGGCCAGGGCTGCCGGTGCCCACGTCCGGATTGGGGTCACCGTGCAGGCGCTGCGTCGCAGCGGCGATCGCTGGCAGCTGCTCTGCCAGGGACCTGGTGGCGCAGCCCAGGAGTTTGAGGCGCGGGCCGTGGTCGTGGCCGATGGCTCCGGATCCGAGTTGGCAGGCCGTCACAGCCTGGGGCCTGCCCGCCCCCGCTTTGCCGACACGGTGTCGGTCGAAGTGGACTGTGCGGTGGCAGAGCCCAGCACAGCCCGCTTTGAATTTGGCCTGGTTCGCCACGGCTTCTGCTGGGCCTTCCCCCGCCAGGGGGGCTACAGCATCGGCGTGGGCACCTTCATCGGCCGCGACCCCGCCGATGCCGACGCGGTGCTGACCCAGCTGCTGCCCAGCCTGGGCCTGCCGCCGGATGCGGGCGACCGGCGCAGCGGCCAACTGCGCATCTGGGATGGCCACCATCCCCTCCATGGTCAGGGGGACAACAGCGGCCTGCTGGTCGTGGGGGATGCGGCCTCCCTGTGCGATCCCTTCCTGGCCGAGGGAATCCGGCCCGCCCTGATCAGCGGCTGCCGGGCTGCCGAAGCACTGGGGCCCTGGCTAGACGGGGATCCCACGGCCCTAGCGGACTATTCGAATCGCATGCGGCAGGACTGGGGCGAGTCGATGGCCTGGGGCAAACGGATGGCCCAAGTGTTCTACCGGGTGCCCAGGGTGGGGTATCAACTCGGCATCAAACGCCCCACGGCTCCCCAGCGGATCGCCCAGATTCTTTCGGGGGAGATGGGCTACGGCGACATCGCCCAGCGGGTGATCCGCAGGCTGCTGTTCCAGCGCCGTTAGTTAAATCCTGGTGCAGTCCTTGAGCTGCCGCAGCCGCTGATCAATCGATCCCAGCAGCTCGATGGCAAACATGGGCGACTCCTGCACCGCAAAGAGGAATTTCTCGCGGTTCATCACCAGCAACTTGCAGGGGGTCAGGGCCCGGGCATTGCCGTAGCGACGGTGATCATTGGTGACCAGGGCCCCGGCACCAAAAACATCGCCCGCATTGATCTGCTCATGACCCTGGTCTCCATTCCAGCTGAGCTGAACGGACCCCTCCAACAGACCGAACATGCACTCCCCCGATTCCCCGGAAGAAAAAATGACCGCACCCGGTTCGACCATGACCACCTCCCCGTTGCTGGCCAGGGCGCGCATGGTGTCGAGGGCGTTCACGGGGCAGGTGATGGCAGGTCGGATACTGCCAGTGTGCCTGAAGCCGGTTAAGGCTGGCCCGTGCCCGCACCCACCAACGCGGCACCCAGCCCACCCTTGATGTCCTCAGGAGCCAGGCGGCCATCCTTATCGGTGTCGAGGGCATCGAACACCGCATCGCTGCCGAGCCACTCCTCACGGGTGATGCAGCCATCGCCATCGAGGTCGTTGAGCAGGAAGATCTCGTGCACGGCATGGCTGAAGGCGGCACCGCCCTCAAGCTCGGCCAGCCGATGGGCCAACTGGGCTTCCAGGGTTTCAATCGCCTTGCAGAAGCCCCGGATGCCCTCATCGAGCTTTTCGGTGGCCATCGGGTCGGACGCCAGCATCTGGCGGAAGTGGGCCTCGTCGAGATGGATCTGGGCTTCGGTGGGGGCGGGATCAAAGGCGTTCAGCTTGCGCTCCAGTTCCCCATCGGTGTGGCGCAGCTGATCCAGCAGCGCCGGGGAGATGGTGAGGAGGTCGCAGCCCGCCAACTCGATGATCTCCTCGATGTTGCGGAAGCTGGCCCCCATCACCTCGGTCTTGTAGCCGTAGGTCTTGAAGTAATTGAAGATCTGGGTCACCGAGACCACGCCGGGATCCTCGGAACCGGGATAGCCGTCACGACCGGTGCTCTTCTTGTACCAATCGAGAATGCGCCCCACAAACGGGGAAATCAGGGTGACCCCCGCTTCGGCACAAGCCACCGCCTGGGCAAAACCAAACAACAGGGTGAGATTGCAGTGGATGCCTTCCCGCTCCAGCTGCTCGGCAGCCCGGATGCCTTCCCAGGTGGAGGCCACCTTGATCAGCACCCGATCGTTGCTGATACCCGCCTGGTTGTAGAGCCCGATCAGCTTGCGGGCCTTGGTGATGGTGGCCTCGGTGTCGTAGCTGAGCCGCGCATCCACCTCCGTGGACACCCGACCCGGCACGATCTTGAGAATCTCCTTGCCGAAGGTGACGCAGATCTCATCGAGCGCTTCCCGCACCACCGCATCGGCACCGGCATCCACGCCCATCACCTGGCGCGACTCCTGCAGGGAGCGATCGATCAGGTTTTGGTAGGTGGGAATTTGGGCGGCCGCCAGGATCAGCGACGGGTTGGTGGTGGCATCGCGGGGTGTGAACTGCTTGATCGCGTCGATGTCACCGGTATCGGACACCACCACGGTCATGGCGGCGAGTTGATCGAGCAGGTTGGCCATGGGCGGCGGGTTGGGCAGCAGCTAGGTCGGGATGGCAGACGCACAACCCTGGTTGCCGTCACGCTAGCCAGCGTTTCCAGGCTCACCCAGAGGGCCATGGCCATCCTTGAGGGAACGGCAACAGGCGGGGCACCCCAGGCCGAAGTCAGGCCGGCGGCTGGATGACCGGTTTTGGGGTTGCCACGGGGCGGGAGGGGGGAATGCGCTCGAGCACCAGCAGGGCATCGATGATCTGCCTGGCCACGGGTGCGGCCACCGTGGAGCCAAAGGTGTTGCCGCCCTTGGGTTCATCGACCACCACCAGCACGACGTAGCGGGGGTCGTCGATCGGCAAGTGACCCACAAAACTGGTGATCAGCGCGCCTGGGATGTAAACCCCTCGCTCGGCCTTCTGGGCGGTGCCGGTCTTGCCTCCGATGCGGTAGCCGGGAATCTTGATGCCCAGGCCGCTGCTGTTCTCCACCACCGACTCCATCCATCCCATCACCGTGCGGGTGACGCTGGGATCGAGCAGCCGCAGGCCTCCGCTGGCCGGAGAACTGGCCAGGGCATCGCCCGAACGCAGGCCACGGGTGATGTGGGGACTCACCAACCAGCCACCGTTGGCCAGCATGGCGTGCAGCTGCAGCAACTTCAGGGGAGTCAGGGAGAACCCCTGACCGAAGGAGGCCACGGCAGGTTCGATGGCCTGGCTGGTGAAGGCTTTGCGGGACTTGAGTTCACCGGCCACGGCTCCGGGAAGATCGGTGTCGGGGGTGCCATCGATGCCCAGGGTGTGCAGCCAGTGCCAGAAGCGATCCCGCTTCACCTGGGACATCGCCTGCACCATGCCGACATTGCTCGACACCTGGAGCACGGTGGCGAAATCAATCAGACCGTTGGCCCGCTTGTCGTAGTTGAAGATCGGCCAGCCGCTGATGGTGAGCTGGCCGGTATCGGACACGCGGCCATCGGCCTGAATGGCCTTTTCCTGCAGGGCCAGCGCCAGGTTGATCGGTTTGAAGGTGGAGCCCGGTTCGTAGAGGTCCTGCACCGACCATTCCCGGAACAGCCCTGGATTGAACTTCCAGAATTGGTTGGGGTCGTAGGTAGGGGTGGAGGCGAGCGCCAGCATTTCGCCGTTGCGAACGTCCATCACCAGGGCCGCGCCGCGCTTGGCGTTCCACTTCTTCACCTGCTTCACCAGGGCCTGCTGGGCCACCTGCTGCAGGCGGGCATCCAGCGTGAGCTGCAGGCGCAAGTCGTCTCCATAGAGGGAGCCGGCCGTCAGGCCGGAAGGCAGGGGGGTGCCATCAGCACCGCGGCGCATCTGCCGGGCCGTTTCCTGGCGCTTGAGGTCGCCATCGCGGCTCTGCTCCAGGCCGGCCTGGGGCACCCGCTCCAGGTTGAGGAAGCCCACAACGTTGGCGAAGATCGGGCCCTGGGGATAGATCCGGTGGGGATAGGCCTCCAGATCCAGGCCACTGATGCCGAGCTGGCGGACCCGTTCAGCCGTTTCGGGATCGAGATCAGTGCGCAGCTTCACGCCACTGGGACGGCCTGCCATGGTCTGGAGCAGCAACGGCTTGGGCAGCGCCAGCACGGCCGCCAACTTGCCGGCCACCTCATCGGCGGTGCGGACCTTCTGGGGGTCATCGCCCGGGAAATTGAAATAGCGGGGGTGGGCCCAGAGGGTGAAACGCTGCTCGTCGAGGGCCACGAGGCGGCCATTGCGATCGACAATTGTGCGGCGCTTGCCGATCGGCTTGGTGGTCTGGGTCTGGATGGCGTGGGCCCGGTTCTGGAGGTTGGTGGCATCCACCACCTGCAGCCAGGCCAGCCGACAGGCCAACCCCACCAAGCCGGCACAGAGAAGGCCGTACACCGCCAGGAGCCGCCGGGTGGGCACGGGCTGGATCGCCACGACCCGTTGCTGGCTTCCCGTCCGGCCGCGCGTGGGTCCCCGTTGACGGCTCTGGGTCATCAATAGCCTGAGCGGATCTGCCGCAACTGGAGACTGCCCAGCAAGGCCAGACCAGACGCCGTGGCCGCGGTCCTGGGGCTTGGCAGATAGATCAGCTTTTCGCTGCTGGTGGGAACCAACCAACCCGGCCGCTTCACGGCTCCGAGGTGGTGTTGCTCCAACAAGGCCGACGATTCCTGCAGCTTGTGCTCGAGCACTTGGGCGGCCTCCATCTGCTGATAGCTCACACCCCACTGGTTTTGCCAGTGCAAGGTGAGGGCGCTCAGGGCGAGCATGCACACCCCGAGCCCGGCCAGGGTTCCATCGGTAGCGCGGTGCAGGTTGGTGATCCAGGGGGCGCGGCGCTCCAGCTTCCGACCCGAAAGGGATCCCTGAATCAATTCCAGGGTGCGTCGCTGAGCTCGCCGACCAGCGGGTCCCGCCACGGTGACACCGGACGCTCTGGTCATGCCCCAGGTGGGCCGGGGCGCAGTCGGAACGGGACCGTCGGGAGCCTGCCGTGGGGATGGGGAGGCAACCAAGTGAAGGGGCCGAACACTGCGCGATTGAACCACCCCTGGTGCGGTCCAGCAAGGGTCCGGGGCGGTCTCAGCCCGCCAAGAGCAACAGGTTGGCGAAGGTGAGTCCGTTCCAGAGACCGTGCATCAGCACGCTGGCTCCGAGGCGTCCGCTCTGGAGCCGCAGCCAACCCAGGCCCAGCCCCAGGACAAACAGCGGCGGCAGTTCCCCCAGGCTGAGGTGGGCGATACCAAACACCAGGGCACTGATCGTCACGGCAGCCACACCGCCCCAGCGCTGGGCCAGCACCGGCAGCAACACGCCCCGGAACAGGGTTTCCTCAAACAGGGGCGCCAGAACCACAGCCGTGACGGCAAAACACAGCAGGGCGAGGGGGTTGGCACTGTTGAGCACGAGGTCAAGCAGGGGGTTGCTGCCCCCCGGATCGCCCACCAGACGCTCCAACAGCCAGCCCACCAAGGCCACAACGGGCAACACCATCAGCACCTGGGCCACGGCCCGCCGGAGGGCACTGCCCAGCGGCAGCCAATGCCACTGCAGCCAGCCTCCGGCTGGAGCGGGGCCATGGGGCCGCAGCTGGCCCCAGAGGAGCGCCAGGGGAACGACCATCAGACCCAGGTAAAGCCCCATGACCAGCAGCCCTTGCTGCAGGGCCGGCTGGGCAGCCAGTGGGCTCAGCACCCCCTGCAGCAGGGGGGCCAGCAGCAGGGGCATCACCAGCTCCCCGAGCACCACGAAGCCTCCGGCAATGAGCAGGGTGGCTTCTGCCAGGTTGAGGGGTGGGCCCACCAGTGGAGAGGGGGTAGGCGCCTTGCCGCGCCAACGCAGCCACAGCTGGCGAAGCAGCAGCGCCGTGCCGAGCACCAGCAGCAGCACGGGCGCCACGGCCGTGCCCAGGAGGCGCCCCACCGCAGCCCGCTGGGATGGCCGATCGGCACAGCTGTCGGGGGGGGCGACCAGGTCCTGGCAAACCAGCTGGCGACTGAGGGGCGACGGCTCCCAGCCCTCCAGCAGCTCTCCCAACCCAACGGCGCTGAGCCGGCCGTTCTGGCCCCTGTCGGGCAGGAGCAGGGCCTGCAGCAGCTCACGCTGGCTGGGGGGCACCTGTTGAGCAAGCTCCTGCAGCCGTTGGGTGGCCTCCCCGGTCTGGCCCGCCTGACGCTCCAGCAGCGCCAATTGCAGCTGGAGCTGGGGAGCCGGGGGCACCGGGGAGTCGTGGAGCTGCTTGCGCAACTCCAGCCGCAGGGCTTCGAGGGGCTGCTCACCCGCCAAACTGGACCGGACACTGGCGGGCAGGGCCGGAGCGGCCAGGGCCGTCAGCTCGAGCTGGCGCAGCTCCAGGGCGTTCCCCACCGAGGGGCGCTGCAGGCTGTCCACCAGGCCGTTGAGCCAGAGCAGACCACTGAGCACAAGGCTGAGCACGGCCAATCCGCTGGTCCAACCTGCGCTCTGGCGGGGTTGCGGCGGGGGACTCACGTTCAACCGCGGGCCCTCCGGGGCTCTAAGGAATGGGGATTCTGGCCCCTCCCATACGATGGGTTGTGAGCAGCCTCCATCCCGTGCCCCTCCGGATTGTGTTGGTGCGCCATGGGCTGAGCAGCTTCAACGTGGAGCACCGGATCCAGGGTCGCGACGATCTCTCAAGCCTCACCGAGATCGGCCAGAGGCAAGCCCTCACCACCGGAGTCGCCCTGAGGGATCTAACCTTTGCAGCGGCCTACAGCTCGCCCCTCGGGCGCGCCGCGGACACCGCCCGACTGCTCCTCGAAGCCCAGGGCCAGGGCCTGAACGCCCAGCTCGACGAGGGGCTGCTGGAGATTGACCTAGAACCCTGGAGCGGGCTGCTGCGCAGCGAACTGAAGGAGCAGTTCAGCGAGCAGGAGCGTCAGTGGCGCCAGGCGCCCGAGCTGCTGGAGCTGCAGCGGGCCGATGGCAGCTCCTACCGCCCCCTGGAGGAGCTGATGCTGCAGGCCCGGGAGTTCCGCCAACGGCTGCTGGATCGCCATGCTGCTGCCCTGACGGATGACCAGGCGGCACCCCAGACCGTACTGGTGGTGGGCCACAACGCCATCCTGCGCTGCCTGCTGCTAGCCCTGCTGAATCTGCCCCTCACCGGGTTTCGCCGGCTGCGGGTCGACAACAGCGGCATCTCGATACTCAACCTGAACTCCAGCGGCGTCCAAGTCGAGTCGCTGAATGGGCTGGGCCACCTCGGGGATCCCCTACCCGCCAAAGGGAATGGGGCCCGTCTACTGCTGGTGCGCCACGGCGAAACCGATTGGAATCGGGAAGGTCGCTTCCAGGGCCAGATCGATATCCCCCTCAATGCCACCGGCCGCTCCCAGGCCGAAGCCGCCAGCCGGTTCCTGGCCCCGGTGACCATCCACCGGGCCTACACCAGCTGCATGGCCCGGCCGCGTCAGACCGCTGAGGCGATCCTGGCGGCCCACCCCGGCGTGCCTCTCACCAGCACCACCGGCCTGGTGGAGATCGGCCATGGGCTCTGGGAGGGCCGGCTCGAACAGGAGATCGCCGCGGGTTGGCCCGATCTACTGGCTGACTGGAAACGGGCTCCCGAGACCGTGCAAATGCCGGAAGGAGAAACCCTTCAGCAGGTGTGGGACCGCTCCCTGGCCACTTGGCAACGCATCGCCGCCGGCCTGGATGGCGACGAAACAGCCCTGGTGGTGGCCCATGACGCCGTCAACAAAACGATCCTCTGCGGGCTGCTGGGTCTGGGCCCCGCTGAGATCTGGGCGATCAAGCAGGGCAACGGCGGGGTGACGGTGATCGACTACCCCGACGGTGCCCATGGCCGGCCGGTGGTGGCCGCCATGAACCTCACCCAGCATCTTGGGGGCGTGTTGGATCGCACCGCAGCGGGTGCCCTCTGAAGTCTTGATCCGCCCCCTCTGGCTTCACCAGGTGCAGCTGCTGGCTGGTCCAGGCCAGGCGATGGCCCCTGGAGATGCCCTCATCGACGCCGATGGCGCCCTGCTGGCCTGGGGGGAGGAGGCCACCCGACAAGCGGCCCGCCTCGAGCTCAGCCCCACCGCCGCCCAGGGCTGGCTACTGGCACCGGCGCTGGTGGATCCCCACAGCGTGCTGGAGCAGCCGCTGGGAGGACGCGCCGAGGATCTCAACAGCCTGGCCGCCGCGGCGGCAGCGGGGGGATACGGCACCGTAGGGCTGCTGCCCTGGGCCACGCCGTGGCGAGACAGGCCCGAGCGGTTGGGGCTCCGCTGGCCAGCCCCGATGCACCTTTCCCTCTGGGGCAGCTTCAGCCAGGACGGGGCCGACCAGGAGCTGGCTCCCCACCGCGACCAGCTGGATGCTGGAGCCATTGGCCTGGCAGGCTCTGACCAGATCCCTCCCCTGGCCCTGCTGGAGCGCGGCCTGCTGCTGGCCGAGATGGGCTCCCAGCCCGTGCTGGTGGCCCCTCGCGACGACAATCTCACCGGCGGCGGCTTCGTGCGCGAAAGCGTGGAGGCCCTGCGGGCCGGCTGGCCCCCCGATCCCGTGTTGAGTGAGACCCTCCCGCTACAGGGCCTGCTCACCCTGGCCGAGCTCCGTCCCTCCATAAAGCTGGTTCTGATGAACCTCTCCACGGCCGCCGGCACCGCACTGGTGCGTCAGGCCCGGCGCCAGCCCCAGGCGACTGTGGGCTGGTGGCACCTGCTGGCCGACAGCGGCAACCTCGATCCCACCGCCGAAGGCTGGCGGCTGCGGCCCTCCCTGGGGGCTCCCGAGGATCGCGAGGCCCTGATCACCGGCCTGGCCGATGGGGTCATCACGGCAGTGGCGGTGCACCACCTTCCCCTCGATGCGGAAGAGCAGCTGCTCCCCCTCGACCAGCGCCGCCCCGGTCTCGCCGGCCATGGGGCCCGCCACGGCCTGGTGCTGCCCCTGCTCTGGCAGGAGCTGGTGCAGGCTCGCGGCTGGCCGGTGGAGCGGCTCTGGCAGGCCCTGAGCTGGGGAGGCTCTGCGTTGCTAGGGCACGCCCCAGAGCAGCTCAGCCCAGGATCCCGGCGCTGGCTGCTGTTCGATCCCAACCACGCCTGGACCTGGCAGCCGGAAGAATGCCTATCCCACGCGGCCAACCAACCCCTTGCCGGACAGGCCATTCGCGGCGCCGTGCGGGCTAGCGGCCTGCTGCCGGCGGCTCAGTGGAGGCTGGGACGCCCAGGGATCCCGTCTGATTGAAGGGATAAAAGCGCCAGAAGGCCCGGCCGATGATTTCACCCTGGGGCAGGAAGGCCCCCCCAGGCCAGAAGCGACCATCCCAGCTGTTGGCCCGGTTGTCCCCGAGCACGAGGACATGGCCAGGGGGCACCTGGGCGTTGAGGGTGCGACAGGGGCCCATCCCCTGGCTGTCCACGGGGCAGTCGTTCTGCACATAGGGCTCGGACAGCCTCCGCCCGTTGATGAAGACATGGCCCCGGGGATCCACACTCACCCGCTCCCCGGGGAGGGCCACCACCCGCTTGATGTAGGCATCGCAGGCGGGATTGGCGATGCCCGGCAGGCTGCCCAGAAGGGGCAGGTTCACCACCAGGCAACGCAGGGGATTACGGCTGGCACCGGCCGAGAGCACCGGGTCGAAATGGTGGGGAGAATGGAACACCACGATCTCGCCCCGACGGGGAGCACGCTGGCGGAAACTCAGTTTCTCGACCAACAACCTGTCCTGCAGCTGAAGCCCTGGAAGCATCGAACCCGACGGGATGTAGCGGGCCTCCACCAGAAACTGGCGAATCCCCAAGGCGACCGCAAGGGTGATGAGCACGCTGCGCCAGAAGGCCCAGGAGTCCTCCTGGGCCGTGGCATGGGCGTCGTGGCCAGGGGGCTCCGGCTGGTTCAGCGGGGCATTCCGCGCAGGGTTGTTCGGACTGTTTTCGTGGCTCAAGATTTCTGATCTCCCCAGGTTCAGGCTCGCCTGGCCAGACACGGCAGATTAGGCACCGATCCCCCCTCGCCAAGGCCCATGGCGCGCCCCCGCTGGCAAGCCCACTCCGCTGAATCATCGGGCCGATGGGTGCGCGGCTGGGACCGCTTCGTGGCGATCTGGGCCAGCCTCAATCTGGTATGGGTCGCCTTCGACCTCACCTACGTGCCTCTGCGGACGTTCTGGCTGCAGCGCAACCTGTATCCGATTCCCTCCGTTCCCCTGGTGGTGCCCCTCACGGTGCTTCCGGATGTGACACCACTGATGGATCCGATCAAGGGGATCGAACCCCATCGGGAAACCCAGGCCTATCTGCAACAGTTTCAGCGGTTGGATGCGGCCCTGCAGAGCCTGCCGGCCGGCCAAGCGCCCCAGGCCGCACAGGTGGAGCTGCTGAACCGCCAGGCCCAGCTCACGGCCCAGCTCATTGACAGCAATCCCTTTCTCTCCTCCGGGGCATCGGGAACCCTGGAAAAAATCAAAAACCGCCTGCGCCAGCGAGCCGACCGGGATTCGGCGCGTCAGGCCTCCAGCCTGCTGCTCAGTGCGGCGAGGATCCAAGCCGAGGGGTGGAGCCGGGAACGGCGCTTCTGGAACGACCAAATCCTGCCGCTGGTGGCCACGAACTACTGGCGATCCATCGATGAGAACGGCCGCCCCACCGACCATTTCTGGCGGATCGACCTGTTGCTGTTCCAGAGCGTCTTCGCCCTGGACATCCTGCTGCGTCTGATCCGACTGCGACGCCGGCTCCCAGGCCTCAGCTGGGGTGATGCCCTGCTGCGCCGCTGGACCGACCTGCCCCTGCTGCTGCCCTTTTGGCGCTGGTTACGCCTGGTGCCCGTGTTGGAGCGTCTGCAGACCTCAGGCCTGGTCAACTTCGAGCCCCTGCGGGCGGTGGTGAGCCGGGGCGTGGTGGCCCTGCTGGCGGTGGAGCTGTTCGAGGTTCTCTCGCTGCAGATTCTCGATGGCACCCAGGGGTTGATCCGCTCGCGGCGCTGGCCCCAGCGACTACGAGCCCTGCGCAGCCACCAGAGTGTGGCCAGCAGCAGCGACGAGCGGGAGCTGGTGGAGCTGGTGCGCATCTGGGCCCCCCTGTTACTCAGCCAGGTGGCCCCCAGGCTGGCCCCGGAGCTGCAGGGATTGCTGGGCTACAGCCTGCGGCAGAGCATCGACCGCACCGTGGTGCCGCCGCCACTGCGCCAGTTGCACCCCCTGCTGCAGGTGGAAAACGGCATCAGCCGCCAACTGGCCTCGGGGATGGTCGACAGCCTGCTGGAGCTCTCCCGCAGCACGGGCAACCGCCTCTCCCGCCGTGACGATGTGCAGCTGGATCTACTGCAGCGGTTCATTGACCGCTTCTGGGAGGAACTGGCGGCAGCCCTGGAGAGGGGTCCTGCCCTGGAGCGCTCCCAGGAGCTTCTCTGCGCTCTGATCGAAGGGGCCAAGGGGACCTACCTCAGCCAGATCAACCGGGCGGGCATCGAGGCCCTGATCCAGGAGCTCGATCAGCTGATCACCGCTCCCGGCAGGGACGACGAAGAACGGCCTAGCCCAGAAGCTCCAACCACTCCAGCTCCTTGAAGCCCGTGAGGATGCGGCCGTCATCGATCACCAAAAACGGCCGTTTGATCAATTTGCCGTCGGCGGCCAGGGCCGCCAAGGCCGCACTGTCATCCAGGGCCTGCACGGTAGAGGCCCCCAGGGCCCGGTAGCTCTGGCCACTGGTATTGAACAGGCGTTGGCGGCCAAGCTGGGCGAGAGCCTCCTCCAGTTCAGCGGGGCTAGGCGGCTGGACGGTGATGTCGATCACCTCGACAGCCAGCTGACGGGTCCCCAGCCAAGCGATGGCTTTGCGGCAGGTGCTGCAACGGGGGTAGCTGTAGAGCTTCATCCCGCTGGGCTATTTGCGGCCGACCAGGGCCTTGAGGGCACCCACCAGGCTGTTGGAGCCCTTGCCAACGGCATTGGTGGGGCGGGTGCGCACCGTCACGTCGCCGTTCACGCTGGTGCGGCAGCTGAGGCGGAAGTTGGCGGGGCGGTCGGCCAGATACACCTCCTCAACGTCGCTGCGGGGGGAGAGGTTCTGCATCCCCTCAACCACCTCCATCACACAGGTGCCGCACTGGCCCAGGCCACCGCAGTTGTTGACGTTGTTGAGGCCCTTGTAGGGATTGATGCCCGCATCCAAGGCGGCCTTGCGCAGATTGGCCCCCTCGATGCAACCGACCTGCTGGCCTTCCTGTTCAAAACGGATGGTGGGCACGGTCGAGCTGGGGCAAAGTGCGCCGCCCAACTTAAGCCACACCCGTCCCAATGCCTAGCATCGGGCCCTTCGACCTCAAGCCTTGTCCGCGTCCCTCGGCTACGACCTGATCGTGCAGCAGCTGATCCCGGGCTACGCCAGCCTGGCCCGGCTGGCGGTGGCCCTGCTGTCGGTGTCGCCCCTGGCCAGCCCACCGGGGGCAGCGGTGCTGGTGGCGGGCTGCGGCACCGGGGCGGAGCTGGTGGAGGCCAGGGCCCAACGCCCCGACTGGCAACTCACCGCCATCGATCCCTCAGCCGAGATGCTGGCCGCCGCACAGCAGCGGATGGGTGGAGAGGGCATCCGCTGGCACCAGAGCACCGTGGAAGCGCTCCAGGCCGATGGGTGCTTCGCCGGGGCCCTCTCGGTGCTGGTGCTGCAATCCCTGCCCGATGACGGCAGCAAACTGGCCTTCCTCACGGCCCTGGCCCGCAGCCTCGAGCCCGGCGGCCAGCTCGTGCTGGTGGATCTGATGGCCCCGGAACGCTCCCCCCTGCAGCCCCAAGTGGATGCCGCCTGGCTGGCCTTCCAGCAAGCCAGTGGTCTCCACGCCGATCCCCAGACCCTGGAACCCCTGACCCAGGGACTCCATCCCATTGGCGAAGCCCGGCTCACCGCCTTG
>JBEEKG010000109.1:0-13292 GCA_041168785.1 Cyanobacteriota bacterium
GGCTCACACTTACTTCATATGGAGGGGGCGACATCTTTATAGCAAGGTTGAATGCCGATGGCTCGGTAGTGTGGGCAAAAAATGCAGGAACAAATTATGATTTGCCTGTTTTTGACGGCCAGACTCGTATAGCTACTCTGTCCGACGGATCCAGCCTCATCTCTGGATTTTATGGCGGAACTACAACATTTGGATCTACTACTCTTACTGCAAAGGGTAGTTACGATGCATTCTTGGCCAAACTCGATCCAAATGGCAACTTTCTCTGGGCTATCAGCGCTGGCGGCGTAAATAGCACTGGAAGCAATGATTACGCCAATTCCGTAGCAGTGCTGCCAGATGGATCATGCATTGTGGTTGGCAGCTTCGAAGGAACCGCCACATTCGGAACTACCACTCTTACAGCCGCTGGCGGAAGTGGCGCAGATCTATTTGTTGCTAAAATAAACTCAAATGGAACCTATGCTTGGGTCCGCAACTACGGACGCTCTCTATCAGATTCTGTTAATGAGTCTTGCTACGATGTTGCAATTGCCGGCTCAGATGGATCTTCTTACATAACTGGGATCTTCTTTCAATCTATTCCCCTCGGGGGTTCTATTCTTACTGCGACATCGACGTCCTCTTGGGTTGCGAAGCTTGACTCATCAGGGAATGTTCAGTGGTCCTCAAAGCTTGCAGACTTCGCAACGCCGTCCACAATCTCGGCAGCCGTTGATGGTGGCGCATTAATCATTGGCAGCTTTAGCGGAACTCGATCTTTTGGAGCCTATCAACTGGCAGCATCTGCGGATGATATTTTTGTATGCAAAATAAGCGCGAGCGGCATAACTGAGTGGGCCAGCAAAGCGGGTGGAGCTGTTTCGGATAAGGGAATTGCCGCGGAGGCAACTAATGATGGGGGCTTCCTTGTTACTGGATTCTTTACCGGCACGGCGTCGTTTGGGAGCTTCTCTCTCATCTCTGCTGGAGGCAGAGACATCTTTGTTGCAAAGCTTAGTGCCACAGGAGTATTTGAATGGGCAATTAGGGCCGGTGGCTTAGGCAATGATTCCGGAACAGGCCTATCCGACAACGGCGATGGGACTTATTTACTTACCGGCGAGTTTGAAGGGAATGCCAACTTTGGAAATTTGGCTCTAACTTCAAAAGGAGGTCGAGATAATTTTACAACACGCTTAAATCTTGACGGAACATGGGGAAATTTGACGGTTCCAAACCTATCCACCAATTCGGGACAAGCGGTCTTCTCCATCACTGGTGCCTCTACACCTAATACACCAGTTGTAGGCAATCTCCTCACCGCCACCAACACCACACTAGATCCTGATGGCAATGGTGTCTTTACCTACTCCTGGCAAACATCAACTGACGGCAATACCTGGACTCCTGTAGGAACCAACTCCTCCTACACCGTTGCTCCTGCAGATGAAGGCAAGCAACTCCGCCTGGTTGTCTCCTACACCGATCTACAAGGTTTTCCTGAATCCGTCACCACAACAGCTGGATCCGTTCCCAACATCGCCCCAACGGTCTCATCTTTCTCCCCTGCCGATGGTTCAACAGCCATCGCCGTTGCCTCCAACATCAACCTCACCTTCTCGGAGCTGATCCAACGCGGAACTGGTGCCATCGAACTGCGTTCAGGTTCAGCCACTGGTGCTCTGATCGAAAGCTTCGATGCAGCGACCAGCAATCGCCTATCAATCGTTGGTTCCACTCTGACCATCGATCCCACCAATAACCTCTCCAGCAGCACCCAAGTCTTCCTCGTCATTCCCTCAGGTGCCATCAGAGACAGCGTTGGTAATCCTTACGCTGGCACCTCCACCTACGACTTCACAACGGCTGCTCCTCTCGACACCACGCCCCCAACAATCACAGGCATCACCGTCACCAGCAATCAGATACTGATTCAGTTCTCAGAAGCCCTCGATCAAACCAATCTCCCTGCAGCTGCTCGCTTCACAGTCAGGGTGGCAGGAGCGGTACAAACCGTCTCTGGCGTTGCTGCCGTTCCAGGTAATGCAACCCAGTTGCGGCTGACCATCGCCGTCACCCCCACAGTGCACAAACGCTGACCGTCGCCTACACCGATCCCACTGCTGCCAATGACATCACTGGAGTTGCTCAAGATGCCAGTGGAAACGATATGGCGACAACAGCAACCCCGATTAATGCTGATACCTTCTCCACCGCACTCACTGCCACCACCCTCGCCGCCACTTACACCAACCTCATCCTCTCCGCTACCGCTGCCATCAATGGCACCGGCAATACCAACAACAACACCATCACTGGCAACAGCGCCGTTAATCAGATCACTGGCGGCGCTGGCAACGACACGATGGATGGGGGAGCCAGCGGCGACATCTATATCATCGCCACCAGTGCCGACCATGGCGTTGCTGAAATTCAAGACACCGGCACCAACGGCACTGACGAACTCCGCTTCTCATCCACCACCGCCAATCAAATCCTGACCGTCTTTGCTGGTGATACTGGTCTAGAGCAAGTCACCATCGGCACGGGTACCACTGCAACAGCAACCACCAGTGGAACAACCGCGCTCAGTATCAATGCCACACTTGCACCCAATGGTCTGACGATCATCGGCAATAACGGTGCAAACACCCTCACAGGTACTGCCTTTGCTGACACCCTGATTGGCAACGGTGGTAGCGACATCCTCAATGGACTCTCTGGTGACGATCTCCTCAATGGTGGAGCGGGCAACGACACCATGAACGGTGGCGATGGCAGTGACATCTATCTGATCGCCACCAGCACCGACCATGCCGTTGCCGAGATTGCAGATAACGGCATCAGCGGCACTGACGAACTCCGCTTCTCATCCACGACTGCCAACCAAACCCTCACCGTCTTTGCAGGTGACACCGGTCTGGAGCGTGTGGTGATCGGCAATGGCACCGCTGCAAGTGCCTCCACATCTGGCACCACGGCTCTGAGCATCAATGCTGCTGCAGCGGTGAATGCCCTCACAATCACGGGCAATGACGGTGCCAACACCCTTACCGGCAGTGCCCTTGCGGACACGATCATTGGCAATGGCGGCAATGACACCCTCAACGGTGGTCTTGGTAACGACAACCTCACAGGGGGTACTGGTGCCGACATCTTCCGTTTCGCGTCGGTTCTCAACACCAGCACCAATGTGGATCGGATCACCGACTTCACCCCAACCGCAGTCGCCACCACCGACCGCATTCAACTAGAGAACACAGGAGCAGGACTCTTTACCGCCATCACAGCGACAGGAACCTTGGCTGCTACTGCCTTTGTCAATGGCGCTGCCTTCACCACTGCTACTCAGCGCATTCGCTACGACTCGGGAAGCGGCAATCTCTTCTACGACGCTGATGGTAGTGGGAATGGATCTGCATCGATTCTCTTTGCCACACTCAACATTGGACTTGACATCAACAACACCCAGTTTGTTGTCACCTAGAGGCAGGACCGTTTCTTGCTACTTCAATTCGATTCGCTCAATTAGTTGCTGAAGGCGTAGATCCTGCTGTTGTAGCTGGCTTGTCAGCGATGCCACAAGCACGCCCAGAGCAGCAAGCCAGACAGCCGAGGTGAGCGCAACCGCCCTCCAGGGGAAGTTTCGACCACGATCAGGA
This sequence comes from Cyanobacteriota bacterium, assembly GCA_041168785.1. Taxonomy (GTDB): domain Bacteria; phylum Cyanobacteriota; class Cyanobacteriia; order PCC-6307; family Cyanobiaceae; genus Cyanobium_A. The sequence goes on from JBEEKG010000109.1 coordinate 3,645, forward strand.
ATCTCCTCCTCTTCTGAGGATTTCTTCTCTTTCTTGACCTTGGTGATCAGGACAGGCTCGACCTCTGGTTCCTCCAGGGTCAAGATCAATCTCAGTAGAGCCTCTGGGGTTGCTGGCACTATCGAGCTTGTTGAGGCTTCAGAGCCCATCACCTTGGTCAGCTCATCTCGGCATTGATTCAGACCACCACCTGCCCAGAACAGACCCCACGCTTTCTTATGACGGTGAAGCACCACCCACCGATTGGGACGTTTGTCGTTTCTGACAAGTTGGCACGCCTTTGCCAGTGACCAGGTTCTCCCAGCGCTGACAGAGGGCTCTGAGCTAAGGAGAAGCCTTCCCTCTGGGTCCTTGTCGTAGCCAGTGGCTAGTTCAAGAGCAAAGACATCAATGATCTGAACCTTGACTCCCTTCTGGTCTGGGTTCCAGGTGGGGGACATGAAAAGCTGTGCTCCTCCGACCCTATGGAGACAGTCAGGGGTAAGGGTGTTGTCGGGCATTTCTCAGATCCGTTTACTCACCTGCCAGTTGCACGAGGGCCTGATCACCCAGGGTGAGCACCTGACTCGGAGGTGTTCTCGGTGGGTTCCTAGGCGGGAGGTGTCGGTTGGTTGGTGTCCTGAGGCGGCGTGACCTCGGCAAGTTCTTAATCAACCCATGAGTCAACCCGTAATCAAACCACGGGGTTCCATGGGCAGCGCCCATTCCCCAAGACCCATTGCAAAAACTGCCCTGCAAGCGATCTGGATCCGAAAGCCGGCTAACGGATTTGAACCGATGGCCTTCGCTTTACAAAAGCGCTGCTCTACCACTGAGCTAAGCCGGCCTGGGCTTAGTGCCCGCCACCAGTTTATCGCTCAGCCAGGGCCCAGAGCACCAGTTGGGTGCGGTTTTGGCAGCCGGTTTTGGCCAGCAGGCTCGAGAGGTGGCTCTCCACGGTTCGCGGACTCACGATCAGCACCGCCGCGATGGTTTTGTTGCTCAAGCCAAGCTCCAATTCCTGGAGCACGCGGCGTTCTGCCGGGGTGATGGCAAGTCCGGAGCCCTGATGGGGGAGAGGCATGGTCCTGAAGCCGGGGAGTTCAGGGTTCCCACGGCGCGGCAGGGGCCAGCCTCAGGAGCTGGCGTTGGCTTCCAGGGCCGGTTCCGCTTCGGCCGTCGGGGGCAGAACCTTGGCCCGCCGGATCGGCAGGTTGGCCACCAGCGCTGTCACCCGGTCTTCCGTTTCCAACGTCACATCTCCCTCCTCCAGGTCGATCTCGACGTAACGGCTCACCACCTCCAGAATCTCGCGCCGCATTTGCTGCAGCAGTTCGGGGTTGAGGTCACTGCGGTCGTGGGCCAGCACTAGCTGCAGCCGCTGTTTGGCGGTGTTGGCGCTGGCTGGTTGGCGGCCCAGCAGTTTGTTGATCGCATCGCGCAGGGTCATCGGCTTCAGAAGATCTTGGTTTGCATCAGGCGACCGATGGTGGCGCGCAGGCCCTGGCGCTCCTTGCTCGGGTCAATCAGGGGCACCTCTTCGCCCTGCAGGCGCCGGGCCACATTGGTGTAGGCGCGGGCCGCTGGAGAGCCATTGCCATTAAGGGTGAGGGGCTCGCCCCGGTTGGTGCTCACAATCACCTGCTCGTCTTCCAGCACCAGTCCGAGCAGGGGCAGGGCCAGGATGTCGGTGACATCACTCACCGCCAGCATTTCCTGGTTCGCCATCATCTTGGGGCGCACCCGGTTGAGCACCAGCTGAATGGGCTTCACCCCTTCGCTGTTGAGCAGCCCGATCACCCGGTCGGCATCACGCACCGCCGACACCTCCGGGGTGGTGACCACAATCGCTTCGCGGGCCGCCGCCATGGCGTTCTTGAAGCCGCCCTCAATGCCGGCTGGGGCATCGATCAGCACGTAGTCGAAGTGCTCGCCGAGCATGGCCGCGATTTTCTGCATGTCGTCGGGCTGGAGCCACTCGAGCATGCGCGGATTGCCCGCCGGCAGCAGGGCCAGGTTGGGTTCCTGCTTGTGCTTCACCAGGGCCTGCTCCAGTCGGCAGCTCTCCGAGAGCACCTCTTGGGCGGTGTACACGATGCGGTTTTCCAGCCCCAGCAGCAGATCGAGGTTGCGCAGCCCGAAGTCGGCATCGAGTACGGCGGTGCGGGCCCCCTGTTTGGCCAGCGCGATGCCCAGGTTGGCGGTGAGGGTGGTTTTGCCCACGCCCCCCTTGCCGGAGCAGATCAGGATGTAACGGGTTGACGCGGCGGCCACGGCGAAGGCTGGAGTGTGGGCAGGTTAAGGCCAAAATCCAGGCTTGTAGGTGTTCTCGCTGGCATTGCCCCCCTCCGCCCAGGGTTTACAACGGGACCATCCGGTGCCCCTGCAGGGATGACTCTGTCGATGGACTTCGCGGCGATGCCGCCCGCGCCGGGTGAGCAGCCCTCCCACCAGCGGCTGCTGGTCATGCCCGATGACGGAGCCGAGGCCGTGGTGGCCCTGATCGATGGCGCCGCCGACACCCTGCGCCTTAAGCAGTTCAAGCTGCAATCGCCCACCATCGAGCAGGCCCTGCTGCGGGCTCACCAGCGCGGCGTGGAGGTGCGGGTGATGCTCAATCCCCACACCTCCGGTGGCGATCGCTGGAACGACGAGGCCTACGCCCAGCTGCAGGGCTGGGGGATCCAGGTGGCCTGGACCAGCGAGGCCTTCCCGGTGACCCACGAGAAGTCGCTGGTGGTGGACCGCTCCTCTGCCTTGATCTCCACCTTCAACCTCTGCGACAAATACTTCACCCAAACGCGGGATTACGGGATCGTCAGCCACAACCCACCGGTGGTGGAGCAGGTGATCGCCGGCTTCGAGGCCGACTGGAACCGCAGCTTCTTCCACCCCGATCTCGGCGTGGGCCTGGTGTGGAGCAGCGTGCACAGCCGCGGTCAGATGGCCCGGATCATCGACATGGCCCGGCAAACCCTGTGGATCCAGCACCCCAAATTTGTCGATGCGGTGATCCTCGAACGGATCCTTTCGGCCCGGGAGCGAGGTGTGAAGGTGCGCCTGCTGTGCGGCGGTAAGCACGGCATCTCCGACTGGGACATCTACGACACCTTCTCGTCGCTGCGGGTGATGGAGCGCTTCGGCGTGAAGGTGCGGCGCCAGAAACACCTGAAGCTGCACGCCAAGTTGCTCTTGGTGGATGGGGCCTTCGCCCAGACCGGCTCGATGAACATCGACCGCAGTGCCTTCGACCTGCGCCGGGAGCTCGGCATTGAGTCCGATGCCCCCGAGGTGGTGGCTCGCCTGCGCAGCACCTTTGAGGCCGACTGGGCTGCGGCGAAGAAGTACCACGCTCCCGATCCCCTCGATCCCAGCCTCCATGAGGCCGGCGAATTGCCGCCAGATCCCCATTTCGTCCATGACTGAGCCGGCTTTGGCCCCCCGCCCCACCCTCCCCCAGCTGTTCTGGGGGATGTTGCAGGTGGCGCTCTCCTCCTTTGGCGGCGGCCTGTCGGCCTGGAGTCAGCGGATCGTGGTGGAGCAGCGTCGCTGGATGACCAACGAGCAGTTCCTCACGGGACTCACCGTGGCCCGGCTGTTCCCGGGGCCGAACCAGATCAACATGGCCGTCTACATCGGGGCCGACTTCCATGGCCTGGCCGGGGCCCTGGTGGCCCTGGCCGGGATGTTGCTGCTGCCGTTCACGCTGCTGATGGCCCTGGGCCTGGCCTATTTCCAGTTCCACACCCTTCCCGCGGTTGATCGGGTGCTGGCGGGGGTGGTGGCGGCGGCGGCCGGCATGGCCCTCTCCATGGGCTTCAAGATCCTTGATCAATACTGGAATGATCGGGTGGCCCTGCTGCTCGCGGCCCTGGTGTTTGTGGCCCTCACCTGGTGGCATGTGCGCCTCATCCCCACCGTGCTCGTGGCCGGTCCGTTGGCCATGGCTTGGTACTGGCCCAAGCGGTCATCCCGGCCATGAGTGGGCTGTTCGCGTCAGCAGCGGTTTGCGAGCCGGCCCGCCTCTCCGACCTGGGCACCCTGCTGCAGGTGCTCTGGGAATTTCTGTCGCTGTCGCTGTTTTCCCTCGGCGGCGGCAACACCCTGCTGGCGGAGTACCACCACCTGGCCGTCAGTCAGTTTTGTTGGCTCAGCAATGCCCAGTTCGCCGATCTCTATGCCCTGGCCGAAGCGGCGCCGGGCCCCAGCTCCATGCTGGTGGGCTTGTTGGGTCTCGGGGCCAGTTGGCGGGAAGGACCGTTCTGGTCCCTGCTGACCGCCTATGGAGCCGAGGCCGCCATTCTGTTGCCGTCCACGCTGGTGATGGTGCTGGCCTGCCTCAGCTGGAAGCGGCTGGAGCACTCCCCGTGGCGGGTGGCCTTCGAGCGGGGGCTGGGGCCGATCACCCTGGGCATCCTGTTTGCCGTGGGGCTCAAGATCCTGCGCACGGCCGACACCAATACCCCTGGGGTGTTGGTGTCGCTGGTGGTGTGTGGGCTGATGCTGCGCACCCGCATCTCGCCGCTCTGGTTCATGGCGGTGGCCGGGGTGTTGGGCGGCCTGGGGGTGATCAACCGCTGAGGGGCCAGCTCGGTTGGGCGGGGTCGATCTGAATGGCCCCATTCACAATCCGGGCCTCCTCCGCCAACCCTTCCGGAGGCAACCCCTCCGGCCCCCGCGCCACCGCTGTGGCGATGCGCAGCTGCAGGGGCCGGAGTTGCAGCGCCACGATGCGGGCTGCGCTGTCGCCATGGCAGCCGGCATGGGCGATGCCCCGCAGGCGCCCCCACACCAGCACGTGGCCACCGGCGGAGATCCGTGCCCCAGGGTTCACGTCCCCGAGCAGCAGCACCGTGCCCTCCACCTGCAGATGGTCGCCGGAGCGCAGTGTGCCCTGGTGCACCACCAGCTCCACGGCTGGATCGGCATCACCCGGGCCGCCCCCGTGTTGTTCGCTGGTGTGGGGCCAGCGGTTGTCGAGACCCAGGGCCGCGGCCGCCACGTGGGTGTGGGGATGGCTGCTGGTGAGCTCCACCAGGTCCAAGTGCTGGCTGGCCAATTGATCCCGCAGTTGTCTGAGGGGAGTGAGGCTGAGGCGCCAGGCACCGGCTTCCAGCCGAACCGGGCCCTGCAAGGGGGTGTCGCCCAGCAGGCCCGCACTGGTGAGGGCCCCCTGCACCAGGGCGGCCAGATCTGCAGTTCCAGCGTCCTGGGGCTCCGGTAGCCGCAGGAGATGGGCTCCCCGGCTGGAGGAGTCTGGAATCAACACGGCTTGCATCAACACGGCTTGCATCGCTGGCCCTCTCCCATCCGCCAACCCGCTCAACGGTTCAGCAACTGGCGCAACTTAGGTGCCACCTCTGCGGGATGGATCAACCAGGCGAGTTCCACCGGCATGGCGAGGCTCTGCACCAGGGCCGACCGCTGCTCCAAGGCCTGCAGGTGCTCGCCGTCCCAGAGCCGCAATCCCCCCTTGTAGGGGTGATAGCCGCGGCTCTGACGCTGCTGCAGGCCACAGCTCGTTTCCGCGTTCAGACCCTCGGTTTCGCTCAGTTGCCGGGCCGCCGCCAGCAGCTCCAGTCGACGACCCGGCTCCACGTGGCTCACGTCGGTGGCTTTGAGCAGACGGCGCTCCAGCAGGCGGCGGCAGGGGTCCTGCAGCTCCGCCGGGCCCTCCTCCATCCAGCGCATCAGGTGATAGCCGGTGCGGATGTCGTCGTTGGCCAGGAAGGTTTCCAGATCGAGGTTCTGGCTGTGCCACAGCCAGCGGGCCATCACCCGGTCGGCCCACACCCGCTCCGGTCCCAGTCGCCGGGCGGTGGCGATGGCCTGGTGGAGCAACCAGTTGCACACCACGTTGAGCCGGTGGTTGTAAACGCTCCGGTACATCAAGTTGCGCACCACCAGGTAGTGCTCCACGGCCATCAGTCCTTTCGGGATGATGGCCAATTGGCCATCGGGGGCCAGGGTGAAGGCGGCCAGGATCCGCTCCAGATCCAGTCGGCCATAGGTCGCTCCCGTGCTGTAGCTGTCCCGCAGCAGGTAGTCGAGCCGGTCGCAGTCGAGCTGGCTGCTCACCAGGGCCTTGATGGCAATGCAGGGGTGCTGGCCGTGTTCGAGCAGGTCAGCCACGGCGGTGGCGCTGCCGGGGGCCTGGGCCTCCAGGCAGTCCCGCAGGGCCGGATGCTCCCGGATCAGCCGGCCTGACCAGGCTTCGTGCTGCAGCCCGTACATCTCTTCGCCCGAGTGGCTCAGGGGGCCATGGCCCACGTCGTGCAGCAGGGCGGCCGCGTAGAGCACGGCTCGGTGCTCCGCCAGGTCGGGATGGTGGCGCTCCAGCTGCCGCAGTGCCAGCCGGGCCAGGTGCAGCACCCCCAGGGAGTGGGTGAAGCGGCTGGATTCGGCCCCATGGAAGGTGAGGAAAGCGGGCCCCAGCTGGCGCACCCGGCGCAGGCGCTGGAAGGGGGCCGTGTCGATCAGGTCGATCGCCAGGGCTTCGGCTGGATCGGAGCGATCGAGCCGGATGGCGCCGTGCAGTGGGTCGTGGTAGGTGCGTTCCCCCATGCTCAGAGGGTCGCGTCCAGACGGCTCACGAGCAAGCGCCCCGCCTGCTCCAGCCAGGTGTCCGCGTCGCCTCCGGGATCCAGGGGTTCGGGCTCAGCCAGCACCACATCCGGCGCGATGCCCTGGTTCTGGATGTCCCGACCACTGGGGGTGAGGTAGCGGGCCACGGTCACCGCCAGGCCACTGGTGTCACCCAGGGGGATCAGGGTCTGGATTAGACCCTTGCCGAAGGTTTGGCTGCCCACCAGCGCGCTGCGGCCGTTGTCCTGCAGGGCGCCCGCCAGGATTTCGCTGGCGCTTGCCGTGCCGCCATTCACCAGGGTGAGGATCGGGCCCCCGTAGAGCTGGCCCGGGCCTGCCTGGGCGGGTGAACGGAGGCCATCGCGGTCTTGGGTTTCCACGATGGGAGCGCCATCGAGGAGGTCGTTGGCCACAGCCAGGCCCGCACTCACCAGGCCGCCGGAGTTGTTGCGCAGATCGAGAATCAGCCCCTCAATCTCCTTGGCGCTCAGGGCGTCGAGGGCGTCCTGGACGTCCTGGGGCACCGGTTCGGAGAACTGGGTGATCCGCAGATAGCCCAGGGTGTGGTCTCCCACCCGGATCCGCTTGCTGCGCACGGGCCGCAGGTCCACCTGGCGGCGTTCCAGCTCCACCTCCCTGGGGGTTCCCTGCACCTCGAGTTGCACCAGAACCTTGCTGCCGGCCTGCCCCCGCAGGGCGGCGGCGGTGCGCTCCAGTCCCAGGAAGGCGGTGGTCTGGCCATCCACCCGCACCACTTCAGCCCCGCTGGGGATCTGGGCTTCGGCGGCGGGGGAACCGTCGAGGGGGGCGATCACCACGATCGTCTGGTCGCTGCTGCGCAGGCCGAGCTGGAGTCCCACCCCGGTCACGGTGCCCTGGGTGTTGGAGCGCAGGGTGGCGTAGTCGTCCGGCCGCAGCAGGCGTGTGTAGGGGTCACCCAGGGGCGTGAGCATGGTCTCGATGGCGTCGTAGGCCGCGGCGGAGCTGGTGATGGGTTGCTCGAGGGCCTTCTGGCGCAGGCGTTTCCAGTGCACCTGCTCGAAGCGGGCTGGATCCACATAGCTCTGGTTCACCAGTCGCCAGGCGTCCACCACCAGCTGCTGGGTGTCGCTGAGGGCCTGAACTCCCGCGGCGGGAGCGGCCAGTAGGCCCAGGGCCAGCACCAGCCCCAGGCCCTGGACCAGGAGTGGCTGGAGCCGGGGGTGAAGCCAGCGTTTCAGCAGGGGTTTCCGCGCTGTTGCAAAGGGTTGAGCAGGCCTGGTCCTGGGGCGCGGAGCACTCACGAGCGGCTCGGGTTCATCGGTAGACTCTCGCAACCAATCCACCCAGCTGCATGGCGAACACTCCTGCTGGAAACTCCGGACAGGCTGCGAACCCGGTTTACAACTGGTTCGAAGAGCGCCTTGAGATCCAGTCGATTGCCGACGACATCTCCGCTAAATACGTGCCGCCCCACGTCAACATTTTTTATTGCCTGGGCGGCATCACCCTGGTCTGCTTCCTGATCCAGTTCGCCACTGGGTTTGCGATGACCTTCTACTACAAGCCCACGGTGGCTGAGGCCTACGCCTCGGTGCAGTACCTGATGACCGACGTCAGCTTCGGCTGGCTGATCCGCTCGGTGCACCGCTGGAGTGCCTCGATGATGGTGCTGATGCTGATCCTGCACGTGTTCCGCGTGTATCTCACCGGCGGCTTCAAGCGCCCCCGGGAGCTCACCTGGGTCACCGGCGTCACCATGGCTGTGATCACGGTGTCCTTCGGCGTCACCGGTTATTCCCTCCCCTGGGACCAGCTGGGCTACTGGGCCGTCAAGATTGTTTCGGGTGTGCCCGCCGCCGTCCCCGTGGTGGGTGACTTCATGGTGGAACTGCTTCGCGGTGGTGAAAGCGTGGGCCAATCCACCCTCACCCGCTTCTACAGCCTCCACACCTTCGTGATGCCCTGGCTGCTGGCCGTGTTCATGCTCATGCACTTCCTGATGATCCGGAAGCAGGGCATTTCCGGTCCCTTGTGACCCATTGATGCGGCGGTCTCACCAGCCGGCCCATCCCCTTTAGGCTCCACTCACTGTCCCCTGAGATCCCTGCTCCCGGCCCAACGCCATGCACATCCTCAAGAAGCCCGACCTCACCGATCCCAACCTGCGCGCCAAGCTGGCCAAGGGCATGGGCCACAACTATTACGGTGAGCCCGCCTGGCCGAACGACCTGCTCTACATGTTCCCGGTGGTGATCCTCGGGACCATTGGTTGCATGGTCGGTCTGGCCGTGCTCGACCCGGCGATGCTGGGCGACAAGGCTGATCCCTTCGCCACCCCGCTCGAGATCCTGCCCGAGTGGTACCTCTACCCCGTGTTCCAGATCCTGCGGGTGGTGCCCAACAAGCTGCTGGGTATCGCCCTGCAGACCATGATCCCCCTGGGCCTGATGTTGGTGCCCTTCATCGAGAGCTTCAACAAGTTCCAAAACCCCTTCCGCCGTCCGGTGGCCATGGGCGTGTTCCTGTTCGGCACGGTGTTCGCCATCTACCTCGGCATCGGCGCCGCTCTGCCCATCGACAAGTCCCTCACCTTGGGCCTGTTCTGAGCCTTCCGTCCTGCAGGGTCTGATCGGATTTCACCCGAACAGAACCATCACAACTTCAAGCCGCGGCTTCGGTCGCGGCTTTTTGCTGTCTTTGGCCCAGGGCCCCGCAGGATGTGGGGCAGCAACACGCCGATCAAAGGGCCGCTAGCGGTTGTTCTGCCAGCCCTGGAGCCACTGAGGGCCCCAGGTGTGCTTCGGCACAAAGGGGCGCGCAGTCGGCCCACGGACTTGTTTTGGACCCGTTCCATCAGCGGGCAGCAGCTGCGCAGGCAGCCGAAAAGCAGCACCGGCCACCCGCAGCTGCGCCGTGCCGCAAGGCTTTTGCGGCGGGCTGCTGTCGCGAGCGACACCGTTGCTTGCAATGGGGGCGACCCAGGTGTTATGTTTTTGGACTGCTTGCGAAGGGGAGACCCGAGCGAGCAGGCTTACGACAGAAGGAGGCGCGAGCCGACGGTGTTGTAAGTTTTCTGAGTCGCCGGAAGGCGGCGTTTCGCCG
>JBEEKG010000110.1:0-18596 GCA_041168785.1 Cyanobacteriota bacterium
CGTTGGCCGGCGCCGTGGAGTTGCAGCAGGGTGGCGAGGGTGCTGCGCAGCTGGGGGCGGGCCACGATCGCATCGACGAAGCCGTGGTCGCGCAGGTATTCGGCGGTTTGGAAGCCCTCGGGCAACTTCTCGCGCAGGGTCTGCTCGATCACCCGGCGGCCGGCGAAGCCGATCAGAGCCCGGGGTTCGGCCAGGATCAGGTCGCCCAGCATGGCGAAACTGGCGGTCACGCCACCGGTGGTGGGGTGGGTGAGCAAGGGCATGTAGAGCAATTCAGCTTGGCGATGGCGCTCCAGGGCTCCGGAGATCTTGGCCATCTGCATCAGGCTCAGCATCCCTTCCTGCATGCGGGCGCCGCCGGAGGCGCACACGATCAGCACGGGGTAGCGGCGCGCGGTGGCCGTTTCGATCAGGCGGGTGAGCTTCTCGCCCACCACCGAACCCATCGAGCCTCCCATGAAGCGGAAATCCATCACGCCCAGGGCCAGGGGCAGACCGCTGGTGCGGCACAGGCCCGTCACCACCGCATCCTTCAGCCCCGTGCTCTGCTGGCTGTCGCGGATCCGATCGGCGTAGCTGCGGCGATCCTTGAAGGCCAGTGGGTCGGTGGGCGAGAGGGCCGTATCCAGCGGTTCAAAACTGCCGGCATCGGCGATCAGGGCGATCCGCTCCTCACTGTCGATACGGTTGTGGTGGCCGCATCCCTTGCAGACACTGGCGTTGGCCACGAGGTCTTTGCGGTAGACCACCAGGCCGCAGTCGGGGCATTTGCTCCACAGCCCATCGCCCTCCTCCACGTCCTGGGTGACCCGCACGGTCGGGGCATTTTTCTGGCGATCCGCAAACCAGTCGAACAACGACATGCGATCTCAGGGGCGAGGCGGCCCGTCGGCTGATCCCCATTAAAGGTGTTTCACCACACCAGCCCAAGCCACGGCAGCCAGACGTCGTTGCCCAGCAGCCACACCGCCGCGCCGCCGGCCGCCAGGAAGGGGCCGAAGGGGAAGGGCTGGTGCTTGCCGAGCAGCCCGCTGAGCCGGCCGATACTGCCCACCACGGCACCACCACAGACGGCGAGGTACACCGTGATGCCCAGGCCGGTGAGGCCCAGCCACGCCCCAAGCAGGGCAGCGAGCTTGGCGTCCCCCAGCCCCAGGGCGGGCTTGCCCATGGCTTTCTGGGCCAGGGTGCTCACCGTTTCAAAGCCCACCAGTCCCACCCCCGCAGCCACCAGATGGTGGAACAGCAGCTCCCGGCCCACGGCGCCGCTTTGTTGGAAGCCGATCACTGCCGTCACCGTGAGCCCCAGGACCAGTCCAATGCGGCAAAGGGGTTCGGGCAGCCAGAGGTGGTCGAGGTCGATCAGCACCAGCGGAATCAGCCAGCTCAGGAGCAGCCAGCCAGCACCCACCAGAAGCCAGGCCTGGGGTTGGGGGCCCATGGCGCTGGGCTGGGCCAGCAGGGCTGCCACCCATAGGCCGGAGCAGAGCAGTTCGACGAGGGGGTAGCGGATCGCGATCGGCGCGCCGCAGTGGTTGCAGCGGGCCCGCAGCAGCAACCAGCCCAGAAGGGGCACATTTTCGAACCAACGCAGCCGGCTGCCGCAGTGGGGGCAGTGGCTGGGGGGAAGGACCACCGACTCCTCCCGTGGCAGACGCCAGGCCACCACATTCAGAAAACTGCCCACGCAGGCGCCGATCAGGGCGACCATGAGGGGCAGGCCAGGAGCGCTGGAGAGCAGAAACGGGCTGACGGCGCTCAAGCGGGCCTCAGACGGACGAGGGTTTGCGGGGCAGGCGCAGACGCCCTGGCCCGGCGTTGCGCTGGCTGCCACGGATCAACTCGATCGGCACGAACTGTTCTTCGGGCAGCAGCACGGGCAGATCAAAGACCAGACGACCGTGGAGGCGGCTGAGCACCACCCCAGAAGGATCGAGGCGGCAAGCCCCCTCCTCTAAGGACTGGGACCACACCCGTCGTGCGGCCTGAATGACTTGGCTGCTGTTGATCCGGTCCAGGCGAAGGGTGGGAGCGGCCTTGCTGGACACCCCCGGAATCAAAAACGAAGGAGAGCCCTTGTCGGCACGAGGTGCCGCCTCCGTGGTCGTTGTGGGTGTGGCGAAGGAGATCGGCCTCACCAGAACGCTGGGCAGCCCCAGACTAGGGGCTGCCGCTGCAATCAGGCCAGATTCTTCTTCTCTTCGATCATGCGGTGAATGATCGGGGTGAGGATCAGCTCCATGGCGAAGCCCATCTTGCCGCCGTCCACCACGATCGAGGTGGGGCTGGACATGAAGGAGTTGTGGATCATGTCGAGCAGGTAGGCAAAGTCGATGCCCCACTTCTCCCGGGCTCCCTTGCGGAAGTGGATGATCACGAACGATTCATCCGGGGTGGGGATATCCCGGATCATGAACGGGTTGGAGGTGTCCACGGTGGACACCCGTTGGAAGTTGATGTCGGTGCGGCTGAACTGCGGACAGATGTGGTTGATGTAATCCGGCATTCGGCGCAGGATCGTGTCCACGGTGGCCTCGGCTGAGTAGCCACGCTCCTTGTTGTCCCGGGCGATCTTCTGGATCCACTCCAGGTTGACCACGGGCACAACGCCCACCAGCAGGTCGGCCAGGCCGGCCACGTCGTAACCATCACCCTGCACGCCGCCATGCAGGCCTTCATAGAAGAGCAGGTCGGTGCCGCCGGGGATGGTCTCCCACGGGGTGAACTGGCCGGGTTCGAGGTTGGTGCCGAGCCGGGCATTGTGCTCGGCGGCCTCTTCGACAGAGTGCAGGTAATAGCGCTTCTGGCCGCTGCCGGTTTCGCCGTAGGTCTGGAACAGCTCGGCCAGCTTGTCGAACAGGTTGGCCTCGGGGCCGAAGTGGGAGAAGTTCTCGCCTTTGGCCAGGGCGGCGTTCATGGCCTCCTTCATGGGGCCGCGCTCATAGCGGTGGTAGCTGTCGCCCTCCACCACGGCGGGCACGATGCCTTCGCGCTTGAAAATGTGCTCGAAGGCGCGCTTGACGGTGCTGGTCCCAGCGCCGGAGGAGCCGGTGACAGAGACAACCGGGTGACGCTTCGACATGCGCAGGGATCCAGAAAGAGTCCGTGAGTTTGGCAGGTCGCCGGACCGCCCTCTGCCTCAGCGGGGCTTCTGAAGGAATTCGGCCACGCTTCCTGGCTGGTACTCAGGCTTCGAGGGCTGCCAGCAGTTGCTCGCCCATGGCTTTGCAGCCCAACTGGGTGCAGCCTTCAGCCATCAGATCACCGGTGCGGTAGCCAGCGGCGAGCACCCGGTCGACGGCGAGCTCCAGATCGGCGGCGGCGGCCTCTTGGTGCAGGCCGATGCGCAGCATCATGGCGGCGCTGAGCACCATGGCCATGGGGTTGGCCTTGTCCTGCCCTGCAATGTCGGGGGCGGAGCCGTGGATCGGCTCGAAGAGGCCTGGGCCGCCGGAGCCCAGGGAGGCGGAGGGCAGCATGCCGATCGAGCCGCTGAGCATGGCGGCCTCATCGCTGAGGATGTCGCCGAAGAGGTTGCTGGTCAGCAGCACGTCGAACTGGCGCGGGTTGCGCACCAGCTGCATGGCGGCGTTGTCGACGTACATGTGGCTGAGCTCCACCGTCGGGTAGTCGGCCGCCATGGCCGTGACGCGGTCACGCCAGAGCTGGCTCACATCGAGCACGTTGGCCTTGTCCACGCTGCAGAGCCGCCCGCTCCGGGCCACGGCCAATTCGAACGCCACCTTGGCGATGCGGTCGATCTCATCGTCGAAGTAGGCCATGGTGTTGAAGGCCCGCACCCGACCCTCCGCCTCGACGCGCCCCTTGGGGGTTCCGAAATACACCCCGCCGGTGAGCTCGCGCACCACCATCAGGTCGACGCCTTCGATCACCGCGCGCTTGAGGGTGGAGGCGTCGATCAGGGCGGGAAGGATCTTGACCGGGCGCAGGTTGGCGAACAGCCCCAGCCCGGCCCGCAGACCCAACAGGCCGGTTTCGGGTCGCTGCTCCCGCGGCAGGCTGTCGTATTGGGGTGAGCCGATGGCGGCCAGCAACACCGCATCGCCGGCTTTGCAGGCCTCCAGGGTGCTGTTGGGCAGGGGTTCGCCGGTGGCGTCGATCGCAGCGCCACCCATGGGCTGCTCGTCGTAGACGAGGCCAAAGCCACGGCGGGCGCTGACCGCATCCAACAGTTGGCGGGTCACCGCCGTGATCTCCGGGCCAATGCCGTCGCCGCTCAGCAGGGTGATCCGGTAGCTGGAGGTCATGGGGGCGCTGGTGCTGGCGCGAGGCTAGGGCTTGGCCTGCTTCTCGAGCTGGCGCAGGGCCCGGGCCAGTTCCGGCAGTTTGTTGAAGGCGGCGGAGCAGCGCAGCCAGAGCCGGTTGGGGATGGCCGGGTAGCCGCTCACCACTTCGCCTGCGGCCACCTCACCGTGGATGCCCGATTTGGAGCTGGCGATCGAGCGATCCCCCATCACGGCCTTGTTGGCCAGGCCCACCTGGCCGGCCAGGATCACGCCGTTGCCCAGGCGGGCGCCGCCGGCGATGCCCACCTGGGCCGCCAGGGCGCAGCCCTGGCCGGTGGTCACGCCGTGGCCGATGTGCACCAGGTTGTCGATCTTGGTGCCGGCGCCGATGCGGGTTTCACCCACCGAGGGCCGGTCGATGGTGCTGCTGCACCCAACCTCAACCCCTGCCTCGAGGATCACCTGGCCGGTCTGGGGCATCTTGCGCCAGCCCTGGGCGGTGGGCACGAAGCCGAAGCCCTCGCTGCCGATCACGGCGTTGGAGTGCACCACGCAGCCGGGTCCCAGGCGAGAACCGGGGTGGAGCACCGCCCCGGCGTGCAGTTCACAACCCTCGCCGATCTGCACATCGTCGTAGAGCACCACCTGGGGGTGGAGGGTGCAGCTGGCGCCGATCTGTGCGTTGGCACCGATCACCACGTGGGGTCCGATGTGGCTCCCCATACCCACCACGGCGCTGGGATCGACCACGGCGCTGGGGTGGATCCCGGGCGCTGGTCGGCGCCGGGGATGGAGGGCGTCGAGGGCTTCGGCAAAGGCCAGGCGGGGATCGTTGACGGCGACCCAGGCCAGACCCCGCTCGCGGGCCTGCTGCTGCAGCGCCTCTGCCCCGTCGCCGCGGGCCGGGATCAGCACGGCGCTGGCGCCGCTCCCGGCCAGGGCCGTTGCCAGGGCGTTGCCGGGTTCGAGAAAACTCAGTTGGCCGCTGCTGGCCCGATCGAGCGCTTCAGCGCCGCTGATCTCTGGATCGTGGGCCAGGTCGCGGGCGTGGGCCTCAGTCACCTCGTTGAGATGGCTGAGCAGTTCGCTGAAGCGCATTCCAGGGGCACCGGCCTCGCCAGATCGTAGGCCGGGCCTAGGAGCCCGTGATCACCAGCTGGTCGCGGTGCACGACTTCAACGCCGGCCTGGCCCATCAGCTCCCGCAGCTCACGGCTGCTGAGGGTGGCCAGACCTCGCCCCAGCTCCCGGCCGTCGCTGGCCAGCAACCGCACGGCCTCCCGGCGGCCGAAGTCGCCCTCCACCGCCCGCACCCCCACCGCCAGCAGGGAGGCGCCCTGCCGCATCAAGGCCCGTTCGGCCCCCGCATCCAGGAGGAGGCTGCCCTTGGGTAACAGGGCATGGGCCAGCCAGCCCTTGCGGTCGGGTAGGGGGGTGGGGCTGGGTTGGAAGACGGTGCCCACCCGCTCGCCGGCCAGCAGGTCGTCCAGCACTGCCGGGTCCCGGCCATCGGCCAGACGTACCCGGATGCCACTGGAGGTGGCGATGCGGGCCGCGGTGAGCTTGGTGGTCATGCCGCCAGTGCCCCACTGGCCCCCGCCGCTGGCAACGCTCTGCAGGCTGTCGAGTTCGGCCAGGCTGCCCACCTCCTCGATTGGCCGGGCATCGGCATCGGTGCGGGGATCACCCGAGTAGAGCCGATCCACGTCGGTGAGCAGCACCAGCTCGTCGGCGCCGATCGCTACCGCCACCAGGGCCGACAGGGTGTCGTTGTCGCCGAAGCGCAACTCGTCGGTGGCCAGGGTGTCGTTTTCGTTGACCACCGGCACCACCCCCCAGGCGAGCAACTGCTCCAGGGTGCGGCAGGCATTTTGGTAGCGGCGGCGGGAGGCCAGATCTCCCCGGGTGAGCAGCACCTGCGCCACGGCCAGGCCGCGCACGGCGAAGGCGTCTTGATAGAGGGCCATCAGCTGGCCCTGACCCACGGCCGCGGCGGCTTGGAGGGCCACCACCTCACTGGGCCTCTGGACCATTTCCAGCGCCACACAGCCCAGGCCCACGGCCCCACTGGTGACCAGCGCAATCGCATCGCCGCGGCGTTGCTGACGGCTGAGGCTGGCCGCCAGGTCGGCGATCACCGCCGCCGTCGGCCGTTCGCTGCTGCCCCGCAGCAGGCTCGTGCCCACCTTGATCACCCGGCGCATGGAACCCGGCTCGCGTGCCATCAGCCCAGGGTCGTCCCGACCCAGCGGGCCAGGCGCAGCTCCAGTTTCTGCAGCCGATCCCGTTGGCAGGGCCGGCCCAGGGGATCGATCGGTTTGACCAGCACGGTGAACAGGCCCAGTCGGTTGCCCGCGATCACATCGGTGAACAGCCGGTCGCCGATCAGGGCCACCTGCCCGTGGGGCAGCTTGAGGTCGGCCAGCACCTTGCGCAGGGCGCTGCGGCGGGGTTTGCCCGCCGAAATGGTGTAGGGCAGGTTCAGTTGGGCGGCAACGGCTCCAATCCGCTGGCGGGACGGGTTATTGCTGAACAGATGAATCGGCATGTGCTGCTGCGCCCTCTCCAGCCAGCGCAGGGCGCTGTCAGGCAGGGCCGCCTGGCGGCGGGGCAACAGGGTGCGGTCCACATCGAGCACCAGGGCCCGGATCGGCTGGTCGAGCAACTCCTGCAGGGGCAGCTCGGCCAGGGTGCAGTCCCGCAGCCAGTTGGGGCGCAGCAGCTGGCGCAGCATCAGTCGTCGCCCTCCCGCTCCTCCAGCTCGGCCTCGATCCGGGGTTGCACCCGTTCGAACTCCTCGCCTTCCACCAGCACCGCGCCGTCGCCGTTCATGCGGGCCACCACAAAGAAGGGATCGAGGGGGATGTAGAGCCCGTACTCCCGCTCCTCCACGAGAAAGCTCACCAGCAGCTCGTAGGTCTCGGAGTCGTCATCGTCGTCCTCGTCATCATCCAGTTCATCCGGCTCCGGTTCGTCCAGTTCACCGCTGACGGTGAGGGTGACGGCCGAGCGCACCAGGGTGAGGTCGTGCTCCTGCAGCACCACATCCGCCACCGACAGGATCGGCTCGGTGGCATCGATGGTGTCGATCAGTTCCGGGTCTTCGTCGTCGTCGAGGCGAAACAGGCAGACCGGGGTATCCACCGGGGTGAGCAGCACGTAGTCGTGGCCATCGAGGGGGATCAGCTGCTCGAGGAAGCAGAGCAGCTGGCGGCCGCGGCTGTCGTGCACCAGCACGGTGGGCACGTCGGCGGGGATCTCCGAGGGAGTGGAGGAAGGGGGTTCGGGGCTCATGCGTTGGGATTGGTTCTCCTCAGGATGGTGCAGCGTCGGCCGTCTGGCCGCCAGCGATGGTCGCCGGGGACACCGGTTCCGGGCCCTCCTGCAGCCATTGCTCGAGGAGCAGGGCCGCAGCGGCGCTGTCGAGGGCCCCGCTGCGGTCGCCGTGGAGGCCGTGGCGTTCGGCAGCGGCCCAGCTGCTGGAGTGCTCATTCACCCAGGCCAGGGGCAGGGCCAGCTGCTGGGCCAACCGTTCGCCATAGCGCCGGCAGTGCACGGCCTGGGCGGTGGGTTCTCCGGCCTGATCGAGGGGCAGGCCTACCACCAGAGCCTCGATCCGGCGGTGGTGCACCACCGAGCCCAGGTGCGCCAGATCGTCCGCGAAGGCCCCCCGGGCCAGGGCCGGCAGCGCCGTGACGGTGAGACCCAGCGGGTCACAGCCCGCCAATCCGATGCGGCGGCGACCCACGTCGAGGGCCAGCATCGAGCGGGGCCGCGGGGCCGTCACGGGCAGGGGGCCAGGGGTGTGGGCGTGGGCAGGGGGCGGCGACGGGGCTGCCATTGATCCAGCATGGCTTCGAGGCGCCGGGCGGCTCGTACCGGGGCCTGAAGCTCCTGGCGCCGCCAGACGCTGCGGGCCATCAACACCCGTTCCCCCCGTTCCTCCGCTCCCAGGCTGGCCAGCCAGCGTTGCCGGGCCCCATCGCGGACGTCACAGCGCAGCCAGAGGGGTTCCCGGGACCCGAGCACGGAATAGGCCTGGCGCAGCAGCAGTTCGCTGGCGGCCCCCACCAGGTGTTCCCAACCGGGGTGGACGCTCAGTTCCAGGTCATGGCCACCGCCAGCGTGCTCGCCGATCCAGCGCACGGCGGCGACGGCCTGTTCCCGGCTGGAATCCACCAGCATCCAGCCGCGGCCATGGCTTTGGTCAAGCAGGTCTTCGACGTGCCGATCGAGCAGTTGCCGCAACTGGGCAGGACAGGCCGCCTGTTCGAGATGCCAGAGCAGGGGCGCGCTGCGGCGGTTGAGGGGGGTGAGTTGCAGGTCCGTTGGTAGGGCCGGCGTGATGGTGGCGTCTGGCTTGGGTCGCCAGCACCAGAGTCGGTCGGTGCGCAGGGGTTGGAAGCCCTGCTCGCGCAGCATGGCCAGGCGGGTGTCGTCGAGGGTGGAGGCGGTGGCGATCCAGCTGGCGGCTCCCCGGGCCCGCTGGATCGCGGCCCTCAGCAGGGTGGAGGCCAATTCCTGACGAGCGGCGCCGGGGGCCAGGCGCAGATGCTGCATCTGCCAGCAGGTGCCGCTGCGATTCAACCGGCGGCACACGATCAGCCCAAGCGGGGTCTGGCCACTGAGGGCCACCAGCACCTGGGGGGCCAGGGACGGCCGCGCCAGCAGGGCCTGCATCAGTCGCTCCGGCAGCCCAAGCAGGACGGCCCGTTGCAGCACCGCCTGCAGGGGCAGGAAGGCGGGGTCGCTCAGCAGGGGCAGGTGCCAACCGGCCAGGGGCTGGAGCCGCCAGCTCTCGGGATCGGGCCGGGCATGGCCCGACTGGCGATTGGCAGAGGAGCTGGGCGGCGGCTGGATCCCGGGCATGGGGCGTGGCGACGGCTGCCGGGTTGACCCAACTCTATCGGCGCCCCGGGGCGGGGCTCAGGCTGGCCGCACCAACACCAGGGGGGTGCGCTCGTTGGCGTTGCCGGCGGGGTTGGGGCGTAGGGCCCGCTCCAGGAGCACCTCATCACAGCCCGGGCTGGAGGCCAACACCTTGACCCGGCCCAGGTCGTTGACATCGACTACGGCCACAGCCACACCGAGAGAGCGGGCCATGGCGGCGCAGAAGTCGGCGGGTCGTTCCGGGCCCAACACAATGGTTTGGTCGTAGGGCGGGGTGGTGCCCGTGATGTCATCGATCAGCCGGGCCTGATCGCCAGCCAGCCGGTAGAACCAGCCCTTGCTGCCCACCAGTTTGAGCGCCAGGCCCACCAGCCAGGCCCCCAGCACCCTCGCGGGTCCCACGACGTCAATCAAACTCTGCAGGCCGCAGGCGGTGGCCAGGGAGCTGGTGGGGTGAAACACCCGGCAGAGCAGCCGGGCCAGACCACTGGGCTGCACCGTGGCGGGATGGTGGTAACGGCCTTGCATCACCGCCAGGGGGGTTTCACCGATGGTCAGCACGTCACCGGGTTGCACCAGCTCGCCGGCGTAACGGCGCAGCACGGCTTCAGGCTCGTCCAGCACCCCCAACAGGTGGGTGCCCACCGGCAGCACCCGGCAGCGGTCGCCCTCGCGCCAGCGGGCGCTGGCGGCGGACAGGGGGCTGGGCTTCTGCAGCGGCACCAGCACGCCATCCCGGCGCTCCAGCCTGCCGAAGGGGCCGTAGTTGATCCAGAGGATCTCCAACCAAAGGGTGTCGAGCAGCTGGTCGAGGTGTTGGCCCGGGCCGCCGGCCAGGCTGATGTGGAGGCGTGCAGCGGTGCTCTTGCGGCCTTTGACGATGTAGGCCGCCCAGTAGCCATCGGGGCGGGACTCCTCATCCGGATGCAGGGCCTCGATCCGAGAGCTCACCGTGACGCCGGTCAGGTCGCCCCGGCCCAGCAGGGTGGGACGCAACGCGATCTCCGGCACCATCACCTCCATGCGGCGATGGGGATTGGTGATCGTGACCATGCCGGTCACCTCGAGCCCCGTGGGGGTTTGTTCCACGTGGAAGCCCTCGGCGCGCAGGTGCAGCGGTGACGCGGGCCGCAGCCGGTGGCGCAGTTCCAGCCACAGCAGGGTGAGGCCCAGCAGCAGCGCTAGCCCCAGCACGACCTTCAGCAGGAGCAGGGCAACCATGGAGGAGGCCAATTGCGTCAAAGCCAATTGCGACCGGGCAAGAATCGCCGGAGCGTAATGGGGCCTGCGGCCTTAGCTTCAAACGATCGCGATTTCGGTGCCGGGCATGCGCAAGACCTTCGTGCTGGACACGAACGTGCTGCTGCACGATCCGGCGGCACTGACCCGGTTTGAAGACAACAACATTTTGATTCCGATTGAGGTGGTCGAGGAGATCGACCGCTTCAAGCGCGACCCCGCGGAAAAGGGTCGCAATGCCCGCCAGGTGTCGCGCCTGTTGGATGCACTGCGGGCCCAGGGCAACCTGGCCGATGGGGTACCCAACGGGGAGCAGGGGGGCACCCTCAAGGTGGTGTTCTGCCGGGCGGAGACCCTCAGCCAGTTGCCGCCCGAGCTGAAGGCCGGCAGTGGCGATAACAACATCCTGGCGGTGGCCTTGGAGGAGCAGCGGCTGCAGGCCGTCATGGGCAGCCAGCCGCCGGTGATCCTGGTCACGAAAGACACCAACCTCCGCATCAAGGCCGATGCCGTCGGTCTGAACGCCCAGGACTACACCAGCGATCGGGTCGACATTGGCGACCTCTATCCCGGCCTGTGTGAGCTCTGGGTGAGTGCCGAGCAGATGGACCGGGTCAAGCTGCTTCCGGGCCTCCCGGTGGAGGGCTTGGCGGTGGAGAGTCCCCTTCAGGCCAATGAAGGGGTCACCCTGATCGATCAGGCCCAGCCGGCCCACACCCTGCTGGCCCGCTTCAACGCCGTCACCGCCACCCTGCAGCCGCTGCAGCGGGCCCCCAAGGCCAAGCTCGGTCGCATCCAGCCCCGTAACCGGGAGCAGACCTTTGCCCTGGATCTGCTGCTGGATCCGGAGGTCCAGCTGATCACCCTGGTGGGCAAGGCCGGTACGGGCAAAACCCTCCTGGCCTTGGCGGCTGGCCTGCACCAGGTGGCCGATGAGCGCCTCTACGAGCGCCTGTTGGTGACCCGGCCCGTGATTTCCCTGGGCAAGGAGATCGGCTTTCTGCCCGGGGATCTGGAAGAGAAAATGGGCCCCTGGATGCAGCCGATCATCGACAACCTCGACTTCCTGCTGGGCGGTAGCGGCGAGGACGAGGGGCGCGGTGCCCCCCGGGGTGGCGGCGGGGCTGGAGCGGGCGGTCGCGGTGGCAGTCACCGGGGTCCGCGCAGCAACTGGACCGACCTCAAGGGCATGGGCCTGCTGGAGGTGGAGGCGATCAGCTACATCCGCGGCCGTTCGATCCCCCGCCAGTTCATGGTGGTGGATGAGGCCCAGAACCTCACGCCCCATGAGGTGAAGACGATCGTGACCCGGGTGGGTGAAGGCACCAAGATTGTGCTGACGGGCGACCCTTACCAGATCGACAACCCCTACGTGGACGCCGAGAGCAATGGCCTCACCTGGCTGGTGGAGCGGTTCAAGGGCCAGCCGCTCGCCGGGCACGTGACCCTGCTGCGAGGTGAACGGAGTGAACTGGCCGAGCTGGCGGCCAATTTGCTGTAGAGCTGCGAACTTCCTCTATTAGGGCTGGAAGACGACGTTCCAATCCTGCTTCATATCCACAACGAGCCAGCCCTGCTGGGGAGCCTCTTTGAGGGCTTCGACAAGCTTGCCGCTACTGGTCGTCTTGACGTCGTAGGCGTACTCGCGTTCAGCGTCGGTGTGATGGACAATCAGTCCCAAGCTGGGGCGAGGATTGTTAATTGTGGTGTACTGCAACATGGCGTGATCACCATCACTGTTTCCACAGCAAATTACAGGTCTGCGGCCGATAAACTGATGGATGCCAACCGGCTTGCCGGCCCTATCGTTAACGAACATATAATCTAGGGTTTTGGTGATCACTGGTTTGCCATCGCGTAGTTCGAATACGCCCCGCGATGTTGAGCCGACAACGTGTTCTGGTGGTATGCCGTAAACCTGTTCCACCCAGGCCCGCATAAAGTCGGCACCGCCACCTGACACAATGAAGTTTTTGAAGCCGTTATCGCTTAGATAGCGAAGCAATTCCTGCATGGGTTGGTAGGTGAGCTCGCCATAGGGCCTGCCATAGCGCGGATGCTTGGCCGATGCAAACCATGCCTGCACCGCAGTGCCAAATTCTTCTGTCGTCATGCCTGCGTGGGTGATCGCCAGGATCTGCATCAGGCCATCGAAGTGTTCGCCTTCCAGAAGTTTGGCAAGATCGCCGTCCAAGGCGGCTTGCACCATGGGGTTTGAAGTGAGATTCGGTGAGGCGAGAATGCGCTGCCTCAGTTCGTCGATGGCAAAGGCTACCTGAAAAGGCAGAGGATTCTCCGGCCAGAGCGTGCCGTCATTGTCATGCACAGCAATGCGTTCGCTTGGAGGCAGGTAGGCGGCTGAGTCTTTATTGGTGACTTCGGTGACGAATGCAAAAATAGCTTGCTTGACATGTCCCTCATTCCAGGATGGCAGTGGATCTGCTTGGCGAGAGAAGTCGTGCAGCTTTGTTTGGGCGACACCGTCATCGCCTATTTGGTAAAGACTCACGGAAGTTGTCTGGATGGTAAAGGGCTCAAATGACTCTGCGACTAAAGCTTCAACGAAATCACTGGTACCTATGCCCAGGGTCAGATGGGGCTGGTAGTTCGGTCCGGTCCGCCCATTGCTGAACTTGCTCACGTAGTCAATGGTTTCGTTGCTAATCACATCGCCGTCCATGCGAGATGCAAAGGCGTCGCTTGTGCCATGATTCACGGCAAATGGTGCGATGGCGTCAATAATGACTTGCTGAAGGCGACGTAGGTTAGGTGTCGCCTCGATGCGGAATCCCGTCAATTTGAGATTCCCGCTGGCCATGTCAACGTACCCTGTTGCTTGGCCTGCAATATTGATCGGCGAATCTCTGCGCAGCGCGTTCTCCACCGCATCAATTGCTTGGCCCAGGTCTTCAGTCTTGATTAATAACTGGAGTATGGTGATGTGAGGCGCGTGGTTTGCGTCTAAGGGGAAGCCCTCTGGGTGGTTTCCTCGGAGTCGCTTGTTGATTGCCTGTGCTTTCTCAACCGTGTCCCCATCTGGTTCTAGCAGGACGTTGATTGCAATCAGGGTCATCGGCGACGTGCTGGGAGTGAATGTTTAGCAGTCTGCGCCGCGCTTGCCTGCCTCAGCAATCCAGGCAAGCGCGGCGCTCAGTGTGGCTGATATCGCCGCGTTCGCGCTGCCATTGGCGTCGGCGCAGGTTTTCGTAGGCCTGGCAAAACTCTTCGCCCAAGGCCTGGCGCAGGGCCGAGTCGGCGTTGAAGGCATCGAGGGCCTCGCCGAGGTTGCTGGGCAACCTGCCGCAGCTGCCGGCCTCCAGGGGCTTGGCGTAGTTGTCGTTGTCGCTGCGGGGGCCAGGATCGAGCTGGTGGTCAATGCCATCGAGCCCAGCCGCCAGGATCGCCGCCTGGAGCAGGTAGGGGTGGGCGGCGCCGTCGGGCAGACGCAGCTCCAGGCGCTGGTCATCGGGGATCCGCACCATGTGGGTGCGGTTGTTGCCGCTGTAGCTGATGCCGCCCGGACTCCAGGTGGAGCCCGAGCTGGTGGGTGGGGCGGCCAGCCGGCGGTAGCTGTTTACCGTGGGGTTGGTGAGGCAGCTCAGAGCAGGGGCGTGGGCCAGCAGGCCGCCCAGGAACTGATAGGCCAGGGTGGAGAGGCCCAGCGCTCCGGCCGGGTCGTGGAACAGATTTCGGCCAGCGTGAGCACTGCCTGCAACGCCCCACAGCGAGAGGTGGGTGTGGCAGCCGTTGCCGGTGAGGGCCGCGAAGGGTTTGGGCATGAAGCTGGCCCGCAGCCCCTGCTGCTCCGCCAGGGATTTCACCATCACCTTGAAGAAGGCATGGCGATCGGCGGTGGTGAGGGCGGGGGCGTAGGTCCAGTTCACCTCGAACTGACCGTTGGCGTCCTCGTGATCGGCCTGGTAAGGGCCCCAGCCCAGCTGCTCCATCGCGTCGAGCAGCGGCGCGATCAGGGGGTAGCGACGCATCAGCGCCAGCTGGTCGTAGCAGGGTTTGTCCTGGGTGTCGGCCCCGTCGGCGATCTGTTCGCCAGCGGGATCGAGCAGAAAGAACTCGGCCTCTACGCCGCTGCGCAGCTCCAGACCCCGCTGCGCGGCCCGCTCCAGTTGGCGCCGCAGCAGGCGGCGGGGGCACTGCTCCATCGGCTGGCCATTGAGCTGGAGCTCGGCTGCCACCCAGCCCACCTCCGGTTGCCAGGGCAGGGGGGTGAGACTGGCCGCCGCCGGGATCGCCATCACGTCCCCATCGGCGGGGGAGAGATCCAGCCAGGCCGCAAAGCCGGCAAAGCCGGCCCCGTCGCGGGCCATTCCTGCCACGGCCGAGGCCGGCACGAGTTTGGCTCGCTGGATGCCGAACAGGTCGGTGAAGGAGATCAGCAGGAAGCGGAGGTTGAGTTCCTGCACCCGCTGGGCGAGATCAGACATGGGAGGGCTGCTGGAGAAGGGTGTCGACGATGCGGCTCAGCTGCCGCTGCTCGGCAGGGCTGCTGTGGGGGTTGCCCGCCCGGTGGCCGAGCTCGGAGCGGATCACGTGCAATTCCGCGCCGGGGATGGCGTCGGCGTCCGTGGCCAGGTCGTCGAGCGGGAAGTAGAGGTCGTGGCTGCCGGCCACCACGGCGGTGCGGGCGGTGATGCGGCCCAGGCTTGCGGCCAGGTCGCCACCAGCGGCCACGTCGTGGGCCAGCCAGGTGTCGAGCATGGCGATCAGGTCACGGGGGTCATGGCGCTGGTAGTGGGGCAGCCAATGGAGCTCCACGTGCTCTTCGACCGGTTCGGCGACGGTGCGGAAAAAGGGCTGGCTGGCGGCCCAGCTGGCGTAGATCAGGGCGTAGGTGCGTAGCCCCTGCTCCGGCGGCCCATTGAAGCCGCTGCCGTTCCAGTGGCGATCGGCGGTGAGGGCCTGGCGCAGGCTCAGGCAGAACAGGCGGTTGTGGGGGGAGGTGCGGGCGCTGCCGCAGACGCAGCAGATCCGCTCCACAGCCTCTGGGTGATCGACGGCCCACTGGTAGGCCTGCTGGGCACCCATCGACCAGCCGTAGACGAGGGGGAGCCGTTCGACGCCGAACACCTCCGCCAGCAGTTGCCGTTGGGCGGCGACGTTGTCGCGGTGGCTCACCACCCAGCCCTGTTCGGCCAGGCCCATGGCTCCGTGGCTGGGGCTGCTGGAGGCCCCGTTGCCGAACATCCCGGCGATGACGATGCACCAGCGCTCCGGATCCAGCACCGGCCCCGCCAGCCAGGCCAGATCCTCGGGCTGGGCCCCGTAGGAGGTGGGCACCAGGATCAGGTTGGACCGCTGGGCGTTGAGCTCACCGATCTGGAGGTAGGTGAGCTGGGCCTCCGGCAGGGTGTGGCCGCAGGCCAAGGGAAAGTGGCCCAGGGGGTGCTGGACCCGGTGGGCCACGACGGTGGCGCTCATGCCGGCAGTG
Organism: Cyanobacteriota bacterium; assembly: GCA_041168785.1. Taxonomy (GTDB): domain Bacteria; phylum Cyanobacteriota; class Cyanobacteriia; order PCC-6307; family Cyanobiaceae; genus Cyanobium_A. The sequence continues at coordinate 15,822 of JBEEKG010000110.1, forward strand.
CTAGGGCGGGCAGGTTGCGCAGCAGCCGGCGGTGCAACGCCAGGTAGCCCCGATCGCAGTGGCGTAGGTGCGGGGCGATGGGGCCGTGGGCGGCGGGCAGGGCGTGGAAGGGGAGGGAAGGGTAGAGGTGGTGCTCGGCGTGGAACGGCATGTTCCACATCAGCCAGCGGACGGCCGGGTTGGTGAGGGTGGTGCGGGTGTTCTCGGTGCCGTCGCTGCTGAAGCTGCAGCCGCTGTGTTCCGCCAGCATCAGAACCCGCAGGACGGGCTGGCCCACCGCCAGGGGCAACAGCCAGAACCAGAACAAAAAGCCCGTGCCGCTCACCAGGGAGGCCAAGGCCAGGGCGGCGTACACGGCGAACTGGAGCCGCACCGAGCGGCGCACCTGAGGAATGACCTCAGGGCTCAGGTAGCTCAGATCGCTGAGGTCTCCCCAGAGCAACCTGGCGTAGCCGCCCCACTTGCCGCCCCACCAGGTCCAGCCGCTTAGTTCGCGCAGGTAGGCCCAGGCATTGGTAGGCACCGGATCGTCCAGTTCGGGATCGAGTCCCGGTTGGTGGGTGTAGCGGTGGTGCCACTGGTGGTAACGCCGGTAGTAGGTGGAGTTGTAGAAGCTCAGCAGCCCGGCGAACCAGGCCACGGCGTCGTTGACGCGGCGGTTGCGGAAAGCGGTGCGATGGCAGCACTCATGCAGTGGAGCGAAGCAGGTGGCCAGACCGATGCCGCACACCAGTAGCCCCACCAGCCTCAGGGCCAGGGGCCAGGGCTGCTGGGCCCACACCAGACCGCCCGCTCCGACGATCAGCAGGTGGCTGGCCAGGCGCACGGCTGCGGGTCCGTTGCGCAGTGAATTGAGGCTGGCAAGGGCATCGCGCTCCAGCAGAGCTTGGTTGGGTTGGGCCATGGTGCCTATCCCACCAGGCCGGATGCCCCGGCTTCGGTAGGCGATGTGACCGTCTGCGGGTCTGGCTGGGCACCATGGGGCTGGAGGCTTTCGATCTCCAGCACGTCGCGGGAGGGGCCCAGGAAGGCTCCCTGGCCCAGGCGCACCCCCATGCTGAGCAGTTCCTGACGGGTTTCGCTGTCGCCCACAAATTCCGCCACCACCAGGGTGCCCAGACCCCTGGCCAACTTCACCACCGCCTCGATGATCAGGCGGTCGGCTGGATCGTTTTCCGTGCCCAGGCCGCGGACGTATTCCCCGGCGATCTTGAGCAGATCGACGGGCAGATGTTTGAGGTAATAGAAGCTGCCAAAGGCCGCCCCGAAGTCATCGAGGGCCAGCCGGCAGCCAAGTTTGCTCAGCACCCGGCCCAACTGACGGGCCCGTTCCAGGTTCGCCATCGCCACCGACTCCGTGAGCTCAAAGATCAACAGCTCGCGGGGGAAGCTGCGGCCAGCCAGGTGGGTCTCGAGAAACTGGGCGAACCGATCCCCTTGCAGGGAGGCGCCGCTCACGTTCACCCCCAGGGCGATGGGTTGGGCGGGGTCCATCTCCTCCAGCAGCTTGATGGCCCGGCCGGTGACCCACTCATCGATGTCGATGGCCATGCCGAAGCGTTCCGCCGTGTAGAGGAACACCGCTGGGGGAATCAGGATGCCGCCGGGTGCCTTCAGCCGGATCACCAGCTCGTAGAACGCCACCGCATCGGTCTGCAGATCGATCACCGGTTTGGCATGCAGCACGAAGCCGTCGTGGTCGAGGGCGTCCCGGATCCGCTCCGACCACAGCAACCGGGCCGTCAGCTTCTCGTGCAGGCCGCTGTCGGTTTGGAAGACCTTCACGCAGCCCCGGCCGGATTCTTTGGCCTGATACAGCGCCAGGTCGGCGTTGATCAGCACGTCGTCGGCGCACTGGCCGTCGTCGGGCTGGAAGCTGGCCACTCCACAGCTGGCGGCCACGGTGATGCCCTGCCCCGCCCCCTCCACCACCACCGCACCGATGGCCTGGAGCAATTTGTTTGCGTGGCTGTGGGCTTCGCCCAGGCTGGATTCCGGCAGCAACACGGCGAATTCATCACCCCCGAGCCGGGCCACCAGATCGGTTTCGCGCGAGTGGCCGGTGAGGGCGGCGGCCACCGCAATGATCAGGGCATCGCCGGCGGCGTGACCGTACTGGTCGTTGACGCCCTTGAAGTTGTCGAGGTCGAGCATCAGCACGGCGCCACCGCCGCCATGGCGACGGGCGTAGGCGAGCTGACGGTCGAGGTCGATCCGGAAGCGCCGCTGGTTGTACAGCGAGGTGAGCGGGTCGTGGTCAGCGAAGTATTCGAGCTGGCCGACGAAATGCTTGCGTTCGGAGATGTCATGCACCTGCACAACCAGGGCCCCTTGGCGGTTGCCTGTCAGCTCATGGCCCAGGGCCACCGTGATCAGACCCCAGGTGCGATGGCCATCGGCGTGCTCGAAGCGCTTCTCGAAGCTGCAGGTTTCCATGTCGCCGCGGCAGAGGCGCGCGATCAGGTCTTCGAAGAGGGCGACATCGTCGCGGTGCACCAGGTCCGCGAAGGAGAGGCCGCTCAAGTCCTCCTTGGTTCGGCCGGTGAAGAAAGCCATTGCCCCGTTTGCCGCCAGGATCCTGCCCAGGCCGCCCCGTTCCTGGCTAGGCGCCACAAACGCCATTGGAATACCCGCATCGGCAAAGGCGCTGTCGCCCAGTTCCTGGGGCATGGTCGAATCCGCGGCGGGTCCCCGATGGGATGGGCCCTTCCCTTCATCTTGACCGTATTTAGCTGCTCAGACCATGTCGCCAGGCTGGACCCAGCGATCGAACTC
>JBEEKG010000111.1:0-4789 GCA_041168785.1 Cyanobacteriota bacterium
CGCCCTGATCTGGACGCGCACCAAGGCGCCAGTTTCAGCGCTCACATCACGGGTCAATCCCGCAGCCAGCGGCTGGGATTGCAGATGGGCGGCAAGCCAACGGGCGGCCTCCGCGCAGTCGGTCGAGACGGGCTGGGCAGCCAACGCAGCCAGCCGTGCCTGGCTGGCCAACAGGGCACTCTCCAGTTGCCCGAGCTGATGCTGGCGCTGCTCTGCCTGCTCGGCCGCGCTGCTGCTACTGGCCCAGAGCTGGAGGGAACAACTCGATGCGCCAACCAGGATCACGGACGCCATTAGACATTCCACCAGGTTCATGGCGCCCCCACCGCGACCGGGCGACCCCGCAGGCCCAGTTCCCTCACCCCCACCAGCTGGGGAGGCGTCAGGCCGCCAGGGAGCATGTCCCGAACCAGATCCAGTCCAAAGGCAGCCTGCAACGGCTTGGGCTGTTCGGCAGTGGCCAGCTGCTGCAGGGTGAGCACGAGCCGGCCCCGCTGCGGTTCTCCGAGAGCTGTTGAATCCTGCCAGCTGGGCCCCTCAACCAGCAGCAGCCGATAGGCCACCGGACCCACCTGACCTGTCTCACCCACTCTGGCGGCAAGTTGATCCACGCTGATGGAGCCCGCCAGCAGATGCTGGGCAGCCGACATCAACCCATCCTCGGCCTGACGCAATCGCTGGCCAGCACTCACCTGGCTACGGGCTTGCAGTGCAGCAGCCTGCAGCGAAAGGCTGCTGAGCATCAAAAGCAGCGATGCGGCCGTGGACAGCGGCAAGAGAAAACCATCCCGTGCAGGCTGCCGGCGCCGGCCAGGATGGAGTCGGGCGATGGGGAACACGGTCGCCTTGGCCTCAGGAATGCAACGACTCCCTCAGCATTCCCACGGCCCCCACTGTCGCTGAATCAGGCCGCGTCCTGGGAGTCAGCAGCGACGATCGCCTCGCGCCAAAGAATCTCTGCTTCGACATGGAGCCCGTGCCTGGTGAGCTCCTGTACCTGCTGGTAGGCAATTCGGCGGAGTTCTTGCCTGGCTGCTTGTTCAGCCATCAGGAAGGAAGGAAGTCCGAGCTCAGGCTCAGCCACTAGCCATCTCACTGAAGATGGAGGCACCATAACCAGCCCGCGGCATCGCGCAATAGGGAGTGGGCTAACTCCTTGTGCAAAAGCGCCTGAGACTACTGATTGAGCTTCAGCACGGCCATAAAGGCCTCCTGGGGAACGTCCACCTTACCCATCGCCTTCATGCGCTTCTTACCTTTCGCCTGTTTCTGCAACAGTTTCTTCTTACGGGAGATATCCCCCCCGTAGCACTTGGCCAGCACGTCCTTGCGCATGGCACTGATGCTCTCGGAAGCGATCACGCGACTCCCGATTGAGGCTTGAATGGGAATCTTGAACTGCTGGCGGGGGATTAGTTCTTTTAGTTTTTCCACCAACCCCTTGCCCACATTGTAGGCCTTGTCACGGTGCACGATCGTGGTGAGTGGATCAGCCTTTTCGCCATTGATCAGCACGTCAAGGCGCACCAACTCATTTTTGCGGTAACCGATCAGGGAGTACTCCATGGAGGCGTACCCCTTGGTACGGCTCTTCATCTGATCAAAGAAGTCGGTCACAACTTCCGCCAGGGGCATCTCGTAGTGAAGCGTGACGCGATCAGTCGTGATGTACTTCATATCAATGAACTCGCCACGCCGCTCCTGACAGAGCTCCATCAAGGTTCCATTGTAGGAGTTTGGCGTATAAATCTCGAGCTTCACATAGGGCTCTTCGATGGATTCACGTTTTTGTGGATCGGGCAATGTGGCTGGATTGTCTACCATCATGGTGACACCATCGAGCATGTTCACCTGATAGATCACTGATGGTGCAGTGACGATCAAATCCAGGTTGTATTCCCGCTCCAGCCGCTCTTGCACAATCTCCATGTGCAGCAGACCCAGGAAGCCGCAGCGGAAGCCAAAGCCCATGGCGCTGCTGGTTTCCGGCTCGTATTTGAGAGCCGCATCGGAGAGCTGGAGCTTGTCGAGAGCCTCACGCAGATCAGGGTATTGATCGGCATCAGTGGGGAACAAGCCGCAGAACACCATCGGCTTGGCCTCGGTGTAGCCAGGCAGGGGGGCCTCGGCAGGGTTGTTCACCAACGTGATGGTGTCGCCCACGCGAGCATCGGCCACGGCCTTGATCGACGCGGCCAGATAGCCCACCTCACCGGCATGCAGGCTCTCCACCTGGCGTTGATCGGGCGCCATCACACCCACCTCATCGAGCTCGTAGGTTTTCTTGCTGGCCATCAACAGCACCTTGTCCTTCTTGCTGATGGAGCCAGACATCACCCGGAAATAAACAATCACACCCCGGTAGGGGTCGTAGTAGGAGTCAAAAATCAGTGCTCTAAGGGGCTCAGACACCTTGTCCGGCGGAGGCGGCACCCGATCCACCACCGCCTGCAGGATGTCAGGAACGCCCAGGCCTGTCTTGGCCGAGCAATGGATGGCATTGGTGCAATCGAGCCCGATGATCGCCTCGATCTCCTCGGCGATGCGGACGGGATCGGCACCAGGCAGATCGATCTTGTTAAGGACGGGAATGATCTCGAGGTTGTTTTCGATTGCCAGATACACGTTGGCAAGGGTCTGGGCCTCCACCCCCTGGCTGGCATCCACTACCAACAGCGCGCCCTCACAAGCCTGCAATGAGCGGCTCACCTCGTAGCTGAAATCAACGTGACCCGGCGTATCAATCAGGTTGAGGATGTAGGTCTCACCGTCAGCAGCCCCGTACTCCATTCGGGCCGCCTGGAGCTTGATCGTGATGCCACGCTCCCGCTCCAGCTCCATGTTGTCGAGAAACTGCTCCTGCATATCTCGGGCCGCCACCGTGCCGGTGTCCTGCAGCAGCCGGTCAGCCAGGGTCGATTTGCCGTGGTCGATGTGGGCAATGATGCAGAAGTTGCGAATCCGGGAGACGGGTGCGTCGGTCATGGGTCCGATCTTAGGGAGCCAGTCGAAGGCGCACTGCCGCCAGGGGACAAATCAGCCGCAAGGCAGCCTGTTGCCCCATCTGATTCCTAAGCTCATGACCAACCCCTCCCCCCAACCATGACCATCGAAACGCCCGCGGCCCCCTCCTCTGAACACGCCGATCCCCACGCCCTCACCCTGGAGAACGTGGAGCGCACCCTCGACGAACTGCGTCCTTACCTAATGGCGGATGGAGGCAACGTGGAAGTGGTGGAGATCGACGGGCCGATCGTGAAGGTGCGCCTGCAGGGCGCCTGCGGCTCCTGTCCCAGCAGCACCATGACCCTCAAGATGGGAATCGAGCGCAAACTGCGTGAGGCCATCCCCGAGGTGAGCGAAGTGGTGCAAGTGCTCTGAGGCACCCTGCAGAAGCCAGGCCCGTAGGCTCGGCTCACTTGCATTTGGGCCCGTGCTTGATCAGCGCCTGCTGCGCGACACCCCAGAGCTGATCACCCAGCAACTCGGGCGTCGCGGCATGACGCTCGACCTCGGCCCACTGCAGCAAATCGCGCGCCAGGAGCGGGATCTCGAGGAGCAGCGCAGCGATTTGCAAGCCGAGGGCAACCGCATCGGCAAGGCGGTGGGGCAGCTGATCCAGGGCGGAACAGCGCCAAACAGCCCCGAGGTGCAGGCCCTGCGCGACCAGGGCAACGCCATCAAGCAGCAGGTGGCCGCCCTCGAGGAGCAGGAGAAGGCCCTCGAACACCAGCTGCGCGAGGCCCTCAGTGCCTTGCCAAACCTGCCCTCACCCGAGGCGCCTGACGGCCGGTCCGATGCCGAGAACGTGGAGATCAAGCGCTGGGGCACGCCTCGCGTTGAAGAGGGTCTCGAGGAGCACTGGCAGATCGGCGAGCGGCTGGCGCTGTTTGAAACCGAGCGCTCCGTGCGGATCGCCCAGAGCCGCTTCATCACCCTGATGGGCGCCGGAGCCCGACTCGAGCGGGCCCTGATCAGCTTCATGCTCGATCTGCACGCCACCAAGGGCTACAGGGAGGTGATGCCGCCGATCCTGGTGAACTCCGCCAGCCTCACCGGCTCTGGCCAACTGCCCAAGTTCGCCGAGGAGAGCTTCCGCTGCGCCGACGACGACCTCTGGCTCACCCCCACCGCCGAGGTGCCCCTCACCTCCCTGCACCGCGATGAGGTGCTCGCCGCCGAGCAGCTGCCGCTCAAATACGCCGCCTACACCCCCTGCTTCCGCCGCGAGGCCGGCTCCTACGGCCGCGACACCCGTGGCCTGATCCGCCTCCATCAGTTCAACAAGGTGGAGCTCTACTGGTTCTGCCATCCCGACGAATCCGTCGCCGCCCACCAGCAGATCACCGCTGACGCCGAAGCCGTGCTGGAGGCCCTCGAGCTGCCTTACCGCAAAATCGAGCTCTGCACCGGCGATCTGGGCTTCTCCGCCGCCCGCACCTACGACCTCGAGGTGTGGCTGGCCGGCGCCGGCGCCTATCGGGAGATCTCCAGCTGCTCGGTATGCAGCGACTTCCAGGCCCGCCGCGCCGCCATCCGCTTCAAGCAGGGCAAGGGCACCCAACTGGTGCACACCCTCAACGGCAGCGGCCTGGCCATCGGCCGCACCATGGCCGCCCTGCTTGAAACCGGCCAGCAGGCCGATGGGTCCGTGCGCCTGCCCGCCGCCCTGGTCCCCTACTTCGGCAGCGACACGATCAGCGGGGTGTGAGCCTGCAGCGGCACTCGGCCGAGCAGTCGACGGCATTGCGGTCACGCTTGCCAATCACCACAACCAACACCAACACAA
>JBEEKG010000112.1:0-5884 GCA_041168785.1 Cyanobacteriota bacterium
TGGTATCCGGAGGCCCCGGTGGGTCCCGTTGCCCTTAAAGCTGGAGGTGATCCCAACAGCATGGCCGGCCTGGAAGGCATGAGTCCTTCCCAGATCGAGGCGATGCAGATGATGGGGACCACCCCCACCAAAGACAATCGGGTGGTGTGGTTTCTGGAAGGGATGATCGCCCACCACGGTGGTGCCTTGCAGATGGCCCATGACGCCCTGGCCAAGTCCACCAACCCCACCGTGCGGAGACTTGCCCGGACAATCATCGTGGCCCAGCGCACTGAAATCATTGAATTGCGTCGCATGCTGCTACGCGACGGATTCCGCAAGCCTGAATACAGCCAATACGACGCGTTATTCCGCTTCTGATGCCGCACCAGAACGGCCGGTTTTCTATGGCACTGCCTGCCCTGATCGCCCTCTTGACCCTGGCCCTGCTCGCAGCGCCTCCCGATGCTCACGCCCACCCCAAGGGGCTCTACGACACCCAGCAGCAGGCCGAGCAACGGGCCAAGCAGCTCGGCTGTGAGGGCATCCATCAGAACCAGGGCAAGTGGATGCCCTGCAGCAACGAGGCTGCGCTGCACCAGCACCTGCGTCACCACTGATTCCTTCTCTCCCCATTGGCCATGGCTCCGTTGCCCCCATCCCGCTGGCGAACGTTGCATCGTTGGGTGGTGCCGATCGCAGCGGCACCGCTATTGCTCACGGCAGCCACCGGATCGCTGTACAGCCTGCTGCTGGAGCGGGGGATTGATGCCTTCTGGTTGCTCAAGATCCATTCCGGCCGCTTTGGCCCGCTGAATCTGCAACCCTTCTACTCCGCCCTGCTGGGAGTGTTCACCCTGGTGGTGGTTGTCTCTGGGCTGGCCATGCTCATGAACCGCCGCAGGGTCCGTTGGCCCTGATCTGCACCTCATCGCCGAGCCGTACCGCCCTGAGCAGGGTCTTGAGCTCCGGCTCTGCCACGTTCAGGCAGCCACCGGTGACCTTCTGACCGATGCGTTGGTCATTGTTACTGCCGTGGATGGCAAAGCTGTACCAGCGAAATGTGCCGGCATAGCGGTTGAAGCCGAAGGGCTGCTTGACGCTGTCCACGGGAGCCAGGCTGATGTAGCCGATTCCATACTCGCCCGTTTCCCCGTCTCCATCGAAGTCGATGGCGTTCATTGAGGCGAAGAGGGTCTGTTTCAGCTCGGCCTCTGATTGACCCGACTCGGCGATCAGCGTCGGGTCCATCGCAAACCGGTCGTTGCTCAGAATTGCATTCACTTTGAAGGTGCCCAGGGGGGTGTATCCCTCCTCAAAGCGGCTGCCTGCACAGGTGATGCCATGGCGGCCGGACCCAACCTTGAACACCAGGCGATCCCCGCCGCGGGGCATCACACCGAAGCTCATCGACGGATCCTTGAGGTCGAGTTCGACCTTGATGGGCCCCGTGACTGGCGTCTCAGCCCGCTGGGCATTCTTGGCCTGGGCGCAGCCCGTGAGGGCCAGAACAACCCCCACGAGGGCTGGCAAGGGGAGACGGCCCATGGCGGGTTGGGGGGATGTGCGCATGATGCCGGCGGATGCTGGGCTGATCAGAATTGGCAGCATGGAACGCTATGCCGACCTCAGCCAACGCGCGGTTCTCGACACCCGGGCTCTGGTCTGGCAGTCCTCGCCCAGCGCCGGGGTGGAGCGGCGGTTCCTCGATCGTTGCGGTGGGGAGGTGGCCCGAGCCACCTCGATCGTCCGCTATGCCCCGGGCAGTCGCTTCGAGCGCCACCACCATGGCGGCGGCGAGGAGATCCTGGTGCTGGAGGGCACGTTCTCGGATGAGCACGGCGACTATGCCGCCGGCACCTACCTGCGCAATCCCGTGGGCTCCAGCCATGCCCCCTTCAGTGAAAACGGCTGCACACTCCTGGTGAAGCTGCAGCAGATGCACCCCGCAGACCAGCAGCGCGTGGTGATCGATACCGCCAGCTCCGCCTGGCTGCCCGGCCTGGTGACCGGGCTGGAGGTTCGGTCGCTCCACGCCTTTGGCTCCGAGCATGTGGCCCTGGTTCGCTGGGCTCCAGGCACGGTGTTTCAACCCCACGGCCACCCCGGTGGCGAGGAGATCCTGGTGCTGGAGGGCGTGTTTCAGGACGAGCACGGCAGCTATCCCGCCGGGAGCTGGCTGCGCAATCCTCCCGGCAGTGGCCATCACCCCTGGAGCGAAGCCGGTTGCACGATCTGGGTCAAAACCGGTCACCTTCCCGCCAGCATCGGACCGGACGGCACGAAAGCGCCGAACCCGACCCCGGTCAAAGCAGCCCCATGAGGCACCACGCTCTGCAGCCACCCTCACCCTCTGGGGGAGACCCCGCTGGCCCCGGTGCACTCCCCTGGCTCGATCGCTTGCTTCCGATCTGGATTCTGCTGGCCATGGCGGCAGGTTTGCTGCTGGGGCGCTTTGTGCCCGGGCTGCAGGGGCTGCTGGGTGCCGTGGAGGTGGGCCACACCTCCTTGCCCATTGCCCTGGGATTGTTGTTGATGATGTATCCGGTTCTGGCGAAAGTTCGCTACGGCGAACTGGGCCACATGGCCCGGGATCGACGGCTGCTGGCCCTGACCCTGGGGTTGACCTGGGGGCTCGGCCCGCTGTTGATGTTTAGCCTGGCCTGGTTGTTTCTGCCCGATCAGCCAGCCTTTCGCACCGGGCTGATCCTGATCGGCATCGCACCCTGCATCGCCATGGTGCTGATCTGGATCGACCTGGCCCAGGGCAACCGGGAAGCGGCCGCCTTGTTGGTGGCCATCAATTCAATTTTGCAGGTGCTGGTGTATGCCCTGCTCGGCACGTTTTATCTGCAAATCCTTCCCGCTTGGCTGGGGCTGGACAGCCAATTGGTGCGCTTCTCGTTCTGGGAGATCGCCCAGGCGGTGTTGATCTTTCTTGGCGTTCCCTTGCTGGCGGGGTTCATGACGCGGCTGATCGGCGTGTCGATCAAGGGGCTGCGCTGGTATGAACAGCGTTTTGTACCCCGAATCAGTCCCCTGGCGCTCTATGGATTGCTGTTCACGATCGTGGTGATGTTTGCCCTCCAGGGCCACGCCATCACCTCCGATCCCCTGCAGGTGATCCAGGTGGCGATTCCTCTGCTGCTCTATTTCGTGTTGATGTGGAGCATCGCCTTTGCGGTTGGCATGCGCAGTGGCCTCGACTATCCGCGAACATCTGCCCTCGCCTTCACGGCCGCCGGCAACAACTTCGAGCTGGCGATTGCGGTGTGCATCAGCATCTGGGGTGTCACCTCCCAGCAGGCCCTGGCGGGGGTGGTGGGTCCCTTGATCGAGGTGCCGGTGCTGGTGTCGTTGGTGTCGGTGTCGCTGTGGTTGAAGCCTCGTTTCCGCAACCGTGGCAACGGCTCCTAACCCATCGATCCCGAGCCCAGGGAGCGGATCACGGCCCAGAGGCTGCCTCCGGCCTCTGGACGTTCCATGCCCCGATTCACAAACCACAATCCGCCGGCCAGGGCGTTCAGCGCCAAGGCCAGCAGCCAGACCCCCCATCCCTCTGGCAGTTTCATGGTGTGCAGCCCGTCCAATGCCTGCCCATCATCGCGTCGGGAGGTGAGGTGCGGGCCGTCGCGACTGCCAAGCTTCTCCTAGCCGTATCCGCGCAGTGACCCGCATTGAGAGCCGCTACGAAGGGGAGTTGCGTTGCCGTTCCAGCCACGGACCATCCGGCACCCTGCTGGAAACCGACGCCCCCACCGATAACCAGGGGCAAGGCGAGCGCTTTTCCCCCACCGACCTGGTGGCGACAGCCCTCAGCACCTGCATCCTCACGATCATGGGGATTGTGGCCAAGCGCCATGGGTGGGCCCTGGAGGGCTGCACCGCCCGCGTGGAGAAAACCATGACCCCCGCTCTGCCGCGCAAGATCGCCCAGCTCACGGTGTGGATCGAGCTGCCAGCCCATCTCGACGCCGAGCAGCGGACCGTGTTGCAGCAGGCCGGTGAGACCTGCCCCGTGAAGCTGAGCCTCGAAGGCAGCGTGCCGATGCAGCTGCACTGGTCCTGACGGCTATCGGCCTGAGGATTCAACCCTGCAGCATCAGCAGCAGCACCCGGTTGCCCTCGGGATCGAGCAACCAGGCCTCCATCCCGAACGACTCCCGCCGTGGGGGCTCCAGCTCCGTGGCTCCCAAGGCCTGGGCCCGCTCCAACCACGCCAGCAACGCGGCGTGGGGGTCGTGGTCCTGAGCTTGGCGCTGCAGGCACAGGGCCAAACGGCCCTGCTGTTGGGGTTGGGGGCGCTGGCGTGAGGGGGCATAGATCTCCAGGTGCCCGCCCGCTGGCCAGGGCAGCCGCCAATGGCTGGGGCTTAAACCCGGTTGGGGGGCTACCTCCAGCAAGGTGCCGTAAAAGGTGGCGAGGGCCGCGGGATCGTCCGCCGCCAGCACGAGGGAGGTGTGGATCACCATCCCATCCTCCAGGGCTGTGTACTTTGCGGGCGGTTGCGCCCTCGGCCCCCCGCATGACCGACCTCGATGCCTTCCGGAGCTGGCAGGGCGGCCCCCTGGTGACCACCGCTAATCGCACGGCCCTGGCCGAGTGGTTGGTGCATTGCGCTCTGGGCCTCGATCCCGGCGCGTATCGCCGCGAAGGCGCCGACCTGGCGCTGCTCGGTGGCCCCATCACCCTGGCGGTGCGATCCGCCGCTTACTTTCAGTCGGCGCAGCAGATAGCCCCCAACCCGATCAGCTTCCCGATTGAGCAGCGCACGGCCACGGCCTATGTGTTCTGCCTCTTGGAGGAACAGGACCCGGCTCTGGTGAACCCCCAGGAGCTGGCCCAGTGGCGCTTTTGGGTGGTGCCTACCCGCAGCCTGCATGCGGAGCGGCAGTCGATCGGACTGCAGCCCCTGATCCGGGCCCACGGGCAGGGCATGGCCTACGGGCAGCTCGGGGTGGCGGTGGAGGCCCTGGCTCAGCCTGGGTTGAACAGGGCTGCCATGAATTGATCGGCGTGGCCCACGGCAGCGGCCCAGGTGTCGGCTTCGCTGAGGCCGGAGCTGCGGGTGGGCTTGAAGCTGTGGTCGCCGTAGGCGATCCACTGCAGCTGGATCTGGGGCGAGAGCCGGTACCCCACCACTTCGCCGCGCTTGCCAAAGCTGTCGCGCTCGCCCTGCAGGATCAGGGTGGGGGTGGCCAGCGCGGCCAGGTGGTCGGTGCGCAGCTTGTCGGGTTTACCGGGGGGATGGAAGGGGTAGCCCAGGCAGAGGCAACCGCGCACGCCGTGGGATTGGGCCAGCTCATCCACCAGCAGGCTGGCCACCCGCCCCCCCAGCGACTTGCCGCCAATCGCCAACGGTGCCGCCCCGGCCTGCTGGGCCACCTGCTCGCGAAAGGACTCCAGCAGCCGCGGCAGCCGATCGGGGGCACGCCGCTGCCCGCTGACACGGGTCTGGACCATGTACGGAAATTCGAAGCGCACCACCCGCCAGCCGCGCTGTCCCAGTCCGCAGGCGATGGCTGCCATGAAAGGGCTGTCCATGGGTGCACCGGCCCCATGGGCCAACATCAGGGTGGCTTTGGCCTCGGCGGGGCCGTCGATCAGGAGGTCTGGGGCGGGAGTGGTCATCCATGGATCCTCCAATGCGCGGGCTGGGGTTGCCCGGCTTCCTCCCCCTAAATTGCGTCACCCCTGTTGCCGTGCGCCGATGGCCGCTGATTGCCCTCTGCGCCCTTGGTTGCGCCGCGGTTTGAGGCTCAGCCTTTTTCTCGCCTGCGCATCGGGCGCCCCAGCCCAAGCGGAGCCGGCGGCTTCCCCCCAGTCGGGCCCCTATGTGCGGCTGGGGGCTGGGGTGGACTGGCCGGAGGCGAGCGGTTTCCGAGACGCCGACTGCTCCAGCCTG
>JBEEKG010000113.1:0-9723 GCA_041168785.1 Cyanobacteriota bacterium
ATGCAGCATCAGGCTGGTTTCCGCCAAACCGGCATGGAGCCCAGCGGAACGCTCCGGCTCAGGGATCAGGGCCGCGATGCCCTCAGGTCCGCTCCAGAGGAAGCAGGGCAGCACGGCCAGCGCAGGGCGCTCCGATCGGAGCTGGCGGGCCGCCGTCTGCAAGAGCGCGATCTGGCCCCCGTGGGCGTTGAACAGCACGAGGCGCTGGAAACCGGCGGCAGCCAGGTCGTGACCCACGGCCACCAGCTGGTTGATCAGCAGCTCAGGGGGAAGGCTGAGGGTGCCGCTGAAGCCGCGATGTTCGGGGGAAAAGCCGATGCTCTGAAGCGGCAGCCGCAGAACCGGCAACTCGGCATCCAGCCGAGCCAGCACCGCATCGAGCACCCGCTCGGCAAAGAGCGCGTCGGTGCCCAGTGGCAGGTGGGGCCCGTGCTGCTCCACCGCACCCCAGGGCCAGACCACCGTGCTGCCAGGTCGGGCCGCGAGCTGCTCGACCTGGGGCCAGGCCAGCTGCTGCAGGTGGCGCGAATGCTCCATCACGTCAGAACTGATCCCTACAGTGTGGAGCTCTCAGCCCCCAGTGGAGATGGCCGGTACCGGCAGCCAACCGCCCTCGTCTGCGTCCTCCCGGCCCGTGCCCCCGGGTGCCGCCAGGCCCCAGCCGATAGCGCCCCTGCGCAAGCCTCCCCAGGTGCTGATGATCCGCAAGGACGAGCCCAGTCCGGCCGCCCCATCCGAGTCGGCCGAGCCCCCCGTGGCAGCCTCTGCACCCCAGGCGCCCAGCCCGGCGGCGGCGGCTCCGGTTCGCACCCCCGCCCGCACCCCTGAGCGGAGCGACGACGCCCTGTTCGATATGGGGGCCATGGAGGGCCTCACCATGGCAGACCTGCTGGGACCGGACCCGGGCCGGCAGCGCCAGGCCAAGACCGTCACCCCCGCGGCGACCCAGGCCGTTGGGGCGCCGGCGCGCAGCGTCGACGATTTTGATTTTGATGAGGAGGCCTTCCTGGCCGCCCTGGACGACCACGAACCCCATGGCACCACCGGAGAAGTGGTGCGGGGCACGGTGATTGGTCTGGAGAGCGACGGCATCTACGTCGACATTGGCGGCAAGGCCCCCGGCTTCATGCCCAAGAAGGAATGCGGCCTCGGTGTGATCACCAACCTCAAGGAACGCTTCCCCAAGGGCCTGGAGGTGGAAGTGCTGGTGACCCGCGAGCAGAACGCCGACGGCATGGTCACCATCAGCGCCCGCGCGCTGGCCCTGCGCCAAAGCTGGGAGAAAGTGCGCCAGCTGGAGAAGGAGGGCAAGGTGGTGCAGGTCAAGGTGAATGGTTTCAACCGCGGCGGCATCACCTGCGATCTGGAAGGACTGCGCGGCTTCATTCCCCGCTCCCAGCTCCAGGAGGGCGAAAACCACGAAGCCCTGGTGGGCAAGACCATCGGCGCCGCTTTCCTGGAGGTGAACCCGGAGACCCGCAAGCTGGTGCTCTCGGAGAAGAAAGCCGCCACCGCCGCCCTGTTCCAGAACCTGGAGGTGGGCCAGCTGGTGGAGGGACAGGTGGTGTCCATCAAGCCCTATGGCCTGTTCATCGATCTGGGCGGCGTCAGCGGCCTGCTCCACCAGTCGGCGATCACGGGCGGCCAACTTCGCGATCTGCGCGAGGTGTTCGGCCAGGGGGATCGGGTGCAGGCGCTGATCACCGAGCTGGATCCGGGACGGGGCCGCATCGCCCTCAACACAGCCCTACTCGAGGGCCAGCCCGGCGAACTGCTCATCGATCGCGACAAGGTGATGGCCGAAGCCGCCGACCGGGCCAACCGCGCCCGATCCGTGCTGCGCCAACAGGAACAAGGGGCGGGATGAGCGAGGCCCCTGCTGCCGCGGTGACCCTCACCACCTCCCCGGACTGGGAGCTCGACTACTACTCACGCCCGATTCTCGAGCCCGACGGCAAAAAGCGCTGGGAACTGCTGATCTGCTCCAGCCCGCAGGTCCCTCCCAGTGGCGAGGCGTCAGGCCCCTCCTTTCGCTGGGTGATGCCCTGCCCGGCCTCGAGTGTGAATTCCATCTGGCTGCGGGAAGCCCTGGAGCAAGCCCTGGCGGCCGCAGCTGGGCAAGGGTTCGGCCCTCCGCGGCGCCTGCGCTGCTGGCGAGCCTCGATGCGCACCATGGTGCAGCGGGCAGCTGAGGGGCTGGGCCTGGAACTGGTTCCCAGCCGCCGCACCTACGCCCTGGTGAGCTGGCTGCAGGAGCGGGAGCGGGAGGTGTACCCCCAGGAGCCCGGATACCTGGCCGGCCCCCTGGCGCCCCCGCCCCAGCCGATCCGACCCATCGCCGTACCCCTGCCGGAGGCGGCCCGGGGCGAAAGCTGGGCCTGGGCCACCCTGCCCCTTGAGGCTTTGGCAGGGGCGGCGGAATGGGAGCTGGGCTTTGCCGGCCTGGTGCCCTTACCGCCGGGCCTGCCCCCCCAGGTGCCGGTGCCAGGCATTCGTCTGTTCAGCTCCGCCCGCGCCCTGGCCCTGGCGGGCTGGCTGGCTGGGCTCGAGCCGGTGCGGCTGGAGATCAGCGGCCAACAGCTGGTGCTGGAAGCAGGCCTGGAAGACCGCTGGCTGCTGAGCGATCTTCCCGCCGATGAGGCCGAGGCCGCGGCAGCCGCCTTCGCCGCAGCCCGCCAGCAGGCTGGAGGGCTGCAATTCCTGGCCGTCCAAGCCCGCGAAGACGACCAGCGCTTCGAGGGCTTCTGGCTGCTGCGCGACCTCCCTGATGCCTGAACCCAGGCGGTCCCCCACCCATGGCCGAAGCGCTCGATCCGCCCTTTGACCGGCCTGACCGGGACTTCAACAGCCTGCCTGGCTGGACCTGGGTAGGCACCTACGGCGGCTACTACCTGCAATGCGATCTGCTGCAGGGGTTTGAACATGGGTTTTTCACCCGCCAATGGCAGGGGCGGGGACCGGAGGTGCTCGCGGGCTACGTGAGCGCGGGGATCAGCGTCCACCGTCTGCGTCAGGTGCACAGCGCCCGGGTCCTGCCGGCCAGCCAGGCCACGGCCGAGCCCTGGCCAGAAGCGGATGGCCTGGTGAGTGATGCGGGGGGCCAGAGCCTCTGGGCCTGCGGTGCCGACTGCACCCCCGTGCTGATCGCCGATCCGGGGAGCGGCCGCGTGGCGGCCTGCCATGCGGGCTGGCGCGGAGTGGCCGGCGGCATTCTGGGCAACGCCGTCCAGCAGCTGGAAGCCAGCGGCAGTCGCCGAGCCGACTTACGCGTGGCCCTGGGCCCAGCCATCCGTGGATCCCGCTACCAGGTGGAGCGCCCCGTGAGTGAGCAGGTGGCCCGATCCCTGGCGCCCAGCGCAGACCCCGGGCCGCTGCCGGCCCTACTGGAGGACCTACGCCACTGCGGGGCCCTCCTGGAGGATGGGGATCCCGATCGGGACCGCCTGGACATCCGTGCAGCGGCCAAGCGCCAGTTGGAGATCCTTGGGCTCGGGACGGATCGCATCGCGACCTGCCCGCTCTGCACCGCCGAGGAGTCACTGCTTTTTCATTCCTGGCGACGTGATCAGGTGAAGGCCGTGCAATGGAGCGGCATCGTTTCGCAGGCTTGATTTTGGAGTCGTCCATTGGCCTTGATACGGCCAATGGGAGAGGGGTGATTTTGCTGAAAACGCAACCGTTATTGCATCAGCGTCCCGGCCAATGGCTTGCAGCAGCACCCCGCACTAGGCAATAATGCGAATGTTGCATAAATGTGATCCATGCTCACTGGTGCTGACCTCCTCGCGAAGGTCAAAGAACTCGGGGATGTGAGCAAGTCCGATCTCGTCCGAGCTTGCGGATACGTCTCACATAAAAAAGATGGCTCAGAGCGCCTGAATTTCACGGCCTTCTATGAGGCCCTCCTAAACGCCAAGGGAGTGGATTTCGGCAGTACGGCTAAAACGGGCAAAGGCGGCCGCAAGCTCAGCTTCAACACCAAGGTGCAATTCAACGGCAACTTGATGGTGGGCAAGGCCTACACCGCCATGCTCGACCTGAAGCCCGGCGATGAGTTTGAGATCAAGCTGGGTCGCAAGCAGATCCGCCTGGTGCCCCTGGGGGCTGAAGACGAGGAGGAGTGATCGCCAGAGCCACCTGTTCGGCAACCTTGATGCCATCGATCGCCGCCGACAGGATCCCTCCGGCATAACCGGCCCCCTCGCCGGCCGGATACAACCCTGGCGTGTTGCAGCACTCCAGGGTTTTGCCATCTCTGGGCAGGCGCACGGGCGATGAGGTGCGGGTCTCGACGCCAGTGAGCAGAGCGTCGTCCATCAGAAAACCGGGGATGCGACGGGCGAAGGCCGGCAGAGCTTCGCGAATTGCCGTCAGCACAAACTCCGGCAGGCAGTCATCCAGGGCCCCGAACTGAACCCCTGGCTGGTACGAGGGCTCCACGACCTGCACAGCCGCCAGGCTGGGCCGGTGGGCCAGAAAATCACCCACCCGTTGGGCAGGCGCCCGATAACTGGATCCGCCGGCGGCAAAGGCCCGCGCTTCCCAATGGCGCTGGAAGGCCACGCCGGCCAGCGGATCTTCCGGTCCCTCGCCATAGGGCAGCAGATCTGCCAGTTCGACGGTGACGACGATGCCGCTGTTGGCGTTGCGCTCATTGCGGGTGTGCTGACTCATGCCGTTGGTCACCACGTGTCCCTCCTCGGAGGTGGCACCCACCACCAGCCCACCAGGACACATGCAGAAGCTGTAAACGCTGCGCCCCGCCGTGGCCGGCTCTTGGCAGTGATGCACCAACTTGTACTCGGCCGGGCCCAATCGGGGATGGCCGGCGGCCTCTCCCCAGCGGGCCCGGTCAATCAGGCTCTGGGGATGTTCGATGCGCAGACCCACCGCAAAGGGCTTGGGCTGCATCGCCACACCGCTGGCCTTGAGCAT
Organism: Cyanobacteriota bacterium; assembly: GCA_041168785.1. Taxonomy (GTDB): domain Bacteria; phylum Cyanobacteriota; class Cyanobacteriia; order PCC-6307; family Cyanobiaceae; genus Cyanobium_A. The sequence continues at coordinate 4,936 of JBEEKG010000113.1, forward strand.
GGCGAAGCTGTCGCGGGCGCTATGGCCCAGGGCCAGCACCACCTGACGGGCGGCGATCCGCTCCCCTCCAGCCAGCCGCAGGCCCTGCACGGACCGATCCTCCCCAGCCAGCTCCAGGCCCTCCACCCGGGCTTCGAACCGAACCTCCCCACCCAGGGCCTCGATGCGCTGGCGCAGGCCGCGCACCACCGTGGCCAACTTGTAGGTGCCGATGTGGGGATGGTGCAGGGTGAGGATCTCGGGATTGGCCCCAGCCGCCACCAACTCCTCCAGCACCTTGCGCACATAGGGCTTGGCCTCGCTCACCTGGCTGTAGAGCTTGCCGTCGGAAAAGGTGCCGGCTCCGCCCTCGCCGAACTGGGCATTGGATTCGGGATCGAAAGCCCGGCTGCCCTTCCAGAAGCCGAAGGTGTCGGCGGTGCGCTCTCGGATGGCCTTACCGCGCTCCAACAACAGGGGGCGGAACCCCATCTGGGCCAGGAGCAGGGCTGCAAAGTAGCCACAGGGACCAGCCCCCACCACCACCGGACGCTGAAAACGGCCCGAGGCGATGGCCACCGGTTGGTAGGTGGTGTCGGGGCTCGGGCGGAGATGGGGATCGCCGGCGAACCGCTGGAGCAGGCGTGCTTCGGCCCGGGCATCCAGGTCCAACTCCAGATCCAGGCTGTAGACCAGCGCAATGGACTGGGGCTTGCGGGCGTCGACGCTGCGTTTGACCAACCGCAGGCACCGCAGCTGGTGAGACTCCAGGCGTAGCCGCCGGCACACCGCAGCCTCGAGATCGGCCTCGCTGTGATCCAGGGGCAGCTTCAGTTCGCTCAACCGCAGCACAGCCAACTCCTGCCGGAGCCCTTCCGACGATGGGTCCAATTCATGCCGTTATTCCAGCAGTCCCCTGGTCAACCAACCGGAAATCGCCGGGAACTGCCAGGGTGGATGCTGCTGCGCTGCCGGTTCGATGGGGATCAGCCACTGCCCCCTCTGCGTTGCCCTGGCGGTGATGTGTGTGCTGCGGGCCACGGCCCATGGCACCCTGCTGTGGAAACTGGCCCGTTAGGCGGTCTCGCCAGCGCCCCCCTGCCATGGATCCGAGGTTCGGAGTCACCCTCACCCGCCGGGGCTTTCTCAGCCTGGCCGGCCTGGCCGTGGGAGCCTGGGCCCTCAGCCCAAAGCCATCCCGCGCCTCCGGAATCAAGCTGCCCCGCCGCGGCGACCTGCGCCTGGTGGCCATCAGCGATCTCAACAGCAGTTACGGCTCCACCAGCTACCTCCCGGAGGTGCTGCGGGCCGTGGAGCTGATCCCCAGCTGGAAGCCCGACCTGGTGCTCTGCGGCGGCGACATGGTGGCCGGTCAGAAGCTGGGCCTCAGCCGCGTTCACCTCAGTGCGATGTGGGCCTCCTTCCACCGCCAGCTGCTCGCCCCCCTGGAGCGGGCGGGGCTGCCGGTGGCCATCACCATGGGCAACCACGACGCCTCGTCGGCTCGGTCCGGCGGCCGCTACACCTTCGCGCTCGACCGCCAGGAGGCCGAGCGCTATTGGCGCGGGCAACAGGACGCCCTCGGCCTGGAGTTCGTGGATGCCACCCGGTTCCCCTTCGCCTACAGCGTGCGCCAGCACGACCTGTTCCTGCTGGTATGGGACGCCTCCTCCGCCACGGTGCCCGCCGAGCAGGTGGCCTGGGCGGAACAGCAACTGCGCAGTCCGCAGGCCCGCTCAGCCCGGCTCCGGCTGGTGCTGGGTCACCTGCCCCTGCTGGCGGTGGCCCAGGGCCGCGACCGCCCCGGTGACGTGCTGCACCACAGCGAAGCCCTACGCCAACTGCTGGAACGCACCGGAGCCCACGCCTACATCAGTGGACATCACCACGCCTACTTCCCCGGTCGGGTGGGGCAACTGGATCTCTTGAACCTCGGAGCCCTGGGCAGCGGCCCACGCCGGCGCCTGCAGGACAGCACGCCGCCGGTGCAAACCCTCACCCTGATCGATGCCTACTGGCCCCGGGGCGAGGGGGCCACCGATGGCAGTTCGGCGGGCCGCACGGTGTACACGACCTACAACATGGCCACCTTGCAGCCCATCGGAAGCCAGCAGCTGCCAGCCCAGATCCGCCCCAGCCAGGGCCCGCTGCTGCGCCGGATCGATTAGCGGCGCAACGGAGATGCCCAGCCCAGGCTGGCTTCGATCCGGGCCACCTCAAGGCGGGTGGCGATCAGGGCATCGGGGTTGAGGCTGATCGAATCGATGCCCTCCTCCACGAGAAAGCGGGCGAAATCGGGATAATCGCTGGGGGCCTGGCCGCAGATGCCGATCTTGCGGCCGCAGCGGTGGGCCGTCTGGATCGCCAGCCGGATCATGGCCTTCACGGTGGGATGGCGCTCGTCGAACAGGTCGGCCACCAACGCGGAGTCCCGATCCAGGCCCAGGGTGAGCTGGGTGAGGTCGTTGGAGCCGATCGAAAAGCCATCGAAGCGCTCGGCAAACGCCTCGGCCCCGACCACATTGCTGGGCAGCTCGCACATCACGTACACCTCCAAGCCGTTCTCGCCCCGCACCAGGCCGGAGCGGGCCATTTCCGCCAGCACCCGATCCCCCTCCTCCGGGGTACGGCAGAAGGGCACCATCGGGATCACGTTGGTGAGGCCCATGTGGTCGCGCACCCGCCGCAAGGCCTGGCATTCCAGGGCAAAGGCCTCGCGGAAATCGGGGGCGTAGTACCGCGACGCCCCCCGCCAGCCGATCATCGGGTTTTCCTCGCTGGGCTCGAAGGCTCCACCGCCAAGCAGGCGGGAATATTCGTTGCTCTTGAAATCGGAGAAGCGCAGGATCACCGGCCTGGGGTAGAAGGCGGCCGCAATGCGGGCCATGCCCTGGGCCAACAGATCCACGTAGTACTCCGCCGGGCTGGCATGGCGCGCCGTGAGCCGGTTGATCTCCTGGAGTTGTCCCGCATCGGCCACCCGCTCCGGCTGGAGCAGGGCCATCGGATGCACCTTGATGTGGTTGGCGATGATGAACTCAAGCCGCGCCAGGCCCACGCCGTCGCAGGGGATGGCAGCCAGATTGAAGGCCTCCTCCGGATTGCCCACGTTCATCAGGATCCGGGTACGGGTCGCGGGCAGGTCACCGATGGCCTGCTCCGTCAGCGAAAACGGCAACGTGCCCCGGTAGACCCGACCCACATCGCCCTCGCAGCAGCTGATCGTGATGGCATCGCCGTCATGGATGCGGCGGGTGGCCTCCCCGGTGCCGACGATGGCGGTGATGCCCATCTCCCGGGCAATGATCGCCGCGTGGCAGGTTCGCCCCCCCTGGTCAGTCACCACGCCGCTGGCCCGCTTGAGGATTGGCTCCCAGTCGGGATCGGTGCGCTCGGTGATCAGCAGATCGCCGCTCTCGAAGCGCTCGATTTCGGAGGTATGGCGGATCACCCGGGCCACGCCGCTGCTCACGGAGGCGCCAATGGCGCGGCCGCTCACCAGAAGTTCGGCCTGATGGGGCTCCAGGTGCCAACTGCGCAGCACCGCCTGCTGCTGCCTCGACTGCACCGTTTCGGGGCGAGCCTGGAGGATGAACAGCTCTCCGGTGAGGCCATCCTTCGCCCACTCGATGTCCATGGGCGTGGGGGTGCCGCGCCGGTCGCTGTAGTGGCGCTCGATTCGGCAGGCCCAGCGCGCCAAGGTGAGGCAGTCGTCGTCGCTGATGGCAAAGCGCTCACGCTCGGCCTGGGGCACCGGCTCGTTGTGCACCGGAGCGCTACCGGCCCCCTCACCGCCCGTAGGCCCGGCTCCGTACACCATCCGGATCGCCTTGCTGCCCAGCCGCTTGCTGAGGATCGGGGCGAACCCCTGTTCCAGGGTGGGTTTGAAGATCAGCACCTCATCGGGATTGACCGCCCCCTGGACGACGTTCTCGCCCAGGCCATAGGCGGCGGTGAGCAGCACCGCATCCCGGAACCCGGTTTCGGTGTCGATGCTGAACATCACGCCAGCGCAGGCCCGATCCGAGCGCACCATGCGCTGCACCCCAATCGAGAGGGCCACCTCCAGGTGATCGAAACCGTTCAGCTGGCGGTAGGAGATGGCCCGGTCGGTGAACAGTGAGGCGTAGCAGTGCCGGCAGGCCTCCAGCAGGGCCGCCTCCCCCTCGATGTGCAGGAAGGTTTCCTGCTGGCCGGCAAAGCTGGCGTCGGGGAGATCTTCAGCGGTGGCACTGGAGCGCACCGCCACCGCTGGCAAGGTGCCGTCGGGGGCAGCCAGCTGCCGATAGGCCGCCACGATCGCGTCGGCGAGGTCGGCGGGGAGGGCCGCCGCCAGCAACAGGGTGCGGGCGGCCCTGCCGGCGCTCTGGAGGGCGACGAGATCGTCCACATCCAGGTCTCCCAGGAGCTCCTGGAGAGGGCCGATCAAACCATTGCTGCGCAACAGGTGGCGGTAGGCGGCGGCGGTGGTGGCGAAGCCACCCGGCACCCGCACCCCCTGATCGCCGAGCTCGCGGATCATCTCGCCCAGGGAGGCGTTCTTCCCCCCCACATCGGCGATCGCCTCGATGCCCACCGCAGCGAAGGGCACCACCAGGGTTTCAGCAGAGAGCATCTGACCAGGGCAGCCAACCCCGACTCTGGCGCCGTCCGACGCCGTTGGGACAACTGTGAAGCCCGCCCAGCCGGCCCCTCACCCCCTATCGCGGGCACGAATCGGGTGCCACAGTGGGGCGTGCCCGTTCGTCGTCCACCGGTTCCCGTGTCTCGTTCTCCCCTGGCCTGGATCGCAGCTTCCGCCGTTGGCAC
>JBEEKG010000114.1:0-6343 GCA_041168785.1 Cyanobacteriota bacterium
GTTCGTCGAGGGTGCCGAACCCACCCGGCATCACCACCAGGGCATCACTCTCCCGCAGGAAGAAGAGCTTGCGGGTGAAGAAGTAGCGGAAGTGGAGCAGCCGGCCGTCGCAGCTGCTCACGAAGCGGTTGGCGTGCTGCTCGAAGGGGAGATCCACATTGAGCCCAATGCTGGCCTCGCAGCCGGCCCCGCTGTTGGCCGCTTCCATGATGCCGCCACCGGCCCCGGTCATCACCTCGAAGCCCGCCGTCACGGCGAAGTGGGCCAGCTGCTCGGCCAGGCCGTAGCAGGGGTCGCTCTGCACGGTGCGGGCCGAGCCGAACACGGTGATCTTGCGGGTGTCCCGGTGGGGCCGGAACACCTCCAGGGCCTCGCTGATATCGGCAAGGGCACCACTGATCAGTCGCCACTCGCCATGGCCACGCTCCCGGCGACCCACCTGCAGCAGGGACACCAGGGACCGCTCGATCAGGTGCCGCTGGGGATGGTCTTCAAGCTCCTGGGCCAGGGCCTGCAGGGGGCTCTGGCCGAAGGGGGATGGGTCGCTCAGGGTTCTGCCCTCAGACCGACGGATGGGTTCAGAGGTACTTGGAAATGGTGCCGGACAGGGTGGTTTTGGGCACGGCACCCACCACGGTGTCCACCTTCTGGCCGCCCTTGAAGATCATCAGGGTGGGGATGCTGCGGATGCCGTACTGGCTGGCGACGTTGGGGTTTTCGTCGGTGTTGAGCTTGAACACCTTGATCTTGCCCTCGAATTCGGCGGCAATTTCGTCGACGATCGGGGCGACCATGCGGCAAGGACCACACCAGGGGGCCCAGAAGTCGATCAGCACGGGCAAATCACTCTTGAGCACGTCTTGCTCGAAGGAGGCATCAGTGACAGCGGCAGCGCTGGACATCCTTGCTGGATCAGGGTTCCAGCGAATCTAGCAAGGTTGTTTGGGGGGCACACACGAGCGTTGCAGGCCGTTATCAGCGGCCCGCAACGCTCCGGTGGGGGGAGAAGACAAAAAGCCCGGACGCGCCGGGCCGGAGGGTGTGAGGAGTGTGTGAGCCGGAGCTCGCACGGCTCAACGATAGGAGCTACTTGCCCATGCCCAGTTGTTGGGCTTTCTGGTACACCTTGCCCTCCGTGAGCAGGGACGGGGCCACCACCACCTCCACCTGCTGCATCTCCCGGATGGTGCGGGCGCCCAGGGTGCCCATGGAGGTGCGGATGCAGCCCAGCAGGTTCTGGGTGCCGTCGTCGAGGGAGGCGGGGCCGCGCAGAATTTTTTCCAGGCTGCCGGTGGTACCCACCTTGATGCGGGTGCCGCGGGGCAGCACGGGGCTGGGGGTGGCCATGCCCCAGTGGAAGCCGCGGCCGGGGGCCTCGGCGGCGCGGGCGATGGGTGAGCCGATCATCACGGCGTCGGCGCCGCAGGCCAGGCACTTGCAGATGTCACCGCCGGTGACGATGCCACCGTCGGCCACGATCGGCACGTAGCGGCCGCTCTCGGCGAAGTAGTCGGCGCGGGCGGCGGCGCAGTCGGCCACCGAGGTGGCCTGGGGGATGCCGATGCCCAGCACGCCGCGGCTGGTGCAGGCGGCTCCGGGGCCGATGCCCACCATCACACCGGCGGCGCCGGCCCGCATCAGCTTCAGGGCCACGTCGTAGGTGACGCAGTTGCCGATCACCACCGGCACGCCGAAATCGCGGCAGAGGGCCTCGAGGTCGAGGGTCTCCTGGCCCTCGGGGCCGATGTGCTCGGTGCTCACCACCGTGGCCTGCACGAAGAACAGATCAGCGCCCGCTTCAGCGATGGCACGGCCGAACTTGAGCGCCGCCACCGGCGTGGCACTCACCGCTGCAACGCCGCCCTTCTGCTTGATCTCGGCGATCCGCTGACGGATCAGGTCTTCCCGCACGGGCTGGCTGTAGAGCTCCTGCATCAGGGGCACGAAGCTGTCGCGGTCGACGGCGGCGATGCGGTCGAGGGCGGGGTTGGGGTCGTCGTAGCGGCACTGCACCCCTTCCAGGTTCAGCACGCCCAGGGCGCCCTGCTTGGTGAGCTCCACGCACATGTCCACATCCACCACGCCATCCATGGCGCTGGCGATGATCGGGATCTCGCGGGTGATGCCGCCCAGGCTCCAGCTGCTGTCAGTGACGGCGGGATCCACGGTGCGACCACCGGGCACCAGGGCGATCTCGTCGATGCCGTAGGCGCGGCGAACGGTACGGGAGCGGCCGAGCTGAATGTCCACCTGGAATCCACGGATTCGGGACAAGCTATCAACCGACCTGTCCCGCCCTGGCTGATGCGATCCGAACTCAGCTCTTGCCCCGGAAGGCTTTCCAGCGTTGGTTGAGGCCGCCCAGCAGCCGCTCGCGCTCGCTGCTGCGCAGCAGTTTGGGCACGCCGAAGCGCACCACCCACACCACGCCGGCCAGCTCGAGCAGGCCGGGCACCAGGGGCAGGCTGTCGAGGGCGCCGAGCAGGGCGCTGTAGATGCGCAGCACCAGCAGCAGACCCACCAGGGCCGCCAGGGCGGTGACGGGCTTGCTGGCCTGGGACCACAGGGACTGGAGTTCGTTCTGGTTGAGCCACTGGGCCAGCTTCTGCAGCAGCAGATCCCACTCGCCGCCCTCGCCCTCGCCGGTTTCGGGGGGGGGGGCGGTGGGCTCCAGGGGCTCCACCGTCAAGGTGGTGGCCACGCTGGGTTCCGGGGGCGCGGCGGCTTCGGCCACCGACGGCTCGGTCGGGGTCAGCTCGACCTCCACGGGGCTGGAATCGGCAGGGCTGGTGGTGGTGTCGTCGGCCATGGCGGTCGGCGCGGCGGATGCACGGGGTTGGCGGGAGCTTACGTGGGTTTGGCGGTGCGCCCCAGGGGGCTCAGGCCTCGAGGGGCAGCAGGCTGGGGCGGGGGCTCAGCGGCACCAGGGGCAGCCGCAGCGGGAAGCTGCCATTGGCCAGGGCTTCCACCAGGGCTTCGGCGGCGGCGGCGGCCAGCCGCGGGCTGTGGGAGGGGGCGCAGGCCACCGGCTGGCCCTGCACCGTGATCGTGCCGCTGAGCAGCTCGCCGTAGCTGGCCCACCCCAGGCTGGGTTTGACCCGCCGCGGCACCGACAGATCGAGCACGGGTGCTTCCAGCTCGTGGGGCCCGGCGGCGGCCTGGCGGGCCACCGCGGCGTTGATCAGCGGCACCGGCGCGGCCACCGTGATCAGCAGGGCACTGCCGTGGCCCTCGAAGACGCAGGGCCGCACCCACTCGGGCCGCAGCTCGTGCAGATCCACGCTCACGGCGGCGGCGGCTCCGGGGCTGCGGGCATGGCCGCTGGCCTGGCGCCGGCAATCGGGCTGGTGGCCGCTGCCGGCCCCCACCACCCAGCCGAGGGCCCCGCCCACCAACACCGGCGAGCCCGGGCCCAGCAGCGCCAGCCCCGGCATGGTGAGGCCGATGCTGCCGGCGCCCCCGCAGGAATAGAGGGCGTTGGCGGCCGGCCCCAGCAGGGTGCCGTAGGGGCTGGGGCAGGGGCCGTCGGCCTGGCTGAGGGCCACCACGCCGTTTTCGGCGATGGCCCGGTGCAGCAGCAGGCGCCCGCCGCCGATCTGCCCCAGGCTGAGCTCGGTCTGCAAGTCCCGGCGGGGGTGCAGGGCTGTGGCCTCGCCGCTGGCGCTGAAGGGCAGGGCCCGGCCTGCCAGCAGGGCGCCGAGCAGTTGGGCGCCGCCCATGGCGTCGGCCAGCCCGCCGCCGATCGGCAGCACCAGCTCGCCAGCCCCGCAGCCCGCCAGCCCCGCCACGCCGGCCAGCTGTCCGTCGCGCAGGCGGATCGGTGGATCCGTGGGCCCGAGGCTCAGGTGCAGGCTGGCCTGGTCGGTGAAGCCCGCATCGGCCGCCACCACCACATCAGTGGCGGCGTAGGCCTCGGCCAGCCCGGCGTGCTGCACCAGGCTGCGGAAGTCGGCGGCGGCGCGCACCTGCAGCTGGCCCCGTTCCTGTTTGCGGCGCAGCTCCGCTTCCGTGCGCGGCGGGAACTCACGGGCGTTCAAGGCGGGCATGGGCCTGATTTGGGCATTCCCCGGGGGTTTCGATAAACTGACCCTTGCTCAAGACGGTCATCTATGGCGGATCCCAGCGGACCCGGTGCTGGTTCACCGGGAGACCCCGGCGGCAACGGCGATTCGCGGATCATCCAGACCGACCTGCGCAACGAGATGTCGCGCTCCTATCTGGAGTATGCGATGAGCGTGATCGTGGGTCGGGCCCTGCCCGATGCCCGCGATGGCCTCAAGCCGGTGCACCGGCGGATCCTTTACGCCATGTATGAGCTGGGTCTCACCAGCGACCGGCCCTACCGCAAATGCGCCCGTGTGGTGGGTGAGGTGCTCGGTAAGTACCACCCCCACGGCGACACGGCGGTGTACGACGCCCTGGTGCGGATGGCCCAGGACTTCAACATGCGCATGCCCCTGGTGAATGGGCATGGCAACTTCGGCTCGGTGGACGGCGATCCCCCGGCCGCCATGCGTTACACCGAATCGCGGCTGCAGGCCCTCACCACCGACAGCCTGCTCGAAGACATCGAAGCCGAGACCGTCGACTTCGCCGACAACTTCGACGGCTCCCAGCAGGAGCCCACCGTGATGCCGGCGCGGATTCCCCAGCTGCTGCTGAACGGCTCCACCGGCATCGCCGTTGGGATGGCCACCAACATCCCGCCCCACAACCTCACCGAGTTGATCGACGGGATGTTGGCGTTGATCGCCAACCCCGAGATCGACGATCTGCAGTTGATGGCGATCATCCCGGGGCCCGACTTCCCCACGGGCGGCCAGATCCTCGGCCGCCGGGGCATCCGTGAGACCTACACCACCGGCCGTGGCTCGGTGACCATGCGCGGTGTGGCCTCGATCGAAACGGTGGAGGTGAAGGGCCGCCCTGACCGGGATGCGGTGATCATCACCGAGCTGCCCTTCCAGACCAACAAGGCCTCGCTGATCGAGCGGATCGCCGAGCTGGTGAACGACAAGAAGCTCGAGGGCATCGCCGACATTCGCGATGAATCCGACCGCGACGGCATGCGGATCGTGATCGAGCTGCGCCGCGACGCCTACCCCCAGGTGGTGCTGAACAACCTGTTCAAGCTCACCCCGCTGCAGAACAATTTCAGCGCTTACATGCTGGCGCTGGTGAAGTCGGAGCCGGTGCTGCTCACCCTGCGCAAGATGCTGCAGGTGTTCCTCGACTTCCGCGTCGAGACAATCGAGCGCCGCACCCGCTACTTCCTGCGCAAGGCCGAAGAGCGCGACCACATCCTGCTCGGCCTGCTGTTGGCCCTCGACCAACTCGATCCGATCATTGCCCTGATTCGGGCGGCCTCGGATGCGGCCACGGCCAGACAGCAGCTGCAGGAGCGCCACGGCCTCAGCGAGATCCAGGCCGACGCCATCCTGCAGATGCAGCTGCGGCGCCTCACGGCCCTGGAGGCCGACAAGATCCGGCTCGAGCACGAGGATCTCGTGGCCAAGATCGCCGACTACAAGGACATCCTGGCCAACCGCGAGCGGGTGCTCACGATCATCACCGAGGAGCTCGGGGTGATTCGCAGCCGCTACCTCTCGCCCCGCCGCACCGAGATCCTCGATCTTGAGGGCGGACTCGAAGACATCGACCTGATCGCCAACGAGCGCTCGGTGGTGCTGCTCACCGAGAACGGATACCTCAAGCGGATGCCGGTGAGCGAATTCGAGGCCACCAGCCGCGGTACCCGCGGCAAGGCCGGCACCAAAACCCAGGGTGAGGAGGCGGTGCGGCTGTTCATCAGCTGCAACGACCACGACAACCTGCTGCTGTTCTCGGATCGGGGCGTGGTGTACACCGTGCCGGCCTACCGGGTGCCGATCTGCAGCCGGGCCGCCAAGGGCACGCCGATCGTGCAGATGCTGCCGATCCCGCGGGAGGAGCAGATCACCTCGCTGCTGTCGGTGAGCGAATTCGCCGAAGACGCCGTGCTGTTGATGCTCACCAGTGGCGGCTACGTGAAGCGCACGCGGCTGTCGGCCTTCGCCAACATCCGCTCCAACGGCCTGATCGCCATCGACCTGGTGGAGGGTGATGCCCTCACCTGGGTGCGTCTGGCCCAGCCGGGCGATTCGGTGCTGATCGGCTCGCGCAACGGCATGACGATCCACTTCCGCCTCAGCGACGAGGAGCTGCGGCCCCTGGGGCGAACCGCCCGCGGCGTGCGAGCCATGAACCTGCGCGCCGGCGACCAGCTGGTGAGCATGGATGTGATCCCGGCCGAGCTGGCCGACCAGGTGGCCAGCAGCGCTGGTGACGAGGCCAGCGATGAGGC
>JBEEKG010000115.1:0-10037 GCA_041168785.1 Cyanobacteriota bacterium
CTCGTGGTGTCTGGGGCTGCCGGCGAATCCTTGGCTCTGGGACGCCGCCACTGATTTGCTCAGCTGATCATTGCCGGATCGAAGGTTCAGGGTGCCGGTTAGCGGCGTGGCAGAAATCCGATGGCCTGGCGCACGCGATCGAGCGTCTGCTCCGCCACGGCGGCTGCTTTGGCCTGTCCATCCCGCAGCACCGCCTCCACTGCTCCTGGATCCTGGCGCCACTGTTGGTAGCGCTCCTGTACGGGGCGCAGGGCTTCCACGCCAGCATCCGCCAGCAGGGGCTTGAAGGTGCCCCAGCCCATGGCGCTGCAGTCCTGGCAAGCTTGTTCCCGGGTCTTGCCCGTCAGGAGGGCATAGAGCCCGAGCAGGTTGTCGGCTTCCGGGCGCTCCGGATTGCCGAATTCCAGACCCATGGTGGGGTCGGTCTTGGCCCGCTTGATCTTTTTGACGATCAGCTCGGGGGGATCCAGCAGGCTGATGCGCGAACCCTCATTGGGGTCGCTCTTGCTCATCTTGCTGCGGCCGTCGGTGAGGCTCATCACCCGGGCTCCGTCCTTGAGGATCAGCGGCTCAGGCACCTTGAGCAGCGGGATCGGTTCGCCTGCAGCATCGCGGGGCGCGAACCGGGCGTTGATGCGCTGCTGGGCAATATCCCGGGCCAGTTCGAGGTGTTGTTTCTGGTCTTCGCCCACCGGCACCAGGTCGGCGTCATAGAGAAGGATGTCCGCCGCCATCAGCACCGGGTAATCGAGCAGGCCTACCGACACCTGGTCGCCCTGCTTGATCGCCTTTTCCTTGAACTGGATCATGCGTTCGAGCCAGTTGAGCGGCGTGACGCAGTTGAGCAACCAGGCCAGCTCGCTGTGGGCGCTGACGTGGCTCTGCACGAACACCGTGCTCTTTGTCGGGTCGATGCCGCAGGCCAGGTACAGCGCTGCGGTGCTGAGGGTGTCCTCCGCCAGGCGAGCCGGATCGTGGGGAACCGTGATGGCATGCAGGTCCACGACACAGAAATAGGTGTCGTGGCTCTCCTGCAACGCCACCCAGTTGCGGATCGCGCCCAGCCAGTTGCCGAGGTGTAAAGCCCCGGTGGGTTGGACCCCGGACAGAACCCTCGGCCGTGGCATGGGGCTCAGCTCTCGACGCTGTCGGTGCTGGACGCTTCGGTGGCTGCGTCCGGGCTCGGCCCTTCTGCGGGCTCGGCAGGCGCTGCGTGCTCGTCAGGCGCGGCAGGTTCGGCAGGCGCTGCTTCGTCCGTCGCGGGGGTGGGCTCCTCCTCAACCACCGGCACCACTGGGGCCGGCTTGCTGGGCCTGGCAAAGGGATCGATGCGGGGCCCGCGCTCCGGGCGGCTGCCCCGGCCCTCTCCGCCGCCGGGGCGGCGATCGCCGCGGGGGCCATCCCCACGGGGGCTGTCACCGCCACGGTTGCCGCCCTGGGCACGTTGCTGGGCGACGAGGGCATCGAGTTGGCCGTCCTCCAGCATCTGGGCCACGGTGCGGATCGCGAAGCCCAGGGCGGCCACGGTCGAGCGCAGACCAAAGCTCTCTTGGATGGCGCGTGCGGCACGCATCTCGTTGTCGCTCAGGCGGATGCGGAAGCCGCCGGGTTCACGGTTACCCGGTGGGCGGCCGCCACTGGGCCGTTCCCCTCGGTCGTCGCGGGGATGGGAAGTGGTCGTGTCGTCGGCCATGGCCGCAGCTTTTGCAGTCAGGCGCAAGTGTGCCGCATCGGCAGGCCCAAGGGGGTGAGCCAGTGCAGGGTGTGGGCCTCCCGTTGGCCGGCGCGGGCCAGCACCAGTAGGGGCAGGCAGCGTTGGGCACCCGGCTCCAGCTGACGGCGGTAGGTGTCCATCAGGTGGAGATAGGCCTCCAGGGTCCAGCCGTGGTTGCCCCGATCCTGGTGGTTCCAGAAGTGACGTTGGGCTTCCTGGCAGGCCGGCTGGCCGAATTCTTGCCAGCAGCGCAATTGGGCCGACCAGGCCGGCTCTCCGGCGGCAATCCAGGTGCGGTAACGCACCAGTTCAGGGGCATCGGCACTGGCATCCGGGGGCAGGGCGAGGGCCAACTGCTCAATGGGTACCCGTCGCAGCCGCAGCCAGCAGCGCTCGAGGATGGCAACCGGCAGGTTGCCGCCCCAGCCAGGAACCATCTGCAGCTCGCCAGCCCAGTTCTGGAGAAGGGACCGCTGCCGCGGCGTCAGGGCTTCCAGGATCTCAGCCATGGGTGCCCTTGAAGGTGATGGCCGGGCTGGCGTATTCCCGCGGTTCCAGGTGGATGGTGCAGCGCACCCTGCCAAAGCTGTTTTCCAGGTGTTCCTCCACCAGCTCGGTGATTCGGTGGGCCGTGGGCAGGTCATTGGCATCCACCACCATGTGCATGTCGATGAACACCTGCCGTCCCAGCACGCCCCGGCTGGCGATGTCGTGGCAGTTGAGCACTCCGGGCACGCCCATGGCCACCTGGTGAATTGCCTCTGGAGCAATGGCAATCTGGTCCACCAGGAGGGGGAGGTTGGAGCGCAGCACGGTCCAGCACACCCGCACCAGCAGCAGGCAGAGCGGAATGGCCAGGGCCACGTCCAGCCAGGAAAGCTTCAGCCAGACGGCTCCGCTGAGTCCCACCAGCACCACGACTGTGGTCCAGATGTCACTGCTGGTGTGGGCCGCATCGGCTGTGAGCAGGGGACTGCCCAGCCGGCGTCCCTCGGCCCGTTCGTAGCTGGCGAGCAGGATGTTGAAACCCAGCACCACCAGGAGCAGCAGGAGCTCATGGCCGTCCAGCCGTAGGGGCTGCAGTCCATCGTGGAGCCGATGCACCGCGGTCTGCAGGATTTCAAAGGCGGTGAACAGGATGAAGGCGGCAATGGCCAGCGCCCCCAGCGCCTCGTACTTGTGATGGCCGTAGGGGTGATCGCGGTCGGGCTCGGGATCCGAGAGCCCGTTGGTCAGCAGGCCCAGCAGGCTCGACAGGCCATCGGTGGCGCTGTGCATGGCGTCAGCCAGCACGGCCAGGGAGCCACTCAGCAGGCCCAGCAGGAGTTTCAACAACGTCATGCTGACGTTGACGGCCAGCGCCACCAGCAGCACCCGCTTGACCTGCTGGCGATTGTCGCGGGGAGGGTCCCTCAGGTCGCGCTCGTGCAGGTGGTGATGCAGCTGGTGATGCAGGTCGTGGTGCAGGTCGTCGTGCTGGTGGTTGTCTCCCAAACCCTGAGCTGGCCTGGCAGGCCCCCAACTGCAACCCACGCTATTGGCATTCCAGGCCGGCGCACTGATCCAAGGTGAGCTAAAGATGCTGGAACGTTGTCCGCGCCGTTGACGCCGCCGGTGAACCTCTCCGCGCTCGCTGGGCTGGCTGCGGCCCGTCAGGCCCTGCCGCCTGTGCTGAGGCCCTGGCTGCCCACCTTGGGGTTTGGCTTGGCTGGCTGGCTGGTCACCGATGGGCTGCTGCGCCTGAGCCATTTACCGCTTTCCCCTGGTATCACCCTGTTGGGGTTGGCACTTGGGGCCTGGTGGTGGCGCCGCCCGCGGCCGCTCGGGCCGTCAGCGACGGATGTGCCCGGTTGGCTGCAGCGGCTGGAACGCCTCAACGCCCAGTTTGGCAAGCTCGCGGGCGCCGAGGTTGATCCCACCAGCCCCGCAGGAGCGTCGCTGGAAGCCGCCCGCCTCGACCGCTCAAACCAGCTGCACTCCCTCCGCGAGGAGCTCGGGCGGATGGGCCTGATGCTCGCCCTGGTGGGCACCAACCCTCCATCAGAGGAGCTTCAAGGCAGTTTTCTGGAGGCCCTGCGGGGCCCGGAGCTCCTCCAGCTCCACTGGGCCCACCCCCTGCCTGCCTGGAGTGCGAACTGGTGCTGGCCTCCGGTGTTCGAAGCCTGTGATGGCCTGATTCACCACCTGCGCACCCCCCTTTCGGCTGCTCAGCTGCGTTGGCTCGAAGCTCTGCCCTCGGGCCAACCCGCCTGGCTGCTGGTGCAGCGCGACAGCCAGGGGCCGAACCCCGAATCGTTGGCCGCCGAACTCCAGGCCCAGCTTGGCGCGGAACTCTCGGCTCGTTTGCTGTTCTGGGATGGACAACCGCAGACCCTGGCCAGCAGTCTGGCCCCCTTGGCCCAGGAGCTAGGCCCCACCGCCGCCAGCCTGCGCCAGGCCCGCCAGCTGCGTCGCTTGCAGCAGCTGCACGGGCGCTGGCAGCGCGATCTGGAGCACCTTCGCCGTGAGCTCTTTCGACCGCTGCAGCGCCGCACCCAGTGGATCGTTGCGGCCGGCGTGGTGGCGGCCCCCTTGCCCAGCCTCGACCTGCTGGTGTTGGCGGTGGCCAATGGGCTGATGCTGCAGGAGATGGCCCGGCTCTGGGATTGTCCCTGGAGCCTGGAGCAGCTGCAGGCCGCCGCTGGTGAACTGGCCAAGGCCTCATTGGCCCTGGGGGTGGTGGAGTGGAGCAGCCAAGCCCTGGCTGGGCTGGTGAAGTGGCACGGGGCGACCTGGCTGGTGGGGGGAGCCATGCAGGCCCTCAGCGCCGCTTACCTCACCAGGGTTGTGGCCCACGCGATGGCCGACATGCTCGCCCTCTCCGCTGGGGTGAGTGAGCCCGATCTTGCGGCGATCAAGCGCGAGGCGCCGCTGCTGGTGGCCCGCGCCGCTGAAGAGGAGAAGCTCGATTGGGCCGCCTTTCTGGAGCAGGGGCGCCAGTGGCTGCGCAGCCAGGCTGTCCCCGTGTCCGATGGCCGATCAACGGCCTGCGAACATGCGATCTGAGGATGCCGCATCTGCGGAGCAGGGCCCTTGTTTGAGCTGGATCAGCGGGTTCTGTTTGCCTTTCTGCTCACCCTGGCAGCCGGACTCTGCACGGGCTTAGGCAGCCTGCTGGGCTTGATGTCCCGCCGCTTCAGCCCACGGGTGCTGACCCTGTCGCTCAGCTTTTCGGCCGGGGTGATGATCTACGTCTCCTTCGTGGAGATCTTTCCCAAGGCCCGCCAGGCCTTGATGCTTGGGCTCGGACCCGCCACCGGCTATGCGGCAACCGTGCTGGCCTTTTTTGCAGGCATGCTGCTGATCGCCCTGATCGACCATGTTCTGCCCAGCCATAACTTGGCCCTGCCCGACGATGATCCATCCGGGGCCCGCTCCCGCACCCTGCTGCGTACGGGACTGTTTTCGGCTCTGGCGATCGGGATTCACAATTTTCCAGAGGGACTCGCCACCTTTGTGGGAGCCCTGTCCAGCCCCCGGCTGGGCATTGGCATCGCCATCGCGATCGCCATCCACAACATCCCGGAAGGTCTGGCGATTTCGGCCCCCGTGTATTTCGCCACCGGCAGTCGCAGCAAGGCTTTCTGGGTGTCCTTCGCCTCAGGCCTGGCCGAGCCGATCGGGGCGGTGGTGGGCTACGCCTTCCTGCGCTCCTTCCTCAACGACACGGTGATGGGCTTGGTGTTCGCCAGCGTGGCCGGCCTGATGGTGTACATCTGCCTGGATGAGCTCTTACCGGCTGCCCAGCGCACCGGAGCCCATCACCACCTGATGATTGCGGGGGTGACGGCGGGGATGGTGGTGATGAGCATCAGTCTGGTGTTGCTGGCCTGAGGTGACGGCCCTATCCACCGATCAGCGCTGGCCCTGGTGGCCCCTGTTGCCGCTTTACCCCTATGGGCGGCGGCGCACCTTGGTGCGGGAGCTGATTCCTGGCCAGGTCTGGAGCCTGGAGCAGCTCCAGGGAGTGTTCTATGTGGCCGTGCCGATCCGGATGACGGTGCTGCGGCTGCGCCAGGGCCTGTTGCTCTACGCGCCCGTGCCCCCCACCGGCGAGGTGCGCGCCGCCCTGGCTGACCTTGAAGGTCGCTACGGCCCCGTGTGCACCATCGTGCTGCCCACCAGCTCGGGTTTGGAGCACAAGCTGCCGGTGCCGGCCATGGCCAGGGCCTTTCCGACAGCCCAGGTGTGGGTGACCCCTGGGCAGTGGAGTTTCCCCGTGCCCCTTCCCCTTCCCTGGCTCGGCTTCCCGGCATCGCGAACCCGGGTGCTGTTTGAGCAGGGCCTGCCCCACGCCGATGAACTCAGCTGGATTCCCCTGGGTCCGCTGGATCTCGGCCTGGGCACCTTCATGGAGGCCGGCTGTCTGCATCGGGCCAGTGGCACCCTGCTGGTCACCGACGCCCTGGTGGCGATTGGTGCGGAGCCCCCGGAGCTGTTCCGCGCCGATCCCACCCCGCTGTTGTTCCACGCCCGGGATCGGGGCGATGAACCGCTCTCCGATTCACCGGAGCGGCGGCGGCGTGGCTGGCAGCGGTTGGTGCTGTTTGCCTCCTATCTGCGTCCGGATCCCCTGGTGGTGCCGGGATGGGGGGAGCTGCTGGGGGGCGTACTGGCCCGTGGGGTTCGATCTCCCCAGGCCTATTTCGGCGTTTACCCCTTCCGCTGGCAGGACAACTGGTCTGCCGAATTTCGCCGCTTGGTGCCCGGGGACGGGCCGGCCCTCCAGGTGGCCCCAGTGCTGGAGCGGTTGGTGTTTCCGCGCTGTCAGGCCGCCCTGTTGGCCTGGATTCGGACCCTTGCGGCCGAGCCCGAACTGCGCTGGCTGGTGCCAGCCCATTACGAGGCACCGGTGGCCTGTCATCGCGAGCAGCTCGAGGCTTTGGCTACGCAGCTGGAAGCGCGCCCCTGGGCTCCAGACGCAGGCAGCTGGGCCTACCTGGCGGGCATCGACAGAACCCTGCTGCGGCTGGGTTTGGTTCCTGAAAACCCCAGGTCCCAGGGCTGAATCCGGTCGGGGGGGGAGCTCGCCCGCGTCAGAGCCGAAGCTCGCCGGGATCGGCATCCAGTTCCGCATCCAGCTCGCCGCTGCCGAGCAAGCTGCTGTCCAGTTCCATGCGCTGTTCCATCTGGCGCAGGAAGTAGCCCGTCATCATCGCGGAGGCCAGCAGCCCGGCGAGGTTGTCCCGGTTGGTCTGAATTTTCACCTCGAACTGCTCGCCCGGGAGCATGCCCAGCAGGCCCTGCACGTTGTGGCGAATGATGTCCTGAATGTCGCCGCTGGCGGAGCGCGCCACCCGCTGCAGGACCTCCGGAGATTGCTCCTGGAGGTACTGAATCAGCGTGTTGCCGCTGATCGCCTCGTTGTCGGTGGTCAGGAACTCCGGGTTGAACATCGCCGGTGTGCGCTGCGTCCGGGCTGCACCCTACCCCAGCTCTTCAGGCCCACCAGGGGGATGACCCATGGTGGAGAACCGTAACCAGCCCATGCGGTTGGCCGGCCAATAGCGCAGCACGGCCGTGCCGATCACGGCCTCCCGTGGCAAGGGTCCCCAGAGGTGGGAATCGAGGCTGGCATTGCGGTTGTCCCCTAGCACCATCAGGTGGCCGGGGGGAATGGTGAGCGGTGTCAGGGTGTAGTCCATCGGTTCGGCCGACCAGTCGATGGGGGCTGGCGACCCGTTGCGCCACAGCACCCCTTGGCGCACTTCGACCCGATCCCCCGCTTGGGCCACCACCCGTTTGATCAGGGCGGCGTTGGGGTCGTAGCCCGCCTCAATCAACGCGGCGGGTGGACGAAACACCACCACGGTTCCCACCGGCAGGGGGCGATGGAGGCGCGCGCGCAGCTTCTCCACCAGCACCCGATCCTGGACCTGCAGGTTCGGCAGCATGGATCCCGAGGGAATCCAGCGGGGTTCCACCACGGCCCAGCGCAGCACCAGGGCTAGGGCCACCCAGACCAACACCGGCAGGATCTGGCGGCGCAGCAGGCCGATCGGGCCTTCGGTGGGACGGGAGGGCGCGGGCTCCAAGGGCAGGGGCGAGGATGGTTGCCCCATCCTGAACGGCTCCGGCGTGGCCTTGGTCCACGGCCCGCCTTCGCCTCGCCCGCCTTCGCTGCCCCCTCCCATCGGTTCCACCCTCTCCACCCGCAATCTCGAGGCGTCGCTGGTGTTGCTGGCGGCTCTGGTGCGCCGTGGGCTCACCGATTTGGTGCTTTGCCCCGGCAGTCGCTCGGGCGCCCTAGCCGAGGCGGCGGGCGTGCTGGAGCGGCACGGTCTCGTGCTGCGCACTGCGGTGGATGAGCGGTCAGCGGCATTTTTCGCCCTCGGGCTGGCCCGGGCCACGGGGCGGGCTGTCGCGGTGGTGACCACCTCCGGCACGGCGGTGGCCAACTTGCTGCCAGCTGTGGTGGAGGCCGATTACGGGGCCATCCCCCTGCTGCTGATCACCGCTGATCGGCCCGATCGCCTCAAGGGTTGCGGGGCCAACCAGACCGTCAACCAGGAATGTTTTCTCGCTGCCAATGTGCGCTGGCTGGGCCAGGCGGATGGTGCCGGCCTCGGCCAGATGCAGGACGGGGCCATTGTCGAGCTGGCCAGCACGGCCCTGGCGGCCACGCAGGCGCCTGGCCAGGCACCGGGCCCGGTCCATCTCAATCTTGCCTTCGACGAACCGCTCCACGCCGACGGCCCGACCCTGCTGGAGGTGGCGGAGTCCCAGGTGGCGGTGGCCCAGATTCAGGAGCCCCTCGTCACCGCAGCCTCCATCTCGCCCGAGGCGACCCCCAGCGTGGGTGAAGTTCTGATGCCAGACCTGGACCAGGCCGGAGTGGTGGTGGCGGGCCCCTGGCGCGGACTCCCCCAACACTGGGATGGCCATGTGGCGGCCCTGGTTCGCCTGCAGCGGCGTACGGGCTGGCCGGTGCTGGCCGATGGCCTCAGCGGGTTGCGGGGGGTGCCCGAGCTGCAACTGGTCGCCGGCTACGACCTGTTGCTGGATCATCCCGATGCGGCGGCCTTTCTGTCCCCCCCTCAGTTGCTGCGCCTGGGTCCAGTGCCCGCCAGTCGGCGCCTGCAGCGCTGGATCGCCCAAGCCGGGCCCCGCCAGTGGCTCGTCAGTGAAGGGGATCCCCGCTGCCTGGACCCTCTGGGCTCCTCCTGCCCCCAGCTCTCAACCGGCCTGGCCGCTTGGCTGGCCACCTGGCCCGAGTCCTGCTGGGCGGGGCGGCCGAGCCATCCCGCCCGAGAGGTGGCAGCCGCCTGGTCGCAACGGGAGCGGGCCCTGCAGGGATGGTTGGACCACGCCCTGGCCTTGGATGGTGGCGGTGAGCCCGCTCTAGCCCGAGCCCTCGGCAGCCTCTTGCCTGCGGATCTCCCGCTGGTGATCGCCAACAGCAGCCCCGTGCGGGATTGGGAGAGCTTCGGAGATCCAGCCGCCCCTGGTCGCCCCGTGTACAGCTTCCGTGGCGCCTCCGGCATTGACGGCACCCTGTCCATCGCCTGTGGGGTGGCGGCAGCCCTGGGCCAGGCGGTGCTGGTCACCGGAGATCTGGCCTTGCTCCATGACAGCCACGGCTGGCTCTGGCGGAGGCAACTGGGGGGCCGGCTCACGGTGATCCTGATCAACAACGGCGGTGGCGGCATCTTTGAGCAACTGCCAATCCGCACCACGCCTGAGCAGGCCCTCGATTTCGACCGGCTGTTTGCCATGCCTCAGCCGGTCGACCACCTGGCGCTGGCGGGCGCCCACGGCGTGCCTGGCCGGCGCGTGGAGGGAGAGGCTGATCTGGTGCTTCAGCTCCGTTGGGCCTTCGAGCAGCCGATGGCCTTGCTGGAGGTGATGACCGACCGCCGGGCCGATGCGGCCCGGCGGCAGGAGCTGCGCAGAATGGCGAGCCCATCGCTGCTCCAGCCGTGACGGCCTCCTCCTCCTCACCGGCACCGGCGTCCCCGGCATCGGTCACATGGCAGCCCGCTGGCGCCTATGAAGACATCTTGTTTGATCTCTGTGATGAGGGAATCGCCCGCATCACGATCAACCGACCGCACAAGCGCAACGCCTTTCGGCCGCGCACCGTGCAGGAGCTGTGCGATGCCTTCTCCCGGGTGCGCGACAACCCCAAGGTTGGCGTGGTGTTGTTCACCGGAGCCGGCCCGGCGGCCGATGGCGGTTGGGCCTTCTGCTCCGGGGGCGACCAGAGCGTGCGCGGGGATGGCGGCTACGTCGATGAGACGGGGCTGCCCCGGCTCAACGTGCTGGACCTGCAGCGCCTGATCCG
>JBEEKG010000116.1:0-10806 GCA_041168785.1 Cyanobacteriota bacterium
GAGCGCCCTTTCTTCGCCGGCCTGGTGGACTTCATCACGTCCGGCCCCGTGGTGGCGATGGTGTGGGAAGGCGACGGCGTGATCGCCAGCGCCCGCAAGCTCATCGGCGCCACCAAGCCCCTGGAGGCTGAGCCGGGCACCATCCGCGGTGATCTGGCCGTGAACATCGGCCGCAATGTGATCCACGGCTCCGACGCCCTCGAAACCGCCGCCTTTGAAATCGGCCTGTGGTTCCAGCCCTCCGAGCTGAGCGACTGGACCCCTGCCGATCAGATCTGGCGGGTTGAGGGCTGAGGCGTCCAGGGCCCTAGGCCGAGAAGCGCCGCCAGCTGAAGGCATCCAGTTGGCGGCGTGCTTCTGCTGGGACCTCGTCTCTGATAGCCGCCGCCACCAGCTCGGCGGTGATCGCGGCCAGCAACACGCCGTTGCGGTGATGGCCGGTGGCCAGCCAAACCCCTCCAATTGGACTGCTGCCCAGGAGGGGCCCCTCGTCGGGGGTGCAGGGTCGGAATCCCCACCAGCGCTCCATCGGTGGCCAGCCGCTCGCCTCGGGCAGCAGGCTGGCGATCCCCTGCTGCAGCTGCCGCTGGCCCGTGGGGGTGAGCCCTTCGCTGAAGCCCGCTTCGGCCTCGCTGGTGGCCCCCACCACCAGCAGTCCGTCCTCCCGCGGCACCAGGTAGGTGCCAGGGCCAAAAATCACCCGGCCCAGGGCTTGGCGGGGCCCCTGCAGCGACAGCATCTGGCCCTTCACGGGCACAACCGGCAGCTCGGGCAGGAGCTGGGCGCTCCAGGCCCCGCAGGCGAGCACCGCCCGTTGGGCTGGGAGCCGCTGGGCGTCCCCTTCGGCATTGCGCAGATGCACCGCCTGGAGGACGCCAGCCCCGTCGCGTTCCAGGCCCAGCACCTGGGTCCCCTCCTGGAAGCTCACCCCCCTCTCCACGCAGGCGCGCTCCAGGGCGCGCATCAGTTGGCGGCGGTTGTCAATTTGGCCGTCCTGGGCAAACAGCAGCCCTGCTTGCCAGCTGGGGCCAATGCCAGGAACCTCGTGCTCCAGGCCCCGGCGATCCAGGGCTTCACCCCAGGTGGCGGTGGGATAGGCGTCCCGCTGCCTAACGCTGGCGAAGGGCACCACGATGCCGCAGGACCGCAGGCCGCAGCGCAGGCCGCTGTCGGCTTCGATCTGTGCCACCCAGGCGGGAATGCGCGCCAGGCTCGCCTGGCCCAGGGCCAGCAGGTCGCCGCTGAGCCCTTCGGCGTGGGGCGCCAACATGCCAGCTGCCACGAAGCCCGCGGCTTCACTGCGGCGGCGGCTCAGCACCAGCACCGCCTCGCCGCACCGGGCCAGCTGATGGGCCAGCGCCAGGCCCATCAGGCCGCCACCCAGAATCGTGATCGGTGGCGTCATGGCTGGCCAGGCTCAGGCGGGTCCAACGCCAGCACCGTGTCGCCCCAGGGATACAGCGTGGGGTCGGCGGTGAGCAGCAGCAGGGGCTCAAGGCGGCTCTGAACGAGCAACAGCTGGTCGAATCGGTCGCTTGGCAGGGCGCTGCTGTCCTGTTGGGCCAGGGCCAGCAGGTGGTTGTTGTCCAGCGGCAGCCATTGAAAATGTTGGCGGTTTACCTCCTGCTCCAGGCGGGCCAGGTCGACCTGCACGCGGCCCTCGCGTTGCTTGACGGCCAGTTCCCAGAGGCTCACCTGGCTCACAAACACCTCGGCTCCAGGAGCCTGCACGGCCGCGATCGCCCAGGGGGGCAGGCGCGGATCATCGGCGAGCCACCACAGCAGCACCTGGGTGTCGAGCAGCAGCCGTTTCATCGCGGGGCTTGCAGTGGGCCTGGTCGTGGGGCTGGGGCGTCGAAATCGCCGGCGATGTGGATCGCCCCCCGCATCGCGACTGGGGGCATGGCGGCGCTGGGGCTGGGTTCCCAGGCGCTGAGCCGGGCCACCGGCCGACCAGCCCGGGCGATCCAGATCTCCTCGCCTTGCTCCACCTGCAGCAGCAGCCGCGAAAGCTGGGTTTTGGCTTCGTGCACGTTGACCAGTTGCGGCTGGGGCCGGCGATCAGGGGCCGGGGCTTCTGGGGGTGGATCTGTCCGTGAGCCTGTCAGTGAGCTTGGTGGTGAGCCCTGCGGGGAGCTAGGCGGCGAGAACCCCATGGCGACGCAGAAGCCAAACTTAGTTTTAGCTTAGCTAATTTGTGTGAGGAGGCTGCTGCCTGTGTGCGGAAACGTGCTGTCCTTGCGGAGAGCTGTCCTTGCAGGGAGCTCTTCTTGCGGTGAGGCTGGCGGGCGCAACACGCACCTCCCCATAGGATCCATCCACGCATCGACCCACGTATCGGAACAGGCCATGGCAGGCGCGGCAGTGGAGACGGCACCGGAAACAGCGGCACGAAACGCACCCACCGGTGAGCACGGTGCGGCCTGGGAGGCCGTGATCGGTCTGGAGACCCATGTGCAGCTGGGCACCGCCAGCAAGATCTTCAGCGGTGCCTCCACGGCCTTCGGCGACGACCCCAACACCCACATCGACCCGGTGGTGTGCGGCTTGCCGGGCACCTTGCCGGTTCTGAATCAGAAGGTGCTCGAATATGCGGTGAAGGCGGGACTGGCCCTCAATCTCCACATTGCTGAACACAGCAAGTTTGATCGCAAGCAATATTTCTATCCCGACCTGCCCAAGAACTACCAGATCTCCCAGTACGACGAACCCATTGCCGAAGACGGTTGGATCGAAGTGGAGGTGGCCGAGAAGGGCAAGGACACCTACCTCAAGCGCATCGGTATTGAGCGCCTCCATATGGAGGAGGACGCCGGCAAGCTTGTGCACGCCGGTAGCGACCGCCTGGCCGGCTCCACCCACTCCCTGGTGGACTACAACCGCGCCGGGGTGGCCCTGGCCGAGATTGTCAGCAAGCCGGATCTGCGCACCGGCCGGGAGGCAGCCGAATACGCCTCGGAGATCCGCCGGATCATGCGCTATCTGGGGGTGAGTGACGGCAACATGCAGGAGGGTTCGCTGCGCTGCGATGTGAATATCTCGGTGCGGCGCGGCCCCGATGCTCCCTTCGGCACGAAGGTGGAAATCAAGAACATGAACTCGTTCTCCGCCATCCAGAAGGCGATCGATTACGAGATCCAGCGTCAGATCAAGGCCTATGAGGCCGGTGAGCCGGTGGTGCAGGAAACGCGGCTTTGGGATGAGGGCAAGCAGCTCACCAAAAGCATGCGCTCCAAAGAGGGCGCCAGCGACTACCGCTACTTCCCCGATCCGGATTTGGGTCCGATTGAGGTGAGTCCCGCTCAGCGGGAAGCCTGGCGCGCCGAGCTGCCGGAGCTGCCGGCCGCCAAGCGCCACCGCTATGCCGATCACCTCGGGCTGTCGATCTACGACGCCCGAGTGCTCACCGATGAGCGGGCCATGGCCGAATACTTCGAGGCCGCTGTGGATGCCGGCGCCGATGCCAAGGCCGTGGCCAATTGGGTCACCGGCGACATCGCCGCCTACGTGAATGCCAACCGGCTTTCGATCGCGGAGTTACCGCTGCAGCCCCAGCAGTTGGCTGAGATGGTGCAGCTGATCGAGGGTGGCGTGATCAGCGGCAAGATCGCCAAGGAGATCCTGCCCGAACTTCTGGAGCAGGGCGGCTCTGCCAAGGCGATCGTCCAGGAGCGCGGTTTGGGCATGATCAGCGATCCGGCGGCGATCACGGCGATCGTGCAGGAGTTGCTGGCCGCCCACCCCGAGGAGGTGGAGGCCTTCCGCGGCGGCAAAACCAAGCTCCAGGGTTTCTTCGTGGGTCTGCTCATGAAGCAAACCGGCGGTAAGGCCGACCCCAAGCTGGCGAACCAGATCCTGATCGCCCAGCTCAACGGCTGAGTGACAGCCTGACCTTGATGGGTCGATTCATGTTAATTAAAGTCACTGATGCTGGATTGAATCGCGGGCAAGTTAAGGTCTTTCTGTCTTATCTCGCTTCAATCTAGTGACCAACTCCCAATTCGAGTTTGGCGCCGCTGAAAACAAGCACTTCAGCTCCCTGGCCAGCCTGTGTCTTGTTTCCGCTTTGGCGCTGCTCGTTTATGGCATTGCCAATGCATCATTCTTGTTCAATGTGATTGCAAGCGGCAAGGTCTTCTTGATGCTGCGCACCCTCGATGATGTCTTCCAGACTTTGGCGGCATTGTTTGCGGCTTATCAGCTCAATCAAGCCGCAAAGGGTTTCCGCAAGATTGTTAACACGCAAGGCGACGACCTGGCCCTGCTGAGTCTTTCCAGCCAAAAGCTGCGACTTGTCTTTTCCAGTCTGGCGTTGATGTTTATCTTGCTCGCCATCCGCTTTATCCTTGATTACCCAGCCCTGATCTCTTGGATCAAGGCCGCCTAAGCGCCTGCTCCAGCTGGGAGGCCAGGGCGTTGGGCTGACCGCGGTTGTCGATTACCACGCTGGCCAACGCACGCTTGCGTGCCAGGGGCCACTGGGCGGCCATGCGGGCTCGGGCTGCCTCTTCGCTGAGGGAGTCACGGGCCATTAAGCGCTGCAGCTGTTGGGTCTCGTCGCAATCCACGAACCACACTTCGCTGCACAGGCTTTCCAGGCCGGCTTCGAACAGCAGCGGGACCATCAGCACCACAGTTGCGGCCTGCGCTTGTTTGTCCAGATCTTCTTGGAAACGGCGGCGCACGATCGGATGCACCAGGCCCTCCAGCCAGCGGCGTTCAACCGGGTCGCCAAACACGATCCGCCCTAGGGCGGCCCGGTCGATGGCCCCACTGGGGGCCCGAACCCCATCCCCGTAGCGCTCCTGCACAGCCCTCTCGCCTGGCGATCCGGGTGCCAGCGCTTCTCGTGCATACCCATCCGCATCCAGGAGAGGCAGTCCCCGCTGCTCCAGGAGGTGACCCACGCGGCTTTTGCCCGTGGCGATGCCCCCGGTGAGGCCGATCCGGCGTTGCTTCAGCACGGACTCCCTAACGAATTCTCCCCGGATCCGTTGGCCGATGTCCATGGCGCACTCTCGCCGCAGGGCTGCCGTTTGGTTCCCAGGATGCCCCTGCCAGGTCGATTCGGCTGCAGGGTGAGGATGGTTCCAGCTCCCCGCCCACCGTGACCCATCTTTGGCACCCGATTTCCGGCGGCATCACCGCCCCCAGCGGCTTCCTGGCGGCGGGGATCACGGCGGGCCTGAAGGCCTCTGGCAATCCCGATCTCTCGTTGCTGCTGGCGCCTGAGGGTGCGGTGTGCGCCGGCACGTTCACCACCTCCTTGGTGCGAGCGGCCTGCGTGGATCTTTGCGCCGAGCGGCTGGTGGCCAGCGGTGGCCAGGCCAGGGCCGTGCTCATCAATTCGGGTCAGGCCAATGCCTGCACGGGCGATCGGGGCCTGATCGACAGCTTGCGGGCCACCCAGGCCGTTGCCGATCGGTTGGGTCTGGCGCCAGACGAGGTGCTGATCTGTTCCACCGGCGTGATCGGGGTGCCGATCCCGATGGACATCCTGCTGGCGGGGCTGGACCCCCTGGCTGAAGCCCTCGGCTCCGAGGGGGGCGCGGCCGCGGCCCGGGCGATCCTCACCACCGACTTGGTGGACAAGCAGATCGCCCTTGAGGCCGAGCTGGGCGGCCGCACGGTGCGCATCGGTGGCATGGCCAAGGGGTCGGGAATGATTCACCCCAACATGGCCACGATGTTGGCCGCCCTTACCTGCGACGCCGGTGTGCCGGCTGCGGTGTGGCAGGGGATGGTGAAGCGGGCAGTGGACCGCTCCTTCAATGCGATCACGGTGGACGGCGACACCAGCACCAATGACACGTTCCTGGCGTTTGCAGCCGGGGAGCCCATCAGCCCCGAGTTCTATGACGCCCTGGAGTCCGGCCTGACGGCGGTGTCGCAGTACATGGCCAAGGCGATCGCCCGCGATGGCGAAGGTGCCACCTGCCTGCTTGAGGTGCGGGTGGAGGGGGCGGCGGATGACGCCGGCGCCCGCGCGATCGCCCGCACCGTCTGCGGCTCGTCGCTGGTGAAGTGCGCCGTGCACGGATCCGACCCCAACTGGGGCCGGATCCTGGCGGCGGCGGGTCGCGCCGGGGTGCCCTTCGATCCCGAGGCGGTGGCCCTTTGGCTCGGGGAGCACCAGCTGATGGCGGGCGGCCAGCCCCTGGCCTTTGATCGTGCCGCTGCGTCCCAGTACTTGCGCCAACGTGCTGCCGGGGCCTACCTGCAGGACGACACGGTGCAGATCCGCCTTCTGATGGGCGACGGGGCCGGCTGCGGCCTGGCCTGGGGTTGCGACCTTTCGGATCAGTACGTCCGCATCAACGCCGATTACACGACGTAGGCGGGCACAGGCCAGACTGGGGCCATGGTGCAAGCCCCCCTTTCGGCCTCCACGCCCCCTCGCCCCCGGCCCCGTTGGCAGGTGCCGCTGCTGGCTGGCGTCTGCTTTGGTCTTGGCTATGGCCTGACCCACCGGTTGCTGGCCCTCCAGTTGCCCTCGCTGGTGCGACTTGGTGAGGGCTTTGAGGTCCGTCCTTTCCCGGGCACCTCTTTGGAAAGCCTGCGGCTGCGGTTTGGGGACGAGAGCCAGGAGGTGCGCGGCAATCTGGATCTGCTGGAGCTCGAGCGGCAGGCCAACGCCGACCAGCCGGCCGACCAGCCGCAGGCCCGCCCCACGGCTGGGGTAGAAGCCGGGCTCGTCCGCGATCAGCTGGAGGCTGCTTCGGATCTGCCGGGAGATCCGGAGCCGGCACCGGAGCTGCGGCTCCAGCCCCCAGCCCCTAGGGCGGAGGCCCCGCCTCCCCCCCAATTGCCTGGCGCGGATCAGCCCCAGGGTTTCTCGGAGGCCGGCCCTCGATGAGTGCGCCGCAATCGCTGCTGCAGGCTGCTCTGCAGCGTCTCGGGGCCCGGTTGGGCAGTGGTCTGGTGGATGGGGCCGCCACGCTGGCCCTGCTCGCCCAGGACGCTCCCCAACGCCTGCGTCAGGAGCTGCAGCTGTTCTGGGATGAGGTCGAGGCGGAGGCCGAGCGGATCGAACGGAACGGCCAAGGGCTCGCGACGGATGTCCATGCCCCCGATGGACCTGATCCGGCCGGTCAGGATCCCCAGGATCAGATCGATGCCCTGCGCGCCAAGGTGGCAGAGATGGCGCGAAGCCTGGACCAGCGTTCGTGATCCTGCGGCCGCTGCGCATCTGGTGGTTGGCCCTGGCCCTGGTGCTGGGGCTCTGGTGGGACGGCCAGGCCTGGACCTATCCCGGTGGCGTCACCCCCGAGCGGCAACGGCGGCGTCAGCGCCGGCGCGCCCGCTGGCTCACCCAGGAATTCCTGGCCCTGGGATCGGCCTTCATCAAGCTTGGTCAGTTGCTCTCAGCCCGGCCCGATGTGTTGCCGGCTGAGCTGGTGGAGGAGCTGGCCACCCTGCAGGACCGGGTGCCCGCGTTTCCGTTCACCGTGGTGCAGGACCTGTTGGAGCAGGAGCTCGGGGATCGCTGCTCTGAAATCATCGACCTGGAAGCCGATCCCCTGGGTTCAGCCAGCCTGGCCCAGGTGCATCGCGCCAGCCTCCGCAGCGGCCGCCAGGTGGTGCTCAAGGTGCAACGCCCAGGGCTGGAGCGCACCTTCCGTCTTGATCTGGAGGTGCTGCAGCAGGTGGCTGGCGCCGTGCAGCGCCATCCCCGCTGGGGCCGTGGTCGGGATTGGATCGGCATCGCCCAGGAGTGCCGACGGGTGTTGCTGCGCGAACTCGACTTCCGTCTTGAGGCGGAGCATGCGGCCCGCTTCCGCCAGCAGTTTCTCGACGATCCGGGGATCCGCATCCCCGCGGTGGTGTGGGAGTTGAGTACCCGCCGGGTGCTGTGCCTCGATTACGTCCCGGGGATCAAGATCACCGATCGGCAGGCCTTGCTTGAGGCCGGAATTGTGCCCGCTGCGGTCGCTGAGAAGGGCGCGGCCAGCTATCTGCAGCAGCTGGTGCGGTTCGGCTTTTTCCATGCCGATCCCCACCCCGGCAACCTGGCCGTGGCCGCTGATGGGGCTCTGATTTACTACGACTTCGGCATGATGGGGCAGCTCTCGAGCCGCCTGCGGGGCCGCCTCGGCAGCATGGTGCGTGCCGCCGCCAGCCGCGATGCAGCGGGCCTGGTGGAGGAGCTGCAGCAGGCCGGGGTGATCGCCCCCGGCGTCGATCCCGGCCCGGTGCGCCGCCTGGTGCGCCTCATGCTGGAGGAGGCTCTCACGCCTCCCTTCTCCGCCAACGTGCTCGAGCGACTGTCCGGGGACCTCTACGACCTGGTCTACGGCCAGCCCTTCCGCCTGCCCCCCGAACTCATTTTCGTGATGCGGGCGCTCTCCACCTTCGAGGGGGTCGGCCGCAGCCTGGATCGCGGCTTTAGCTTGGTGGCGATTGCCCGTCCCTACCTGCTTCCTCTGATGACTTCAAGCGGTTCAGGCAGCGGCGACCGGTTTGGCAACGAGCTCTTCAATGAGATTTCCCGGCAGGCGGCCGAAGTGGGGAGCCGCGCCCTGGGCATCCCCAAGCGTCTCGACGACAGCCTGGCCCGCATTGAACAGGGCGACCTGCAGGTGCAGATCCGTGCCGGCGAAACCGATCGCCTGCTGCGCCGTCTGGCCCTGGCCCAGCAGGTTGCTGGCCAGTCCATGCTGTTGGCTGGACTGGCTGTCGCCGCCGCCCTGTTGGCAGCGAGCGCTCGCCCCGCCCTGGTGGCCATCCCGCTGTTGGCGGGTCTGCCGGTGGGCCTGAGCTGGCTCAAGCTCCAGGGCCGGCTGAAGCGCGATGGCCGTATCGACCAGCTGCCTGGGGTGGGTCAGCCCTGATTCCGCAGCTCCGCGTTGATCAGGCCTTGCCGCGGGGTCCCCGGTCTTCGGCGCCGGCGTAGATCGCCTGGCTACCGAGTTCGTCTTCGATGCGCAGCAGCTGGTTGTACTTGGCCACCCGATCGGAGCGGCTGAGGGATCCGGTCTTGATCTGGCCGGCGCGGGTGGCCACGGCCAGATCAGCGATGGTGGTGTCTTCGGTTTCGCCGGAGCGGTGGCTGATGACACTGGTGTAGCCAGCCCGGCCGGCTAGATCGATCGCTTGCAGGGTTTCGGTGAGCGAGCCGATCTGATTCACTTTGATCAGAATTGAATTGGCGACACCAAGATCGATGCCCCGCTGTAGCCGGGCGGTGTTGGTCACAAACAGGTCGTCGCCCACCAGCTGCACCGTTTTGCCAAGGCGCTCGGTGAGTAGGGCCCAACCATCCCAGTCGTCTTCGGCGATGCCGTCTTCAATTGAAACGATCGGGAACCGGCTGGCCAGCTGGGCTAACTGGTCCACCATCTCGGCGCTGCTGTAGCTGCCGCCGCCGAAGTTGTAGCGGCCATCTTTGAAAAACTCGGTGCTGGCCACATCCAGAGCTAGGGAGATCTGGTCGCCGGGCCGATAGCCGGCCTTCTCGATTGCTTGCACCAGCAGTTCGCCGGCGGCGTCATTGCTGGCCAGGTCGGGAGCGAAGCCGCCCTCATCGCCAACGGCGGTTGAGAGGCCCTGGCTGCTCAGCAAACCCTTGAGGGTGTGGAACACTTCCGCGCCCATGCGCAGGGCTTCGCGGAAGCTGCTGGCGCCATGGGGCACCAACATGAATTCCTGAAAATCCATGTTGTTGGAGGCGTGGGCGCCGCCGTTGATCACATTCATCAGCGGCACCGGCAACAGGTTTGCCAGCGGGCCGCCCAGGTAGCGGTAGAGGGGCAGGCCGACGCCGTTGGCGGCTGCCCGGGCGGTGGCCAGGCTCACGGCCAACACGGCGTTGGCACCGAGGCTGGACTTGTTGTCACTGCCGTCGAGTTCGGCCATGGCACCGTCCACGGCGCTCTGGTCGAGGGCGCTGAGGCCACAAAGGGCCGGGGCGATTCGCTCTTCGATGTTGTTGACGGCTTGGGTGACGCCCTTGCCGAAGTAACGGCTGCCGCCATCGCGCAGCTCATGGGCCTCATGGGCACCGGTGCTAGCGCCACTCGGCACAATCGCCCGGCCGCTGGCGCCTCCCTCCAGCAGCACCTCGGCCTCCACCGTGGGTGTGCCGCGGGAATCCAACACCTCCCGTGCCACCACGGTGTCAATAACAAGGTCGAGGGAATCGATCACGTTGAAGTGCCATTGGCGCTCTCTGTCGAGATCCTATGGGTCACCCCCACCCATCCATTTGTGCTGATGGGTACCGCCCTTGGGGTTGCTCGCCACAATGGAATTTGTTATGCCCAGGTTGCTGCCTGGCCTGATCCGCTGATGCGCATGCTGCACACCATGCTCCGGGTTGGCGATCTGGAGCGCTCCCTCACCTTTTATACGGAGGTGTTGGGGATGCGGATGCTGCGCCGCAAGGACTATCCCTCAGGCCGTTTCACCCTCGCCTTTGTGGGTTACGGCGAGGAGCGGGACACCACCGTGCTGGAGCTAACTCACAACTGGGACACCAGTCATTACGACCTTGGTGCGGGCTATGGCCACATCGCCCTAGGAGTGGAGGACATCCAGTCGGTTTGCGATGCAATCCGGGCTAAGGGCGGCAAGGTGGTGCGCGAACCCGGTCCGATGAAGCACGGCAACACGGTGATCGCCTTTGTGGAAGATCCTGATGGCTACAAGGTGGAACTAATCCAGCTCTCCTCCCCGGCTGACCGCTAAGCCCATGCCCCCAAGCCTCACCAGCGAACCAGATCGCTTCAGCGAAGACGCCTGGGAGTTGCTCTTGGCCTCCCAGGACACGGCTCGCCGTTGGCGCCATGGCGCCATGGATGTGGAGCA
>JBEEKG010000117.1:0-4985 GCA_041168785.1 Cyanobacteriota bacterium
CAGATCCAGGCTTACTGATGACTTGGTTGACCACCGCCTAGTTGGAACGCATGATCTGGCTATAGACCTGATGAATACAATCAGCTTCATGCTCGATCGAATGGGCCGCAACTGCTTTGGATTTCGCCGCAGATGCCATCTGCTCAAGTCGCACTGCATCACCCACCAGAGCATCCAGGCAAGCAAACAGAGCTGCTGGCTGACCCATATCGATGGCACAACCAAAGTCATGGTGAATAATCCATGGCCAGGCGCCTGCAGTTGAAGTGACCGGTACACAACCACTGGCCATCGCCTCCAGGGGGGTCAGGCCAAAACCCTCGCGACGCGAGGCAGCAACACAGATGGAAGTGCGTTGATACCAGCGCCGGATATCAGCCGGTTCCAGATCACCCACAAACCAGATGCGCTGCTCTAGGCCAGCAGCGAAAATTCGCTGCCTGAGAGAATCTAAGTAGGGCTGATCGCGGCGCTGACACAGACCCGTGACCACACCCACCCAGCCCGGGTGGCGAGGCAGCAGCTGGATCAGGGCATCCACGAACAGATCGGTTCCTTTGCTGGGGCGGATCCGCCCGAAGCTGGCGATCACCTGCTTTCCGGCCAGGCCCACCTCCGCCAGGGCCGCCTCGCGATCGGCAGGCGGCTGAAACACCTGACAATCCACCCCGTGAAAGATCACCGCATCGCAGCGGTCCAGAAACGCAGCCGAGCGCGGAGAGGTGGCGATCACCGCATCGCAACGCCGGATCAGCTGGCGCAGCCACCAACTCGGGCGCTTCGGGGCCGCCGAGGTGAACACCACTCGCCAGGGCTGCCGCAGCAGCGAACGGAGCAGCAGGCCGATCAGAATTTCAATATCACGGCGAGCATGCCAAATGCGCCAGCGCCCCCGACGGGGCAGGCTCCAGCCCCAGCGCAGCAACGACCAGAATCCGATCTCACCCCCCAAGCCCAGCTGACCCCAGTCCCACACCACCAGCTCCTGCTGATGCCGCTGACACGGCACCAGCGCCTGCACAGTGGCCGAGACGCCCGTGAAGCGTCGGTGCAGGTTGGTGACGACAACATCCGCCAGCACCGCCAGCACCCAGGGGATTCAACGCTACCCGGGCCAGCACAGAGGACCGGCTCCCGCCGCCAGAATCACCCGATGGACATCAGTCGCTGCACCGCGGGGCTTCTGCCCTCCCCCCAACCCCGCTGGCAGCTCAACCTCAGCGACGGCAGCACTGCCGCAGGCGATGAGCGGCTGAGCGGACCCTGGCGCCTGCTGCTGCTCGGCGACGGCAGCCCCACCCGGCACCTGGAGTCGCTCACGGGCGAGCCGGTGGAGATCGAGTTGATCGCCATGGCACCAGAACCCACCAACCCTCCGGGAGATGGCGCCCAGCAGCCCACGAGCGCCCCGCCACCACCGGAGATCGCCGAACTGGATGGGCCACTGCTACGGCGTCAGGTGTGGCTGCGCTGTGGTGGCCAGACCTTGGCCTGGGCTGAGAGCTGGTGGAATCAGCAGCAGGCCGATGTCTATCTCCAGCAACGGGAGCAGCCGATCTGGCGCAGCCTCACCAGCCACAGGGCCGAGTTGTTTCGGGAGGTCGATGGACTGGCCCTCGTGGATGCCCCTTGGCTGGAAGAGCGCTTCGGCGAGCCGGGCCCCTTCTGGAGCCGCCATTACCGCTTCTTCCGCGGCGGTCGGGAGCTGACCGTGATCCGGGAAGTGTTTTCGCCGGCCCTGGAGCGCTGGCTGGGGCCCGCCACCACCGGGCCAGGCGAAGCCCTGTCGCAAACCGCACCACAACGCCATAACAGTTTGCAAACTCGGTAACGGGTTGCAGCAAAGGGGGCTTGACGGATTGACGCAGGTCGTGCTTTGGCCAGCATGGGACCAGTCGCGCCGGGAGCCCTGGCCATGACCACCCCCAAGCCAGCCTCCGACCCAGCGGAGACCCACTGGTTGAGCCTCACCGACCTGGGCCGGATCTATGGAATTTCGGCGGTGCACTGCGGCCGCCTGCTCAGTGATGCCGGCCTGCGCCAGGGGAACGGCGCCCCCAGCCCCCGGGCCCTGACGCAGGGCCTGGCCTATCAGCACCATCCCCACTCCCCCAACCCCAGCGCCGTTTGGAATGGGCAGGGCTGTGCCCTGGTGCTGGAGGGACAGGGACTGCGGCCCATGGCCGAGAACCATCTGATCCACCAGTGGGCTGACCTCCTGTCCGCCCTGGTGCAAGGGTCCCCCTCGATCAGCACCTCGGCCGAAGAGATGGCCGGCGACCTTCCCCAGGCCCTGGTGACACCGGTCAACCTGGAGCTGAAGCAGCGGGGCTGCAGCTTCCAGGTGCGGCAACAAGCTCAACCCAAGCGCAGGGCCTCCGCCTGCAGACGGGCCCGCTCCAGCAGCTCCCGCAGCTGATCCTCATCGGTGTGGCTGAGGTTGGTGCGCAGCAGCTTGGCGTGGGGGGCATGGGCGCGCAGGCGCTCGATCACCCGATCCGGCGTCGCCTCGCGCACCAACAGGCACAGGGCCGCACTGCCACTGGGCAAGGTCTCACCCAGCTCGCGCATGAAGCCATCGTTGATGCCGATGTCGGAAAGGGAGCCCGAGGCCGCACCCACGCCTGCTCCTACGGCAGCCCCGAGCACGGGATTGAGGAACAGCAGGCCCACCAGGGTGCCCCAGAAGCCGCCGCCGAGGGCGCCAGCTGCGGTGAGGTTGATCGCCTGACGCAAGTGCACCTGGCCCTCGGCGTCGTGCTCCACCACCACCGCATCCTCCAGGGCGATCAACTGCTCACGCTGGATGTCCACCAGCTCGCGCCGCACCTGCTCGGCCTCCTCAGCCTTGGGAAAACCCACCACCACAAGGCTGCCCATCCCAACCCACTGCAACTGCGCTCAGGCTAGGGAGCTTTTCCGCTTCGGCCCCTCAGCCGTCGGCGCGGCGCCGGGTGGAGCGGGGCAACGCCCGACCGGGGGAGGCCGGCGGCGGCTCGGGCCTGGCCTGGGGTGCCGGGGCGGCAGCCCCCCGTTGCCAACGAGGCACCACAAAGGCGTCGTCGCTGGGCCACTCGGCCGCCTCCAGCGGCTGGGGCTGGGCTCGGCGGCGGGAGATGGCCTCCAGAGGCCGGCGACGCGGCCGGATCTCAGCCCTGGGCTCGGGGCGGAAGTCGTCGGAGCGGGGCTGGGACTTGGCCTCCTGCTGGGGCTTGGTCTCCTGCCAGGGCTCGCGCCAGTCGTCGTCGTCTTCAAGGATCCAATCGAGCTTGTCTTCCACCCAGCGGCCCAGGCCATCGAGCCGCGGCAAGCCAGGGCGCCCCGAAGAGCGGGACCCCGGCCGCGCTCCGGACACCCCGTCCACCAGCTGGCGGCCGGCATTCACCAGCCGATCGAAGCGCTGCTCGAGCGGATCTGAACCGCGGCGCGGGGCAGGGCGGCGATCGGACCAGGGTTCAGGCATGGACCCAGGTTAGGGATCCAGCTAGCGCCTCCGACCCGCCCGCCAGCGCTCCCGGCCCAGCCCCACCAGAGCGATGGTGAGCCCCCCGAATTCCAGGGTCCAGAGGAAGACGCCCATGCCGCTGCCGTGATGCTGCGACCCTAGGCCGCTTGCTCGAACCGCAACAGGCAGCTGGCATGCCAGCGGCCACCGTGGAGCCGGTCACAGCAGAAACGGCAGGCCAGACCCTGCACCCGGCGGCGGTAGGGAACGCGAACCTGGCAGTTGGGGCAGCAGGCCAACCAGCGGGGCGGCGTGGTGCTGGCGGGCAGGGGGTAGCGGTGGCGGATGCTCACCTGAAAGGCATCCTGGCCCCCATTAATGGCGGCCATGCGGGCGCGGAAGTGGGGCCCGTGCACCTCCTGGACGCCCACCACCCGATCCACCCAGGCATGGATCATTTCGTGGCACAGAGTGCTGAGGGTGGCCTCCCGGGGCAGGGGTTCCAGCAAGGGCCGCGACAGCACGATCTCGCACAGACGCCGGCCATCGGGGTGACGGCCAAACCGATACATCCCCGCCGTGCGGCGCATGCGACCGTCACTCCAGCGCAGCTCCACCAGGCGCTGGCCCCCGGGCGCCAGGCTGCCGTCAAACCATTCCCGGTCGAGCCGGTGGAACAGCGGCAGCAAAGGCTCCAGGGGCATGCCGCCAGGGGCACAGATGGTGCGCGCATTGTGGCGGGCTGGCGCCAGGGGGCCCGGCAGGCCCCGGTGGTCGGTCAGACTCGGGGCTTCCACATGCACCTGCACCCGAGATGGACTGGGGTCTCTCCCGCGACATCGGCACCAAGGCCCTACTGGCCGGAGCCGGGACCCTGCTCCTCTACTGGACGATCACGGCCGTGAAGCTGGTGCTGAGCGCCCGCGGCATCAACCCCCTGATCAAGCAGTTCTTCACCCAGGTGGCCAGCGGCCAGATCGATGGCGCCTACCTACTCACCACCAAGAACTACCGCTCCCACGTGAACCGGCAGCAGTTCATCCGCTTCCTGGCGGGTTTGCAGCTCAACAAGTACCGCAACCTCAAATCGGGCCGGCCCCGGCTCGACGACGGCCAGCTGATCCTCACTGTGAAGCTCAAGAGCGACGGCAACGACGAACTGCCCCTCGATTTCACCTTCGTGAAGGTGGAGGAGCAGTGGCGCGTCGATCGCATCACCAAGCTGGCCGCGGCCTGAGTCTGCTGCCGTGAGCTCAGGTCTGGCCCGCGCGAAGGAGTTGCGTTGGCTGCTCAACCGGGCGGCCCACGCCTATTACGTGCTCGACGCCCCCGAGATGGAAGATCCGGTCTACGACCGGCTCTACCGGGAGCTGCTGGATCTGGAAAGCGCCCAGCCGGAGCTTGTCACACCCGATAGCCCCACCCAGCGGGTGGGCGGCACACCGTCGGCAGGGTTCCAGAGCGTGGAACACCGCATCGGCCTGCTCAGCCTGGACAACGCCTTCTCGATCGAGGAGCTGGAGGCCTGGTATGGCCGGCT
>JBEEKG010000118.1:0-7706 GCA_041168785.1 Cyanobacteriota bacterium
ACGTCAACTGGTCCATCGGCAACGCCACCCAGGGCAACCTCCTCGACCCCGGCCAGACACCCCACGACAACCTCCAGTTCCTGCTCTTCTGCGCCGCCGTCATCCGCGGCGTCCACTGCTATGGGCCCCTGATGCGGGCGGTGATCGCCACCGCCAGCAACGACCACCGCCTCGGCGCCAACGAAGCCCCGCCCGCGATCATCTCGGTGTACCTCGGCAGCCAGCTCGAGGATGTGTTCAACCAGATCCGGGCGGGCCAGCTCACCGGCTCCTCCAGCGGCGGCTCGATGTCCCTGGGCGTCGACACCCTGCCCGACCTCACCAAGGATCCCGGCGACCGCAACCGCACCTCCCCCTTTGCCTTCACCGGCAACCGCTTTGAGTTCCGCGCCGTCGGCTCCGGCCAGTCCGTGGCTGGCCCCCTGGTGGCCCTCAACACGATCCTGGCGGATTCGATCCAGTGGGTGGCCGACCAGATCGAAGACCAGCTCAACACCGGCAACTCCCTGGAGCAGGCGGCCTTCGCCGTGCTGAAGCGCACCATGGACGACCATGGCAGCGTGATCTTCGGCGGCGACGGCTACTCCAGTGCCTGGCACCGGATGGCCGTGGAGGAGCGGGGCCTGGAAAACCTGCCCACCTCCGCCGATGCCCTGCCCGTTCTGAAGCGCCCGGCGATCCGGGAGCTGTTTGAGCGCCAGGGGGTGCTGAGCCCGCTGGAGCTGGAGAGCCGGTTTGAGGTGTATGCCGAGCAGTACGTGCTCGCCATCGAGGTGGAAGCCAAACTGGTGCTGCGCTTGGCCCGCACCCAGGTGTATCCGGTGGTGATGGCCTACCTCGACAGCCTGGCGCGGTCGCTGAAGAGCCAGGAGGCCCTGGGCATCGGCGCCGACCGCAGCCTGGTCGACCAGCTGGTGGCGCTGAACCAGCAGCTGGTGGGGCAGTGCACGGGGCTGGAGCAGGTCCTGCAGAACCCACCCCACGGCGTCGAGGCCCACATGGCCCATTGCGCGCATACCCTGCTGCCGATGATGCTGCGCATCCGCGAAGCTGTGGACGGCCTGGAGCTGCTGGTCGACGATGCCGACTGGCCCCTACCCAGCTACCAGGAGATGCTGTTCGTGCGCTGAGCGGGGCTGGAGCGCTGAGCAAACACTCAGGGCTCAGTCACTGCGGGAACACATCAATACTGGCCCGTTCGACATAACTGGGGTCGGCCATGGTGTCGACCTCAAAGCAGGTCCATGTGGCACTGGACTCCGGGGTGCGGGTGCCGAGTGGCCACTCGATCCGACGGCGTTGGTAGGTGAGGCCAACGCAGGTGAGGGCCTCGTCGTCAGCCATCAGCGACCACAGCACATGCACCTCACCCCGGTCGTACGGGATCGGGCTCTGCTGCACCCCCTGCTCCGGCAGCCAGCCCGGCAGAAGCGTGACCTGAGTCTGGTTCTCCCAGCAGAGGTAAATACCGTTGTCGGTGGGGTAGAACCAACAGGTTTCGTTGGCCGCTTCCGCCAGGGGAAAACGATCCAGCAACTGCACGTCCTGCACCTGCAAGGGAGGTCCATCGACCGGGCGCGGTGCCTGGCCCTCTGGCCAGGCGGGGCCCCTCAGGGCATACACCCCGATCCAGAGGGAGGGAACCTCCAGCAGGGGCACCACCGCATCGCAGATCAGGGAGCGACGCTCCGAAGAAGCGGGCAGTGGGTCCTCGCCCCGGATGGTGGCGCAACCACTGGACACCAGATCATCCAGGCTGCCCTGCCAGGGATCGGGCAGCCGGAACAGGCGCAGAGCACGGCCCCTGTCGGGCCCTTGGCCCTGGGCGGCGACCAGGTCGGACCAACCGAGACCTTCGCCGGGCAGCTGCCCGTCCCGAGCGAGCACAAAGGCGAGGGAGTGGAGCATGGGACCGCGTTGGTGCAAACCGGCAATGTGTTTGGACCCTAGAAGCCCTGTGGCATTGCGGTGGTGTGCTCCGATGCCACTCGGCACCGATGGCTCCAATCAGACCCGCAACACCAGTTCGATGATCAGAAATCCCACCAGGGCCACAAGAGCGAGCAGGGACGGCACCCGCATGCGCCTGGACCAACCGAACTTCTTAAGCAAATCCTAAGGGAGATCACGCGGGGGCGGTCGATCCCAGGCCTGAGAGACTCTTCCAGAGAGATCTGATCAGGCTCCTGCCGATGTCGAGTCGAGACGGCAGTCACAGCACAGCCCTCAGCCTGCTGCTCCTGCTGGGCCTGGCCATCGGCCTGCACGTGTATGCCGTGCGGGTGAAGGACGTCCAGCCCTCGCGCCGCCTGCCGGTGACAAGCCTGAGCCCGGATGGATCGGATCCCGTTGCCGGATCCCAATCGAGGCGCATTGAGCGCATGATCAGCCAGTAAAACCAAGGGCGATCACCCCTCGCCGTTCACCGCTCAAAGGCAAGCCCCACCATGGAGCGGGAGGCGCCCCTCACCTGCCAACAGCCCTTGACGGGCCGGTAACCACATCCCCGGCCATGGGCTTGGGTGATCAGCACACCACGCCCCCCCGGCGAGAGGTCCAGGTGGGGGGGGGCCCACACAGCCACGCCACCGGCACTGAAGTTGGCGATCTCCACAGGGATGGCGGGCAAAACCCGGCCTTCCCA
Source organism: Cyanobacteriota bacterium (assembly GCA_041168785.1). Lineage (GTDB taxonomy): Bacteria > Cyanobacteriota > Cyanobacteriia > PCC-6307 > Cyanobiaceae > Cyanobium_A. The sequence goes on from JBEEKG010000118.1 coordinate 2,645, forward strand.
CTGCAACCAACCCTCCATCGGCTGCTCCACTGGCCAGCGCTGACCTTTCCGCTCGTTGGAGGGAAAAACCACGGAGCGCCCTCTCGGAACCTCACTCTGCAGGCCAGGCCGCTGGCGAAAACGGACCCAAGACCCCATACAGCCTCCTCAGCGACGGAACGCAGGGGCCACCCCGGATGCCCTTTTCTCAATGCTAGACCCGTTCGAGCCTTGGAGGGCCAGGGAAAGGGTGCTGATGACCGGATGGCCCACCAGCTCACGGCGCACAACCAGACAGGCATCCTGCAGCTCGCAAGTCCCCAAACCATCCCGTCCATCCAGCGCGGCGGGGTAATGGTCGCTGAGCCAGCCATCAATCACACGCGATTCCACGAGCGTCAACGAGCGCTCCGGCTGAACCATCTCCGCAGGGACGGCAATCCAGGCACTGTCCGCCAGTCGAGGAAAGCGGCCAGCCAACTGGGGAGCCAGCTCCAAACGCAGCTGCGAGCCCCTCAAGAACCGGTGCAACTGGTGAACCTCTCGCTCCAAATCGAGGAGCGCGGTGAAGCCACTCAGCCGCCAGAAGCCACGTTCTCGCTCCAGAGACACCCCAAAGATGGCAGCCGCATCCTGGGCGCGACGCGAAATCGAAGACTGATGACAGCCGCAGAGCTCAGCTGCCCGATAACCACTGTTCAACCACACCAGAAAATCCAGAGCGTCCAGAGATTCAGGGGTAACCACTAGTTACAAATTAAGCTGCGTAACTATAGGGGGAAGACGGGAGGGTAGGGGCTCAGCTTTATTCGCAGGACATCACGGGTAGATATAGACATCCGGGGCGCCAATGCGACACTGCCTGGGGCCCGATGCTGAAGGGGAGGGGCGTCATGGCCGAAAGTGGAGGAATTGCCTCTCCCACCCCATGGGTCTCGTCACCACCGCACCCGCCGTCCGTCAGACCCCGACACCCGGTGAGGGATCAGCTGAGCGCAAAGGGTTCGGGGGATCGGGCCAGGCCCGGTCCGGCCGCCGCAAGGGGGCTCGCAAGCGCAGCCCGGCCCTCAGCAAGGCCGACTGGGGACCGCTCGGTAAACATCCGGATCTGGACTCCATCGTGGCGCGGCAACGGCTCGAGCTCCCCCTGGCCGGACGCCTCAGCCCCCACGAGGTGAACCGGGCCTGGAAACGGGCGGCCGCCGAACACCATCCCGACCGCGGCGGCAGCCACGAGACGATGCAGCGGGTGAACGGGGCGCGGGACCAGCTGCTGGGGCGCCAGGAGGACTGATCCCCAGAACGCCCTGAAGCTGGTCAGATTGGGATTGGCCGCCGCAGCAGTCGCCCCATCAGCACCCCACCGCCAGGTTCCGCCACACCCCGAGACACCACGCCCCTGGTGCTTGTGCACGGGCTGCTGGACAGCCCCAGGGTGTTCAACGCTCTGAAACACCGCCTAGGCGAGCAGCGCCACCCCCTGCTGATTCCCGATCTGCCGCTGCGCCTGGGGCTCACGCCGGTGACGGAGGCCGCTGAATTGCTGGGCAGCCACATCGAGGCGGCGTTTGGGTTGGAGCAACCCATCGACCTGCTGGGCTTCTCCATCGGCGGAGTCATCGCCCGCACCTGGATCCAGCTACTGGGCGGCCATCAGCGCACCCGTCGCTTCATCAGCGTGGGCAGTCCCCAGCAGGGCACGCTCACGGCCCTGCCCTGGCCAGGGCGGCTGCTGGCGGGCATCGCCGATCTCAAGTGGGGCAGTCCACTGCTGGAGCAGCTCAACGGCAACCTCGACAACCTGGCCGGCGTGGAGTGCTGCAGCTTCTATTCCGCCATCGACCTAGCGGTGCTGCCGGGCTGGCGAGCGGTTCTGCCGGTCGGGCGGACCCAGATCTTGCCGGTGTGGGCCCATCCCCAACTGCTGCGCGCCCCCCAGTCAGTGCAACTGCTGGCCGAAGAACTGTTGCGGCCGTGACGACACCCCTGTCACCCCTGATGGCCCTGCTCACCAGCGCCCTGGGCTGGCTGCTGTGGAGTGTGGTGGTGGGGGCCTTGGCCAATCGCCTGCCAGCCGCCTGGCTGGCGCGGAGCAGGGTGCTATGGCAACGGCCCTGGCCAGAAACCCTGCAGAGCTATGAACGGCACTGGGCGATCCGGCGCTGGAAGCCCTGGCTGCCCGATGCCGGCAACGCGCTGCCCAACGGGGTGGCCAAGGCCAGCCTGGTGCGTCGGGATCGCCGCAGCCTGGAACGGCTCGTGCTCGAAACCCAGCGGGCCGAATTGGTGCACCTGGCCCTGTGGCTGTTCTGGATCGCCACTGCCCTGTGGCTGCCACCAGTGGGGGTGCTGATCAATCTGGGTTTCGCCACCCTGTTCAACCTGCCCTGCCTGTGGGTGCAGCGCTACAACCGTCTGCGGCTGCAGCAGCTGCTCGCCCGCCCCTGAGCTGGATCCCGCCATCAGGGGCCCAGATCGGTGGCCGCCCAGACCAGTTCCACTAGCAGCCCGGCGTCTTCACTGTGCTGGGCAAAGCGCAGCCGGTGGGTCCCCGCCTCGAGCCAGAAGCGGCTGGTGGCTTGGTCGAAATAGGCCAGCCGGCGCAGGGGAATCGCCAGGCGCAGCCGCTGGCACCCGCCAGGCTCCAGGCTCACCCGGCCAAAACCCACCAGGGTGCGCCGGGGGCGTTCCAGCACCAGCCCCGGTGGTTCGACGTAGACCTGCACCACCCCATCGCTGGCCATGGCCCCGTCGTTGTGCAGGGTCACGGCGAGCCGCAGTGCCGGGTGGGAACCGGGGCTGAGTTCGGCCTGTGCATCGCTGAGGCGCAGGGCGCCGTAGGAGAGGCCGAAGCCGAAGGGGAAGGCGGCCGGGTGGCCGTCGCGCTGCAACCGGCGGTAGCCATGCCAGAGGTCGTAGCGCACCTGGCGGGCACGGGGCTCAAAGGGGGGAAGGTGGTCGGCGCTGGTGGGGATGGCGAAGGGCAGGCGCCCGGAGGGCGACACCGCACCGAACACCACATCGGCCAGGGCTTCGCCGCCCCGCTCGCCCGGATACCAGAGCAGCAGAATCGCCGGCACGGCCCGGCGCCAGGCCTCCATGAGGATCGCGCCGCCACCCATCAGCACCACCACCGTGCGGGGGTTCGCCGCCACCACCGCCTCGATCAGGGCCACCTGCTCGGCGGGCAGCTCCAGCTGGGTGCGGTCGCCGGCGGCGAAGTCACCCCCCTGGCGGGCTGAGCCGTAGCTGGTGATGGCCGCGATGGCCCGGGCGACCGGCGGCCACCAACGGCGCAGCAGGGGGTGGGGGGGCGGCATCTGGCGCAGGATTGGCGCGATGTCGCCGGGGTGAATGTGCTCCCCCTCCAGGCGCCAGTCGAGGCCCAGCACCAACAGGACCGACTCACAGGCGGCGGCGAGGGCCACAGCCTCCGGAAGGCGCTCGCCGCTGACGTGGTGAACGGCTCCCGGCGCGGCGGCCGCCCGCAGACCCTCCAGAGGCGTCACCATCACCCCTGGCTCGGGCCGGGTGTCGGAGGAGCCCCGATCGCCCAGGTTGGCCACCGCAGCCAGGCGGCCGATCACCGCCAGGGAGCGGCACGGATCCAGGGGCAGCAGGGGCGAACCAGGGGACACGGCCTCGTTTTTGAGGAGCACAATCGCCTTGCAGGCCGCCTCCTTCGCCAGGGCGCGGTGTTCGGGGCTGCCCCGCAGGCTGACGGGATAGGAGCCCTCCGGCACGGCCAGCTGCACCCGCAGCTGGCGCAGGACGGCGTCGTCGAGCCGATCGAGGGGCAGGCGTCCATCGGCCAGGGCCTCCTCCAGGCCGCCGGCAAAGATCATCCGGAACGGCATCTCCAGGTCCTGACCGGCCCGCACGGCCGCCACGCCATCCCGCACCCCGAAGATGAAGTCGGTCACCACGAAGCCCCGGAACCCCCAGCGCTGCTTGAGGATCGCGGTGAGCAGCCCGGGATGCTGGCCACACCACTCACCATTCACCTGGTTGTAGGCGCTCATCACTGACCCTGCGCCGGCCTCGACGCAGGCGCGGAAGTGGGGCAGATACAACTCGTGCAGCACCCGCTCGCTCACTTGCACGTCCACCAGGAAGCGGGAGCTGTCGATCGAGTTGAGGGCGAAGTGCTTGACGCAAGCCACGGCATGGCGCTGGATGCCGCGGGTGCAAGCCGCCCCCAGGGCCCCGAGCAGCACGGGGTCTTCGCCGTAGGTTTCCTGGGCCCGGCCCCAGCCGGGGTGACGCAGCAGGTTGACGCACACCGCCGCCAGCCAATTGGCGCCGAAGCTGCGGGCCTCGCGGGCCATCGCCTCGCCGATCCGCTCCTCCAGGTCCGCGTCCCAACAGGCACCCCGCGCGATCGGCGGCGGGAAGGTGGTGGCCCCACCCTTGAGCACCACCCCCCGCGGACCGTCGACAAACCGCAGACCGTCCAGACCAAGCCGCGGCACCGCCCCCGCCGGCCAGGGATGGACGTGAGAAGCATCGCGGCTGGCGATGTCCACCATGCCGGGCCAGAAGTCGGTATCACCTTCCAGCAGGGCTAGCTTCTCGGCGCTGCTGAGCTGGGCCAGCAGCTCATGGGCCCGACCCTCGATCGTTTCAGCCCCAACCTCAGGCGACGCCGGCATGGGAGCTCCCTGGCTGCCCCAAGGCTAGGAAGGTTGGCTTCCGCCGACCGATACACAACAAAGCCCGGAGCGCGAGCCCCGGGCGTTTGTCTGCTCAGCCATGGTGCCGACCCTGGGGGGTGGGGCGCAGCTGCGCGAGGTTTGTGCTTGGTAATCAGATCATTGGATCTGAAGGTCTTCAGTTGTGGGTCGGAGCTGCCGGCGCTGGCACCTGGGGCCAGGTAACAAGTGGGACTTCCCATTTCGGTCCGGGGCACCTGAAACCCAGGGAGAACCCAGGCCGTTAGCGGTGCAGTGAACGGGCTGACGAGAGGACGTCACACCCAGGGAAGCCAGAGATCCGTCGAGAGAGTTGGAGCAGGAGCCGGATCGTCAGCGCACTCCTATCTGATGCTCAGGGGGGGTGTCTTCCGTCAATGGAGCCTCCGAAT
>JBEEKG010000119.1:0-12837 GCA_041168785.1 Cyanobacteriota bacterium
TACAACGTCAGCGGCGAATACGCGATGGTGAAGGCCGCCGCAGAAAAGGGCTGGATCGACGAGCGGGCGGTGGTGCTGGAAACCCTGCTGTGCTTCAAGCGGGCTGGGGCCGATCTGATCCTCACGTATCACGCCTGTGATGCGGCCGCCTGGTTGCGCCAGGGTTGATGGGAAGCCAGGTCTGACTTGAAGTCTCTCCACTGGGTTGGCCCCACTCTGGCCACAGCGCTCTATCTGGCCCTGATCACGGCTCTGGCCAGAACCACAGGCCTGAGTTTTTTGCTGTTTCCAGAGCTGGGGGCCCTGGCCTCGGTGGTGTTTGCCGACCCCGGAGGGCGCTGGGCCCGTGCTCCCGTGTTGCTGGCCATCACGCCTGTTCTGACGGCCTTGCTGGGGGTGCTGATCACCCGCTTGCTGCCCTACGGCCCCCTGGCGGTGGTGCTGGATCTGGGGATCTGTCTGCTGGTGATCAGGGCCCTGCGTTCGCCGATCATGCCGGCCATCTCGGCGGGGATCCTGCCGCTGGCCCTGGGAATCACGAGTTGGATGTACCCCTTGGCCATCCTCGCGGGAACGGGAGGGTTGGCCCTGCTGGTGGTTCTGCGCGCCTCCCTGGCTCCCTCCATCCCGATGGCACCCATCCTGACGCCAGCCCCCCCTGTGGCTGTGCCGCTGCCGGGACCAAACCGCCTGGCCTGGTTCTGGCCCCTCGCCGCCTTCCTCGCTGGAGCGCTGGTGTTGGTGCAGCTGCTGGGCTCCCACCTGGTGCTCTATCCGCCCCTGCTGGTGATCGCCTGGGACATGATGGCCGATCGCGACCATTGCCCCTGGCTGGGGCGCCCCCTCGCCGTGCTGGTGGTCACCGGTGGCGCGGCGGTGGCGGGCCTTGCCCTGGTGCAGGCCCTGGGGGTGGTGCCCCTGGCCACGTTCCTGGCGGTGCTGGCCACGGCCTTGCTGTTGCGGCTCTCGCGGCTCCGCTGTCCTCCGGCCTTCGGTCTCGCCCTGCTCCCCTTTGTGATTCCTGCTCCCCCGGCCACCTACCCCCTGCTCACCCTGGCGGGCACGGCCTGGTTGCTGCTGGTGGTGCACTTGGCCCAATCCCTCGCTGACCGCCGCGGTGCCCGAGAATGGAAGTCCTGACTCCTGCCGCCATGGCTCCGGCCACCGTTCATCGCCTTGGCCATGTGGCGCTTCGGGTGGAAGACATGGCCCGCGCCAAGGCTTTTTACACCGCTCTCGGCCTGCAGCTCACCTGGGATGGGGCTGATTGGGCCTATCTGCAGTCGCCCCTGACGGGCGATGGGGTCGCCCTGTTGAGCCCCGACTACACCGCCGCCGGCCCCCATTTCGCCTTTCACTTCGATGACCGAGATTCCGTGCAGGCGATGCATGCCCAGCTGGAGGCGAGCGGCCATCCGGTCGGGCCGGTGCATGACCACCGCGATGGCACCGCCAGCTTTTACCTGCAGGATTCGGAAGGGAACTGGCTGGAGATGCTCTATGAGCCCGCCGAAGGCATCCAGACCAACGTGACCGGGTGACCACGCCGTTCACCGCCTTGCCCGCGATTCAACAGGAAGCACTGGAGCTGTTGGAGTGGCCCCGGCTGGCGGAGCAGCTGGCCAGTTTTGCCAGCACGGCCCCAGGTCGGAGCGCCTGTCGGGAGCTTTCCCTGCCGGCTTCGCTGGCCGCGAGCCTCAGCTTGCTGGCGGAAACCACCGAACTGCTGGGTCTCGATGGCCTGCTGGAGGGGGGCTTGAGTTTCCAGGGCGTCGCCGACATCGCGCCGCTCGTGGCTCTCTGCGCCAAGGGCGGCACTGCGGCTGGTGAAGATCTGCTGGCCCTGGCCGGCACCCTGGCAGCCGCCCGCCGGCTACGGCGCCAGATCGATGATGCCGAGCTGAGACCGGTGTGCTCGGCCCTGGTCGCCGACCTACGCACCCTGCCGGAGCTGGAGCAGCGTCTGCACTTCTGCCTGGAGGAGGGTGGTCGGGTGGCCGATCGGGCCAGCCCGCCCCTGGAGGGGCTGCGTCGCCAGTTGCTCGGCGTGCGCGCCGATCGTCGCGAGCGGCTGCAGGAGCTGCTGCGTCGCTGTGGGGCGATGCTGCAGGACACGGTGATCGCCGAGCGCAATGGTCGGCCTGTGCTGGCGGTCAAGGCCGGTGCGGCTGCCCAGGTGCCCGGGCTGGTGCATGACAGTTCGGCGTCAGGTCAAACGGTGTTCATCGAACCCCAGGCTGTGATTGCCCTGGGCAATCGCATCCGCGAGCTGGAGGGGCGGGAGCGGGATCTGGAGCTGGAGGTGCTGACCACCCTGAGTGGCCTGGTGGGGGAGGAGGCGGAAGCCCTTGAGGGGCTTCAACAGGTGCTGCGGCGTCTCGATGCTGGCCTGGCCCGGGCCCGCTATGGCGCCTGGCTGGGGGCGGTGCGGCCCGAGCTGGTCGCTGGGGCCGATGCCCCCTTTGAACTGCGCGACCTGCGCCATCCTCTGTTGCTCTGGCAGCAGCGGCGTCAGGACGGCCATGCGGTGGTGCCCGTGAGCCTGCAGGTCGGGCCCGACCTGCGCGTGGTGGCGATCACGGGCCCCAACACTGGCGGCAAGACCGTCACCCTCAAGAGTGTTGGCTTGGCGGCCCTGATGGCCCGGGCCGGGCTGTTCCTGCCCTGCAGTGGCACGCCCCGGCTGCCCTGGTGCGCCCTGGTGCTCGCCGACATTGGCGATGAGCAGTCGCTGCAGCAGAGCCTCTCCACCTTCAGCGGCCACATCCGCCGCATCGCCCGCATCCTCGAGGCCCTGCCGGATCCAGGGGGGGCGGCGTCCGATTGGGGCGAGGGGCGGGGCGCTGCCCTGGTGTTGCTCGATGAGGTGGGGGCGGGCACCGATCCCCTCGAGGGTTCAGCCCTGGCCACGGCCCTGCTCAAGCACCTGGCCGATCGGGCCCGCCTCACCATCGCCACCACTCACTTCGGCGAACTCAAGGCCCTCAAGTACGGCGATCCCCGCTTCGAGAACGCCTCGGTGGCCTTCGATGTGGACACCCTTTCCCCCACCTTCCACCTGCAGTGGGGCATCCCCGGCCGCAGCAATGCCCTCGCCATTGCCCGCCGTTTGGGCTTGGGGGAGCCGGTGCTGGAGCTCGCGGCCTCCCAGCTGGAGCCCCTCGGCGAGGGGGAGGTGAACCAGGTGATCGCCGGCCTGGAAGCGCAGCGCCAGAGGCAGCAGGAGGCCGCCGAGGAGGCCGCTGCCTTGCTGGCCCGTACCGAGCTGCTGCACGAGGAGTTGCTGCTGCGCTGGCAGCAGCAGACCCAGCAGAGCGCCGAGCTGCAGGAGCAGCGGCGCCAGCAGCTGGAGCGCTCGATCCGCCAGGGCCAGAACGAGGTCAAGCGGATCATCCGCCGGTTGCGCCAGGGCCAGGATGGGGGCCGAGCCACCAGCTCCGAGCTGGGTGAAACCGCCCGTCAGGCTGGCCAGCGCCTCAAGACCCTGGAGCAGCAGCATCGCCCCACCCCGGAGCGGCGCGAGCACCGCGGTTGGATGCCCGCCGTGGGCGATCGGGTGCGGGTGTTGTCGCTGGGCAAGGCCGGGGAGGTGCTGGCCCTGGCCGACGACGGTCGCGAACTCACGGTCCGCTGCGGCGTCCTGCGGCTCACCCTGGAGCTGGCCGGCATCGAGGGGCTCCATGGGGAGAAGCCGACGCCGCCGGAGGTGCAGGTGCAGGTGAAGGGCCAGCGGGGGCTGGGGGGCCGTGGTCCCGACGTACGCACCGAGCGCAACACGGTGGATGTGCGGGGCCTGCGGGTGCACGAGGCGGAGGCGGCGGTGGAGGAGCGATTGCGCGGTGCCAATGGTCCCGTCTGGGTGATCCACGGCATCGGCACCGGCAAGCTGAAGCGGGGCCTGCGCCAGTGGCTCACCACCGTTCCCTACGTGGAGCGGGTGCGCGATGCCGAGCAGGGTGACGGCGGTCCTGGCTGCAGCGTGATTTACCTGAAGTAGGCCCGTCGAGCCCACTCCGTGCCCGCGCCATCAGAGCCGAGGGAGCAGGGGTTCCAGGCCAGCGGCCGGGGAGGGCAGGGGCAGGGCTGCGCCGGCCCCGTCAAACACGCGCCAGCCGCGGGGGTCGACCTCCAGGTGCACCGTGGATCCGGGCGGCAGGGTCTCTTCGGGGCCGACACGCACCTGCACCAGGTGATCGCCTTCCTCCAACCGGCAGGTGAGCAGCTGTTCGTTGCCCAGGGCCTCGCTGTGGCTCACTTCGGCCCGGAGATTGCGGTTGGTGGCCGGGGCCAGGCGGAAGTGCTCGGGCCGCAGTCCTCCGGTGAGGCTGTGCCCCGCCTGGGTGGCCAGCACCTCGGCCAGGGGACCCTCCACCGTGAGCCGGCGGCTGCCCAGCTGCAGTTGGCCGGGTCCCAGCGCCTGCACCGGCAGCAGGTTCATGGGCGGGCTGCCGATGAACTGGGCCACGAACAGGTTGGCGGGCCACTGGTAGAGCTCCATCGGCGTACCCAGCTGCTGCAGCCGACCGGCATTGAGCACGGCGATGCGGTGGCCCATCGTCATGGCCTCCACCTGGTCGTGGGTGACGTACAGGGTGGTGGTGCCCAGCCGCCGCTGCAACTCCACGATCTGGGTGCGGGTGCCGGTCCGTAGCTTGGCGTCGAGGTTGCTGAGGGGTTCATCCATCAGGAACACCGCCGGCGCCCGGGCGATGGCCCGGCCCAGGGCGACCCGTTGCTTCTGGCCGCCGGAGAGTTCCTTCGGCAGCCGGTCCAGCAGGTGATCGAGCTCCAGGGTTTCGGCTACTTCGGCGATGCGTGCGGCGATGCGTTCCTCCCGCAGCGAACGCAGCTGCAGGGGCCTGGGCAGCCGCCGGCTGGCCAGGTGGAGGCTGTCCTGCAGCTGCTCGAGGGCCGAGCGGTTGCGGCTGCGGCGCAATCCGAAGCCGATGTTGCCGGCCACGGTGAGATGGGGGTAGAGCGCGTAGCTCTGGAACACCATGGCCACATCCCGCTGGGCCGGCCGCAGCTGGCTTACGGGCCGGTTGCCGACGTAGATCTCCCCCCCGCTCGGCTGCTCCAGGCCCGCCAGCAGCCGCAGCAGGGTGCTCTTGCCACAGCCCGATGGTCCCACCAGCACCAGGAATTCGCCGTCCTGGATCTGCAGATCCAGCTGCTGCAGCACCTCCACCGGATCACTGCCCCTGCGGGGTGGGTAGGTCTTGCTGACCTGCTGGAAGCGAACCTCTGCCAAGACGGGCCTTCAGACGGCGCGATCCTAGGTTTGTCCCAATGCAATTCATTGATCAGGCCCGCATCGCCGTCAAGGCCGGCCGTGGCGGCGATGGGATCGTGGCTTTCCGCCGCGAGAAATACGTTCCCGCTGGGGGGCCCTCCGGCGGTGATGGCGGCCGGGGCGGCGACGTCCTGTTGGTGGCTGATGCCAACCTCCAGACCCTGCTGGATTTCAAGTACAAGCGCCTGTTTGCGGCGGTGGAGGGCCGGCGGGGTGGTCCCAACCGCTGCACCGGCTCCAGCGGCGATCACCTGGTCATCAAGGTGCCCTGCGGCACGGAGGTCCGTGACGCCCGCACCACCATCCTGCTGGGCGATCTCACGGCTCCGGGGGATGAGCTGCTGGTGGCCCTCGGTGGCCGCGGCGGCCTCGGCAACGCCCACTACCTCAGCAACCGCAACCGGGCGCCGGAGAAGTGCACCGAGGGCAAGGAGGGTGAGGAGTGGCTGCTGCAGCTGGAGCTCAAGCTGTTGGCGGAGGTGGGGATCATCGGGCTGCCCAACGCTGGCAAGAGCACGTTGATCTCGGTGCTTTCGGCTGCCCGGCCCAAGATCGCCGACTACCCCTTCACCACCTTGGTGCCCAACCTCGGCGTGGTGCGCCGGCCCAGTGGCGATGGCACCGTGTTTGCCGACATTCCCGGCCTGATTGCCGGGGCGGCCCAGGGGGCCGGACTCGGCCACGACTTCCTGCGCCACATCGAGCGCACCCGCCTGTTGATTCACCTGATCGATGCCAGTGCCGAGGACGTGCTGGCCGACCTTCAGGTGGTGCAGCGGGAGCTCACGGCCTATGGTCACGGCCTCGATCAGCGGCCGCGGCTGGTGGTGCTCAACAAGATCGAACTGCTGGATCCAACAGCCCTGGAGACCGCACTGGAGGTGGTGCGCCAACAGGTGAAGTCCCAGGGGGAACAGCCCGTTCTGGCGATATCAGCGGCGGCCTCGAAGAATCTGCCGGAGCTGCTGGGCGCGGTGTGGCAGCAGCTCGGCGTGGCCTAAAGGCCCAGTCCCTACGAGATGGGGCCTGGGGGCTTCAGTCGTCGTAGACGCGGCACTCGGGGGCCGAGGGATTCAGATCGCAGAACACTTCGAGGGGGGTGGGGTCGTGGCTGTCCTCGGGATGGTGTTCCTTGAACTCCTGGAGCCCCTGCAGCTCCTCTTCCAGGTGTCGCACCTTGCCCAGATCGCCAGCAGCGCGGGCGGCCTCAATCTCGCTCTGATCCTTCTGGATGTGCTCGTCGATGCTGTTCATTTCGGATACCGGCTGGCTAAGGCCGGAGCTCACCGCGGCCCACCTTACGGGTGCCGGCCGACCTTGCGTCTTTCTGTTGCCTGCTGCAGATCGGCTGCGCCGTGGCTAGCAGCAGGACAGCGCATTTCTGGGGCATCTCCATGGCACGCATCAAGCAGCGGCGCGGTCGCCACTTCATGGACGAGAACGGGCGCCTGTTCTGGATCAACGGTCCGGAGGAGCACTGCTACCTGTCCGAGCAGCGCCAGTGGCGCCGCGATCTGAGCTTCGACGATGTGTTGGATTGGAAACAATGCGCGCCCAGTGGTTTGGTCAGCCAGCGGTTTCCGTCCCTTAAGGCCGCTTGTGAGGCCTATGAGCACTGCCAGATCACCTGGTGCCAAGACCTTTACCTGCGCCGCATGGGTGACCAGATGGCGGCCCATCGGGCGGCAGACGACTACAAGCCCACCGCGATGAAGGAGGCAGAGGCCCAAGGGGGTCGGGTGCGGTTGCAGCCCTGGTTGCTGCCAGAACCGGCAGGTCCGGTGTGTGGGCTGCCGCCGCGGCAGAGCGGGGCGTCTGGAGGCTCCCTGGAGATGGCCCATCCACACCGCCGCCGCCGCCGGTCGGCCGCAGGGATGGCCCCATCCTCAACCTGCTAGTTCGCTCAGGGCCAGCCAGCGTTCCTCGCCGCCGTGAATCCGCTCGCTCAGCTGCGCCAGTTGCTGGGTGAGCTCCTCCAGAGCGGCGTAGTCGCTGCCGCCTGCTCCCAGGGCCAGCTCCAGCTGGCGGCGCTGCTCCTCCCACAGCGGCAGCTGGGTTTCCAGATCGGCCAGTTCGCGGCTCTCCTTGAAGCTCCGTCGCCGCGGCGTAGTCGTGCCAGCCGGCTCCGGGCGTTCGGAGCGGTTGGCGGCTTGGGCGGGCTGGGTGGCACTGGCCAGCCGGGCGGCCTCCTGACGAGCGGCGCTGGTCTCCAGATAGGCGCTGTAGTTGCCCTCGAAGCGCTGTAGCTCACCGTTCTCAAAACAGAACAACCGATCCACGGTGCGGTCGAGGAAATAGCGGTCGTGGGAGACCACCACCACGCAGCCGCGGAAGTCTTCAAGGAAGTCTTCGAGCACGCTCAGGGTCTGGACGTCGAGGTCGTTGGTGGGCTCGTCGAGCAGCAGCACATTCGGCGCCTCGATCAGCAGCCGGCAGAGGTGCAGCCGCCGCCGCTCACCGCCGGAGAGTTTCGCCACCGGCTGGTGCTGCTGGGCGGGGGGGAAGAGAAAGCGCTCCAGCAGCTGGGAGGCGCTCAGCTCCTCGCCATCCACCGACACCCGGCTGGCGGCGGCCTGCACCACCTCCAGCACCTTCTGGTCGGGCTTGAGCAGCACGTCACTGTGCTGGTCGAAGTAGGCCAGCTTGACGGTGGCACCCAACTCCAGGCTGCCGCTGCTGGGCTGGCGCCGGCCGGCGATCACCTCCAGCAGGCTCGACTTGCCCACTCCGTTGGGCCCGATGATGCCGATCCGGTCTTCCGGGCTGAAGTCGTAGCTGAACTGGCGCAGCAGGGAGAGGGCTTCAGGGCCTTCCCCCGCATTCACCCCAAGCGCTTCGGCCGTGATGGCCCGCTTGCCTAGCCGTCGGCTGCTGGTGGCCAGGCTCACCTGGCCGCGGCTCTGGCGCTGGGGGGCTTCCCGCATGGCCTCGATGCGCTGGATCCGGGCTTTCTGTTTGGTGCTGCGGGCCTTGGGGCCCTGCCGCAGCCAGGCCAGCTCCCGCCGCAGGGTGCCCTTGAACTTGGCGGCCGAGGCGACTTCGGAGGCCTCCTCCTCAGCCTTGTGGGTGAGGTAAGTGGCGTAGTTGCCGGCATAGCTACGGGCCAGGCCCCGATCCACCTCCACGATCCGCCGGGTCACCCGATCGAGCACATAGCGGTCGTGGGTCACGAGTACCAGGGCACCTGGGAAGCGGTCGAGGTAGCTCTGCAGCCACTCCACCCCGTTGGCATCGAGGTGGTTGGTGGGCTCATCCAGCAGCAGCACATCCGGCTCGGCTACGAGCGCTGCGGCGAGGGCGACCCGTTTGCGGTATCCACCCGATAGGTCTCCCACTTTGCGGTCGGTATCGCCGATGCCCAGCCGTTCCAGCACTTCCCGGCACTGCTGTTCGAGCCCCCAGGCGTTGAGCTGGTCCATGCGTCCATGCAGGTCGCTCAGTCGAGCCAGGGTGGTGGCGTCGTCGGGAGCATCCGCCACCGCCTGGCTTAGGGCCGTGTGCTGCCGCAGCAGGGTCATTTTTTCACCGCTGCCGGCGAACACCTGCTCCAGCACGGTGTGGTCGGGGTCGAGCTCGGGCTCCTGGTCCACCAGCACCACTCGCGTGCGGGGGGCGCAGCGCCGCTGGCCGCTGCCCAGGGGCTCGTGCCCGGCCAGCACCTTCAGCAGGGTGCTCTTGCCGGCTCCGTTGGGGCCGATCAGCCCCAGGCGCTCTCCCTCACCCACGTGCAGGGTGAGGCCTTCAAACAGGGTGCGGATGCCGAAGTCCTTGCCGGCCTCCACCAGACTGATCAGGCTCAAGGTGCGGCTCCCTCGCTGCTGGCCGCCCGGGCCTTGAGGTGGGCGAACACGCTTTTGTCTCCCACATCGGCTGCGGCGGGCATGGGGAACTTCCGCAGGCACAGCAACAGCAGCAAGGCGCTCTCCAGGGCCAGCAAGGTGGTGGTGGCCGTGCCGCCCAGCAGGCCGGCCAGATAACCGAGCAGGGCGATCGGCAGCAACAGCGTCACGCCGATCGCCTCGGGCCGGCGAAAGCAGAAGAACTCCTTGAAGCCCACGCCCGCCAGGGCGGCGAAGAAGGGGCCGATCGCGAGGATCCAGAGGGGTTGGTTGGTGACGGCCGCCACCATGCCCTCGGGACCGCTGCGGGCCGCCAGCACGAAGGCACCCCCGCAGCCCAGCAGCCAGAAGAGCTGCAGGGCCCGGTGCAGGGGCACCAGGTAGATGTGGATCCAGCGCAGGGCGAGGCCCAGACCCACCGCCATGAACACCATCCAGGGCCAGAGCTGGTGGGGGCCGAACTGGCGCCATTGCAGGAGGAGGCCCACCTGACCCACGGCCACGGCGCTGAGGGCCAGGCGGTACCCGAGCACCTCGCGCCGGTCAGTGGCATCAATCGTGAAGGGCCCGTAGACCCCTTCAAAGACGGGATCAGCCATGGTTGTTTCCCGGATCACGCATCGGTTGGGTCTCCCCTGGGTCCCCCAGAGCGGGTGGACCTCCCACCAGTGTGGCGAGGGGCGGTCCCGCCGGAACGATTCCCGAGGGATGGAGGGGGAAGAGGGCGCTGAAGTAGTCCCGGCGCCAGGCCTCTGGCCAGCAGGTGGCCGCCACACCCGGCAGGGCGTGGAAGCGACGTCGCCAGTGCCAAAGGGCCGGCAGCTGCCACAGGGGCAGACGGCTGCAGCCGAACAGGGGTGCGTACACCAGCTCCAGCCGGATCAGGGTGGGGAATAGCACCACGTCCGCCAGGCTCAGCTGGGGTCCGCTCAGCCAGGGCGCGCTCGCCAGGGCCCGATCGGCGTCTCCCAGCGCCTCAAACAGCGCGGCCTCGGCCCGGTCGTAGGCCCCCTGGGTGCGGGCGAAGCCACAGCGGTAGACCCCATCGTTGACGCTGCTCTGCAGCCGGTCCCGCCATTGCTCGCTCGCCGCCTGTTGGGGCGCCGGTTCCAGGTTGGGGGCATCGGCGGAGGGCCAGCGATTGAGCAGTTCGATCAGCCGGGCGCTCTCGCCCACCAGGATGCGCCGTTCTCGGCGGGAATAGAGGGCTGGCACCGTGGCCCGCTGCCCCGCATCGGCACCCGAGCGCTGGTAGAGCTCGACCAAGGTTTGGCAACCCTCGAAGGCCTCCGCAAACCGCCAGCGCCCCTCGGCCGGGTCGGGGTCGACCACCACCAGGGTGATGCTGGCCCCGAGGCCCCGCAGGCTCCACACCAGCCAGGCGCGGTGGGCCCAGGGACAGCTGCGGCCAACGATCAGCACGTGGCCATCGGCCGCGGCTGCATCGTTGGGCAAGGGGGGCAGCACGCTGAAGGCCCCGGCGGGGCGGCGGTAATTGCCCTCCGCATCGGCCGGCCCCAGGCCCCCCATCAGTTGCTGCCATTGCCAGTGCCAGAGCGAGCGGGCGGTGCGCACCAGCGGGGCGGGTGGAGCCATGGATGCGGAGGCGGCGAGGGTCTGAATCTGCGTCAGGCTGGGCTGGAAATCCAGCGCCTGCCGGCGACCCTCCCGCTGATGCATTCCAATCCAGTGCCAGCCAGGGTGCTCGTGGTGGCGGGCACCCACGGCAACGAGCGCAATGCCCCCTGGCTGCTGGATCATTGGACTCGGAATTCGGGGGGCCTGGCCAGCTGCGGCCTGGATCTGGAGCTGGTGGTGGGCAATCCCGCTGCCCATGCCCAGAACCGCCGCTATCTCGAGCGGGATCTCAACCGTTGTTTTGCCCCGGCCCTGCTGGCCGACCCCTCGTTGGCTGGGCCGGATCTGCAGCGTGCCCGGGAGCTGGTGGCCCGCCATGGACCCGAGGCCGATGCCCGGTGCCTGGTGGCGCTGGATCTGCACAGCACCACCAGCGCCATGGGCAATTCGCTGGTGATCTACGGCCGGCGGCCGGCCGATCTGGCCCTGGCGGCCGGCCTGCAGGCGCGGCTGGGCCTGCCGATCTATCTGCATGAGGCCGACTCCGCCCAGACCGGATTTCTGGTGGAGCGCTGGCCCTGCGGACTGGTGATCGAGGTGGGGCCCGTGCCCCAAGGAGTGATCAATGCCCAGATCTGCCGCCAGACCCAGCTGGCGGTCGAGGCGGCGCTGGCGGTGCTGGCCGCGGCCCAGGCCGGAGACCTGCGCTTGCCCCCCCAGCTGCTGGTGCACCGTCATCTGTGCAGCCTCGACCTGCCCCGTCGCCTTGATGGATCCCCGGCGGCCTGTCTGCACCCGGCGCTGCAGCATCGGGACTGGTGGCCGCTGCAACCGGGGGACCCCGTGTTCACCGGCCCCGGGGGGGAGACCATCGGCTACGTTCCGCCGCCGGGACTGGAGTGTCAGCCGGTGTGGCCGGTGTTCGTCAATGAAGCTGCCTATGGCGAGAAGGGCATCGCCCTCAGCCTCACCTGCCGGGAAAGCTGGCCGGTGTCAGCAGAGTGGCAGCAGGCCCTGACCGATCTGGCCTCCCAGCTGGCTCATCGGGGAGCGCCGTTGTAGTCGATGCCCAGCACGGTGCGCCCATCCCTGGAGATGCGGATTTCGGTTTCGACGGTGGGGGGCAGGTTGAGTTGCTGCCAACCCGGGGCTCCACCGGGGAAGCGGAACGTGAAGCCGTTGTTGTCGTTTGTGATCAGGCAAGGGTTCTTGCTGGCCGTTTCATACATGCAGCTGGCGGGTCGGTAGACCCTCAGCCCCCCATTGAGCTTGGTTGCGGTCTCGCGTCCTACGTTCACGGCGCGCTGCAGCCCCTGGGCCTCAGCCTGGATCATCTCGATCCTTTTCAGACTGTTGTCGGTTAATGGCGTCTGAGCCTGTCCTGGTCCCAGCCCAATGCAGAGAGCGATCAGGACTCCGCAGCCACAGAGCTGGCTGAGCTCACGAGCATTTGGCATGCAGGTAGGGCAGTGCAAGGACACCTCAGCCTGACCAGCCATCTGCTGTCAAGCAGGCTCATCCACACACCAGGGTGGCCTGCTCCTTGGTGCAGGGCAGATCCGTTTGGCTGCCGTCAGCCCAGTAGATGCGCAGCCGATCGTCTGCGGTGCCACTGCGGTAGGTGAGCGACTTGATCGCTCCGGCCGGAGGCTTGCCAGCAGGGTCAGCCCCATTTCCTGGACTCGCCGCGTTGAGCTTTTGCTCGAGCTGCTGGATCTTCACCTCCAGCTGTTCCTGGCGCTGTTGCAGGCGCTGCAACTCCGCCGATGGTTGCCGTTGGCAGCCCGTGATCAGGAGGGCAGTGCCGGCCAAGGCCGCCAGGGCGCCACGGACGGGCAGGGCGTGAAGTAGGGAGGGCAGTGCCATGCCGGGGAGAGGCCTGTGCATAGGGGAATCCTATGCAGAGGAATTCCTAGCAGTGGCAGCTGTCCCTGGCTGCGGATTGCCGCCCGGGGCTCGGACTGAGGGGTGGCCCCAGACGCTCTACGGAGGCGTCCTCACAGTCCACGCAATCTTCCGTTACAGTTGCGAGCGACGGGATTCCGTCCGGCGATTTTCGCCCTGGCGGTTTACCGCCCTCCATACCCGTTCCTCTGGAACACTCTTCTCTCGTTCTCATGACAACCA
>JBEEKG010000120.1:0-5295 GCA_041168785.1 Cyanobacteriota bacterium
GGGTTTGGTCGAGATCGTCAGCAGCCTGCGCCGCCACCACCGGGTGATGGAGCTGCTCAAGCAGCAGATGGATCAGCAGCGTCCGGACGTGGTGGTGCTGGTCGACTACCCGGGCTTCAACCTGTTCGTGGCCAAGGAAGCCAAGAAGCGGGGGATTCCAGTGTTTTTCTACATTGCCCCCCAGGTTTGGGCCTGGGGCAAGGGCCGCGCCAAAAAGATGGAGCGGCTGATCGAGAGGCTGGCTGTCATTTTCCCCTTCGAAGAGGCGATCTTCAACGCCCATGGCCGGAACTTTGCCCGTTACGTGGGCCACCCCCTGGTTGATGAGCTGCACGTCAGTGGCACCCGCGAGCAGATTCGGGAGCGCCACGGTCTGTCGCTCGACCAGCCTCTGCTGGTGTTGATGCCCGGCAGTCGCCGCTCCGAGGTGAGGCTGCTGTTGCCTTCGATGCTGCAGGCAGCCCAGCAGCTCAAGAGCGACGGCTGGCAGGTGGTGTTGCTCAAGGCCCCGACCATTGATCGCTCCTATCTCGAAGAGGTGATGGGGGGCCGGCCACTGACGGTTGCCCTGGTTGATGGGGATGCCTACAACCTGCTGCATGCCGCCGATGCCGGTGTGATCGCCTCCGGCACGGCGACCCTGGAGGCGGCTTTGCTGGGTTGTCCCCATGTGATTCTCTATCGCTTCTCCAGCCTCACGTATCTGATTGCCAGGTTGGTGATTGGTCGGCGCATCATTGGACTGCCCAATGTGATCCTTGGCAGGTCCTTGTTTCCTGAGTTGATTCAGCGAGATGTCACGGCTGTCAACATTGTGAGATCGGTGCGGCGGATTGTGGCTGATCGAGGAGCGTTTGACCAATCCGTGGCCGAGTTGCAGGCCACCATGGGCCCCCCTGGGGCCTCCCGCAGGGCAGCTGAAGAGCTGGTGGAGCTGATTCGATGACATCCACGATTTACCGTCGATTGGCTCGGTATGGTCGCCGCCATCTTTGGCCAGCATTCTCTTTTGCCCTCTTTTTTAATTTCTTGTATGGCGCTTCCACGGGATTTGTTCCCCTGGTAATTCGCTATTTGTTTGATGATATTTTGCCTTCGAGCGATCGAAGTAGGCTTTATCTGGCCCCAATTGTTATTTTGGTGGTTATTCTCCTGCGGGCTGTTTCCCAATATCTAGGGGCTTATCTCACCGAGTCTGTTGGTCAGTCCATTACGGCTGATCTTCGTCGCGATCTGGCCCAGCGGATTCTGGATCTGCCCCAGTCCTACGTGGATCGCAATCCTTCCACTGTTCTGGTTTCTCGGGTGCTCACCGATGTCACCCTGGTCAAAACCGGGATCGTCGATGGCTTTTCCTCGGTTTTTAAAGACAGCCTCACCTTGGTGGTGTTGGTTGCAGTGGCTTTTTATCAGGATTGGTTGCTGTCCATCATTGCTTTCATTCTCTTTCCTCTGGCGATTTATCCCGTACTGAACTCCTCCAAGAAGGTGCGCCGCCACTCCAGCAAGGGTCAGCTGAGTTTGGCCCGGTTGGCTTCGTTTCTGCAGGAGTCGGTGATCGGTTTGCGGGTGGTCAAAATCTTTGGGATGCAGTCCTATGAGTTAGCCCGTTTTGAGGAGGAAAATCAATCGGTCTTGCGCGCGGCTCTGAAGACCACTAAGGCCAAGTTGGCGAATCAGCCCTTGATGGAAGTTCTGGGGGCAATTGGCTTTAGTGCGGTGTTGGTGTATGGCGGAGAAAATGTTATTGCTGGCACTAGAACAACGGGTAATTTCTTTGCCTTCCTGACGTCGCTCTATCTCTGCTACGCCCCGTTCAAAGGGATTGCTCGCTCCAATTCAACGCTGCAGCAGGGGGTTTCGGCTGCTCAGGATTTGTTCGGCATTCTTGATACCCAGGCTGATCCTCCCGAGCCCGTCCAACCCCGAGAAATCATGGCGATCTCCGGCGGGATGAAGGCCAGCAATGTTTCTTTCGCCTATGAGGAAGAGTGGGTCATCGACGACCTGGATCTCGACTTGCCCATGGGCTCCACCATTGCCCTGGTGGGGGCCAGCGGTGGGGGAAAGAGCACGATCATTGATCTGTTCTGCCGCTTCTATGACCCCAGCTCTGGGGTCATCTCCATCGACGGGGTCGATCTCCGTGACGTGTCCCTGGGTTCGTTGCGCGCGCTGATCTCCGTGGTTGATCAGAACACGTTTCTCTTCAACGACACCGTGTCCGGAAACATTGCCTATGGGCTGGCTAGCGCGAGCGCCGAGCAGATTGAGCAGGCGGCCAGGGCCGCCAATGCCCACGACTTCATCAGCCAGTTGCCGGACGGATACGCCACGGTGATTGGCGAAAACGGCACCATGCTGTCCGGTGGGCAGCGCCAGAGAATTGCGATTGCCCGGGCCCTGATCAAGAACGCTCCGCTGCTCTTTCTCGATGAGGCCACCTCCGCGCTGGATTCGGCGTCCGAACAGGTGGTGCAGGAAGCGCTGGATCGGCTGATGGCGAACCGCACCACCCTGGTGGTGGCGCACCGACTGTCCACCGTGGTGAACGCCGATCGGATCTGCGTCATCGAGGCTGGACGCCTGGTCGAGTCGGGTTCCCACACGGAGTTACTCGCTCGCGGTGGCCGTTATGCCCACCTATTTTCGACTCAATTCGCCAGCGCTGAAGCGGAATCTCCTGGATGACCATTGCCGCCGGCGCTGAACAATCGGGCCTCGAGCCCA
This sequence comes from Cyanobacteriota bacterium, assembly GCA_041168785.1. Lineage (GTDB taxonomy): Bacteria > Cyanobacteriota > Cyanobacteriia > PCC-6307 > Cyanobiaceae > Cyanobium_A. The sequence goes on from JBEEKG010000120.1 coordinate 2,731, forward strand.
CCTACGACCGCCACGACTGGTCCAGTGCCTTTCGCAACGTGGAGGTTGAGCTCGATGGCGCGCCGCTCAACGTGGTGCGCGGCACCATCCCTGAGGAGCTCAAGGGCACCCTCTACCGCAACGGTCCAGGCCGCCTTGAGCGTGGCGGTCAGTGGGTGCATCACCCGTTTGATGGCGACGGCATGATCGCGGCCCTGCGCTTTGAAAGAGGCAAGGCCAGCCTGCGCAATCGTTTCGTGCGCACCGAGGGGTGGTTGGCCGAGGAGCAGGCGGGCCAGTTTGTGTATCGCGGCGTTTTTGGGACCCAGAAGCCCGGCGGCCCCTTGGCCAATGCCTTGGATCTGCGGCTCAAAAACATTGCCAACACCCATGTGGTGCGGCTGGGCGATCAACTGTTGGCCCTGTGGGAAGCGGCCGAACCCCATGCGCTCGATCCTGAAACCCTGGAGACCAGGGGCATCACCCTGCTGGATGGGGTCCTGCGGAAGGGCGATGCCTTTAGTGCCCATCCCCGCTTTGACCCGGGCCACCACGGTGCGCCGCGGATGGTCACCTTTGGTGTCAAGGCAGGTCCGCGCAGCACGGTGCGGTTGATGGAGTTTGCGGTGGAGGACGACCCGGCCACAGGTGTCAAAGCGGGCCAGTTGCTCAGTGAGCGCCGCGACAGCTTCAACGGCTTTGCCTTCCTGCACGACTTCGCCATCACCCCCAACTGGGCGCTGTTTTTGCAGAACGCGATCGCGTTCAATCCGCTGCCCTACGTGACCGGTCAGAAGGGCGCTGCCCAATGCCTGCAGTCCAAGCCCGGCGGTCAGGCCAAGTTCTGGTTGATTCCCCGCGATAGTGGGGCCTTCGCCGGTCAGCCGCCACGCATCCTCGATGCACCCGACGGCTTTGTGTTCCACCACCTCAACGCCTGGGAAGACCAAGGATCCGTGGTGGTGGAGAGCATCTATTACAGCGATTTCCCTTCGATCGGCCCTGATCAGGATTTTCGTGCGATCGACTTCGAGCTGCTGCCCGAGGGTTTGCTCGAGCAGTGCCGCATTGATCTGCATTCCGGCACGGTCAGCACCACCCGGCTGAGCGAGCGTTGTTGCGAGTTCGCCATGGTGAATCCCGAACGGGAAGGGCTGCCATCCCGCTATGCCTGGATGGCGGTGGCCGAGCGTGAAACCGGAAACGATCCCCTGCAGGCGATCAAGAAGCTCGACCTCCAGAGTGGAGAACGGCGCGTTTGGAGCGCTGCACCCCGGGGCTTCGTCAGTGAGCCGGTGATGGTGCCACGGCCCGGTGCCAAAGCGGAAGACGATGGCTGGGTGCTGGTTCTGGTCTGGAACGGGGCCCGCTGTGGCAGTGATTTGGTGATCCTGCAGGCTGGCGATCTGAGCGAGCAGGCGGTGCTGGAGCTACCCCTGGCGATTCCCTACGGCTTGCATGGCAGCTGGGCCCAGGCCTGAAGCCCTGCCCACAAGCCAGCGTTTCCCTGCCGATCAGCGGTCCAACAACTGGAGCAGGGCCGGCGCGAGCTGGGCGAACGCCCGGCCCCGGTGGCCGATCTGGCCCTTCAGTGCCCCGTCCATCTCCGCAAAGGTGAGGCCGACGTCCGGCACCAGGAACACCGGGTCGTAGCCAAATCCTCCCGTTCCGCGGGGCGTCTCCAGGATTAGGCCCGGGCAGCGTCCCTCCACCTCGAGCTGGATGCGGCCGCTGGGGTCGGCCAGGGCCAGGGCGGCGGCGAAATGGGCCTGGCGGTTGGGGGTGCCCGCGGTGGCTTGGGCTCGCTCCAGCTCCTGCAGCAGCCGGGCGATCCGGGAGCTGTCGCTGTCGGCGTAGCGGGCTGAATGCACGCCGGGCGCTCCCCCCAGGGCATCGACGCTCAGGCCCGAATCGTCGGCGAGGGCCCACTCGCCGGTGGCTTGGGCAACGGCGATGGCCTTGAGGCGGGCATTCTCGGCAAAGGTGGCTCCGGTTTCCTCCACCTCCAGTCCCTCGGGCTGGGGCTGCATCTCCAGGCCCAGGTCGGCCAGCAGGGCACTGAATTCACGCACCTTGCCGGCGTTACCACTGGCGATCACCAGTTTGGTGAGGGGTGAGGGGGCCATGGCATGGGCAGGCACGGTGTCAGCTCCCCTCCGCCAGCGCGCGTGCCCAGCTCAGCACCTCTTGCACCCGGGCCTCATTGGGGGCTTCGCAGTAGAGCCGCAGCAGCGGTTCGGTGCCGGAAAAGCGCAGCATCAACCAGTGGCTGGGGCCGAGCCGTAGCTTCACCCCGTCCGTGGTGATCACGTCCAGCACGGGGCTGCCGGCTACCTCACGCGGTGGGGCGGCGGCCAACGTCGCTTCCAGCCGCCGGCGGCACTCCATGTCGGGCAGACGCAGGTCGAGCCGGTCGTAGGCCGCGGCTCCCCCGCAGCGCTGCTGCAGGGCATCGATCCGCTCCCCCAGGGGCACCCCTCCCTCCACCAGCGCCTCGATCAGCAGCAGGGCCGCGAAGGGCGCATCGCGCTCGGGCAGGTGCATGCCGAAGCCCACCCCGCCCGACTCCTCACCGCCCACCAGCAC
>JBEEKG010000121.1:0-17669 GCA_041168785.1 Cyanobacteriota bacterium
CTGCGCCACTGGCCCCGGTCCAGTTCCTGACCGATGCCATACACGCTGAGGCTGCTGTGGCCCAGCTCCCGGATCTTGGCGGTATCGGCGCCGAGCAACACATCGGTGAGATGGGCGGCACCGAAGCGGCTGTCGCAGCGAAAGACCGCAGAGAGGGCCTTGCGGGCGGCTTCCGTGACGTCCTGGGCGGTGGAGGGTTCCAGGCAAAGGTCACAGTTGCCACAGGGGGACGGCAGGGATTCACCGAAATGGCTGAGCAACACCTGACGGCGACAAACCGGGGCTTCCGTGAAGGCAATCAGGGCGTCGAGCTTGCCGTGTTCGATCCGCTTCTGGCTGGGGTCGGCGTCAGAGTCGTCGATGAAACGGCGTAGCAGGGGCACATCCCCGGCCCCATGGGCCATCCAAGCCACGGCCGGCAGCCCATCGCGACCGGCCCGACCCGTTTCCTGGTAGTAAGCCTCCAGGCTCTTGGGCAGATCCACATGGGCCACAAACCGTACGTCCGGCTTATCGATCCCCATGCCAAAGGCAATGGTGGCCACAACGATCACGCCGGTCTCGCGGCGGAATCGCTCCAGCGCTGCACGGCGCACGGTGGCGTCCAAACCCGCGTGATAGGCCACCGCGTCGTAGCCATCAGCCTGAAGCTCACGGCAGAGCCGATCCACCCGACTGCGGGAGCGGGCATAGACAATGCCGGCATCCCCGCGATGCTCAGCCAACAGGCCGAGGAGTTGGCGGCGAACGTCGTCCTTGTCGCGCAGCAGATAGCGAATATTGGGCCGATCGAAGCTGGCCAGGAAGAGTCGGCCCTGCTCGAGCTGCAGGCGCGCACGGATCTCCTCCCGGGTGCGGGGATCGGCGGTGGCGGTGAGGGCCAGGCGGGGAATGCCGGCGAAGCGTTCCGCCAGCACCGACAGCTGCAGGTACTCCGGACGGAAATCGTGCCCCCATTGCGAGACGCAGTGGGCTTCATCAATGGCGAACAGGGCGATTGGTCCCTGCGCCAGGCGCTCCAGGGTGCCCGGGGACAGCAGGCGCTCCGGGGAGAGATAGAGCAGATCCAGCTGGCCCGACTCCAAACCCCGCCAGGTGGCCGCCGTCTCGGCGGCGGAACAACCGGAGTGGAGACCGGCCGCCCGCACGCCGGCCTGACGCAGCGCTTCGACCTGATCCTGCATCAGGGCAATCAGGGGCGAGATCACCACCCCGGTGCCGGTACGGCAGAGGGCAGGAATCTGATAGCAAAGCGACTTCCCCCCCCCCGTTGGCATCAACACCAGGGCTGAGCCCCCGGCCACCACGTGGGCAACGATCTCCTGTTGGGGACCGCGAAAGTCCCCGTAGCCAAACACCTCCCGCAGGACCTGCTCGGGAGCCGGGAGCGTGGGCACGGGCAACGGAGAACTCAGACCTTGACGAACCGCATCGCCGCCGGCTGGCCCCAATCTCCACTGGCCTGGTAGCCACGGGGGTTGGCGCAGAGATGGCGCAGGATCCAGAAGAGAGGCTCGGGGCTGCTGGTGCCGAGGGCCTGCTGCAAATCCTGCAGGCTGCGGGAGCGGCCATCACTGAGCAGGCTTTCCAACTGCTCCTGCAGGCCCAGGATCTGGGCCGCCGCTTTCTTGCCGGCTTCCACCCCGGGTTGGTCATAGGCATTGACGTTGACCAGTTCGGCGTAGAGGCCGACGGCGCGCTCAAACAGGGCGATTAGGGCACCGAGAGCCGTGGCATCGAAGCGACGCAATGTGATCGAGAGGCTCTGCCGTCCCCCTTCCATCAGGGCCGAACGGGTGCCCTGCAGAAAACCGTCGAGGAAGTCGCCAGGAATTTCGTCGCCGATCGGAGGAATGTCGCTGGGCTCCTCCAGGGCCTCCACAAAAGTGACAAAGAAGTTGTCAACGCCATCCCGCAACTGCTGAACGTAGGCGTGCTGGTCGGTTGATCCCTTGTTGCCGTAGACGGCGATGCCCTGGTGCACCACACCACCATTGCGGTCGTGCTTCTTGCCCAGACTCTCCATCACCAGTTGCTGGAGATACCGGCTGAACACCTCCAAGCGATCGCGGTAGGGGAGCACGACCATGTCGCGCTGGCCCTGGCCGTGCCCAGCCACATACCAGGACGCCGCCATCAGGGCAGCAGGGTTCTGGCGCACGTCAGCCACCCGGGTCGCCCCATCCATCTGGGAGGCACCGGCGAGAAAGCCCCGGATATCGGCGCCGATCAGGGCACCAGGGAGCAGGCCCACCGCACTGGTGATGCTGGTACGCCCTCCCACCCAGTCGAACATGTCGAAGCGGCGAAGCCAATTGCCATCAACGGCCAACTGATCCAATTTGCTGCCGAGCATGGTGACGGCCACCGCCTGCCCAGCCCACTGGCCTCCACGGGCCTCGAGCCGAGCCTGGGCCTGCTCCATCCCGATGTGGGGCTCTGGGGTGCCGCCCGACTTGCTCACCACCACTACCAAAGTGGTGCTGAGGCGGCTGTCCAGGGCCGCCAGGGTGCGGCTCATGCCGTTGGGGTCAACATTGTCAAAAAAGTGGAAGGGCAGGCCGACCCCCTCGTCCTGCAGGGCACGCACCATCAGCAGGGGCCCCAGCCCGGAACCGCCGATGCCGATCCAGAGCACATCGGTGAAGGCCTCTCCGTTGGGAGCGCACAAGCTGCCATCGAGCACCGACCGGCCAAAGGCCTCGATCCGGTCCACCTCCGCCGAGATATGGGCGGTGATGGTGGGGTCGGGAGCCAGGGCTGGCGTCCGGAGCCAGTAGTGCCCAACCTGGCGCTGTTCATCTGGGTTGGCGATAGCTCCTGCTTCCAGGGCTGCCATGGCCGCAAAAGCCTGGTCGAAACGGGGAGAGAGGGCCTCCAGATCGGCCTGTCCCAGCGCCATGCGGCTCACATCGAGCCAGATGCCCAGTTCCTCCTGGTACCAAAGCAGCTCGCAGAAGCGCTGCCATTGGGTTTCGGCACTGGAGCCGTCGAAATTGGCAAGCATGGGCTCGCGGCTCTGGCCACTCACGCCCCCAGAACTTAGGCCTGACCTGAAAGCAACACCAGCCCTTGGGCCGGCCGCCGGACCGTTCCGTAGAACGGCCACAAACCGAGAATTTTCTTTAAGCTGTCATCCAAATCATGAAGAGTTTGTGGGGCTCCGTTTTAGCTATCGGCGCTCGTTTGCTAGCGGCAAGCGCGCAGCTGGGCAGAGGAGTTTCACCACCCTGGCGCTGGCGCTCCTAGCCATCGTCCCTTTGGGTACGGCACGCTTCACGGCTGTCTCCAGCGACCCTCTGCTGCTTCTGGATCCCGGACTGATCGGCAGCATCAGCGCCCCCACCGGCGACCGAAGCACGAACGACCCTCTGCAGTTTTCCGCTTCAGAACTTCAGGAACTGCAACGCCGCTTCGGCGTCCACGGCCCCCAACCCCGGCTGGCCCAACTGTTCACCCACGGCATTGACCAGCTGGAGCCGCTGCGAAACCACACCTTGGGCCGGATCTCCGACCTGCGTCCCGTGATCCTGGCCGAAAGCCATCGCCAGGGGGTAAACCCCCTGCTGGTGGCGGCAGTGCTCTTCGATGAAATGCGCCATGCCAAACCCGGCGAAGACCTCCCGCTGGCAGCCCACTCCGGCCTGTTCAGCACCCATGGCCCGGCCCAGCTCGGCATCGGCGAGATGGTGCATCAGGGCCTGCTCAAGCCCAATGCCTCGGAGCAAGAGATCATCCAGGCTCGTGAACAGCTGCTGGATCCCGAGCGCAACGTCGTGATGTTGGTGGGGAAATTCGCCCGACTGAGTCGCGATCTCAACCTGCCGAGCCGTCCTCTCCAAGCGAGCACCAGTCAACGCGATGCCAAGGCCCTCGCGACCTTGGCCTATCTACACAACGGCAAGCTGGACTACCCACGCCGGATCCTGCGCACCATGCAGGACCCCGAGCTCCATGCCCTGCTTTACGCCAAGCGCAAGCAGGCACCCAGTCCCCTCATCTGAACCGTTTCAGCGACGGCAGAGCAGGCCAAGATTCTGGAGGCGCTGCTGCAGGGCCGACCACTGAAAGCTGCGGGGGTCGGCCCGCGCGCCGCCCAAATCCACCGCCCGGTGGGTGGTGATGTGTTCAGCCGGGATGGAGTACTGCTTCATCCAACCGGCAATCAGGGCCGCCAGGGCGTCGTACTGGGCTGGGGAATAGCCGCTGTGGACAGGGCCATCGTCTTCCCCATCCAGTGGGGTCTCAAGGCTCACGTGGAGGGCGAAATTGTTCACAGAGCCACCCACTTTGGCGTTCGTCACCACCCAGCGACCGTTGAAGGCCGAATTGCCCGCACCGAAGGCCCGCTTGGCGGGATCGAGCACCTGCACAACAGAGCCATCGCCACCGATCAAGGAGTGGTAACTCACCTGATCATCATCTCGGGGATGGGGGGTGAGAAAGGTGTTGATGGCGGAGCCGATGCCGTACACCGTTTCGTGCAGCACCACAAGCTTGGGGGTGGGGTCGATCGGATTGCCATAGGCATCGCGGGTGAACCGCTCACCGAAGTTGGTGGGGTGGATCTGAACCCCAACAGGGGACGTCTGCACCTGGCTAACCAGGCGCTGCAACCTCTCCCGCTGGCCCGGATCGGTGATGCTGCAACTGGCCCGCAGGGGGGATTGCCAGCTGCGCTGGGCGGGCGGCCCCGGGGCAGCGCGACGGCCGGGCTCCGGGGCAGCCGGTGGCTGCCGCACCTCCTCGAGCAGCTCAAACAGGGAGGGACGCTTGTGGCCTGCGGAAGGTTCGGCCGAAAGGTCCCGCGCCAGCCATCCCAGCGCACCCAGGGCCAGCATCCCCCCAGCGGCGCAGGCGATCCACCAGGGTTGGGGGGAGGTGCTCATGGGATCTGCAACGTGAGCCAGCGGCGGCGCTGGGAGGCGGTGGCCTCGGCGGTTTCGGGAACGATCTCCAGGCTCCAGCTCTCCACCGAATGTGGCTCGGGCAGGAGGGTGGTGGAACGCACCAGTCCATCCCGGCAGAACAGCAACTGGTGGGCGGTCAGGGGTGCCTCGAGCCGAAACGGATCCATGCAATCGTCAACGCTGCGCAGCCGCACGCCATTGAGGGCAATCCATTCATCGCCCACTGCCAGGCCTGCCCGCCCGGCAGGACCGTCTCGGGCCACCCGTGCCAGGGTCACGCCGTTGCCTCCGGCCTCGAGGCGGCAGCCCAACTCCTGGCAACGGCCCAACTTGGGCTGAAGACGCAGTCCTACGTCAGCCAGACAAGCCTGCAGGGGAGGGTCCTCACAGGAGGCCAGCCATCGGGGTAAGGCCTCGGCGAGTTCGGGCGCCTGGCGCGCGAACGCCTCGATCAGGTCGGCCTCCCGATAGCCCCGACCCACGGCACCATGGCTGGCCCAAAGCTCCCGCAACACCTGGGGCAGACCACTGCCGGCACGGCGGAGTTGCAGATCCAGAACCAGGGCCAGCACCGCACCCTTGAGGTAGTAGCTGATCTGGCTGTTGGGGGAATAGGCATCGGGCTGATAGAGCTTCACCCAGGCCTCCTCGCTGCTGGCCCGCAAGCTCTGCACCTGCCGGCCGGGGCTGAGCAGATAGCGGCTCAGGTCAGCCCCAAGGTCCTCCAGCACCTCCGCTTCCGTGCAGCAGCCAGCGCTGTGGGGCAAAAGCTGGTCGACATAGCTCGTGATTCCCTCGGCAAACCAAAGCGTGGGAACCACCACCGCCCGGTCGTAGCGGTAGGGGGTGAGTTCCGCTGGCCGCAGCCGGCGCACATTCCACTGGTGGAGGTATTCATGGGCCGCGAGTTGCAGCAACTTGCGACGCCCCCCGGGCCGGGCCAGGGCCCGGCGACCGAACTGCAACACGGTGCTGAAGTCGTGTTCCAGGCCCCCGTAGCCACTGTCGGTGAGGTGCAGCACAAACAGGTAGTGGGGAGCCGCAGGCCGCTCCACCCCCATCAACCGGCAACAGGCCAGGCACACCTGTTCCAGGTCGGACAGCCAGAGCGGATCGCTCTCCAGCGGATCGACACCAGCCAGATCGGGGCCCCAGGTGACCCAGCGATGGGGCACGCCGGCCACCTCGAAGTGGTGGGTGCGATGGGGGCCGACCTCGATCGGCGTGTCCACCAGCTGGTCGAAGTTGGCCGCCACCCAGCCATTCGCACCAGATTGGGCAGGAGCCGGCAGGGGCACAAAGGCCTGCCAGTCAGGGGGCAGGCTGAGCTGGAGGCCGTGGGGGGACCAGCGTTCCCCATCGAGCTCCAGCAGCACCGCCGCCAGAGCCAGAAAGCCATGGTCGCCATTCAGATGGCAGGTGCGCACCGTGAGGTCGGCCGCCAGCAGCGTGTAGCAGATCACCAGCGGCTTGAGGCTGGGAAGCTCAAGCTGCCAGCGGCTCGGGGTGAGACGGCGGGGTTCCAGGCGCTGGCCCGCTTGCACCACTGTGAGCCCCTCGAGCTGCCGAACGTAATCGCGGATCAGATAGGAACCAGGCGTCCAGCCCGGGAGGCTGAAGCCCAGGCTGGGGAACGATGGGGTGTGGCTGAGACGCACCCGCACCAGATGCTGGTGGCAGGCCGTGAGGTCAAGGTGAAACGCGGGCACGGGCTTGTTCCAGCACGGAGAGGCGCTAAACCACAACCCTCACCTGGCCCCCTGGAAAACGGCTGGATGCCTGGCGGAGCGCCATCTCGGCCGCGTAACGCTTGGTGATTCGGCCCAACAACCGCTGCAGGCTCTGGGAGCGGCTGAGCCGCTGCAGGTCTCCAACCAGCGCCAGCGAGCCATCGGCATGGCGCATCCATCCCAACCGCTGTCCGCCGGGCAGAGCAACCTGAAGAACCACCGGTTGGGACTCCCCGGCAAAGCCCTCAAGCCGGCCACCCCAGAGGGGGGCATGCCCCAGGGCATTGAGACTGGCTGCGAGCCCCTCGGCATCACGCAGAACGGTTGGCAGGATGGAAAGGTGGGACACGGCACAATGCCCGCTTTTTCAGACCCTAGCGATCGGGAGCCCTCAGTCCAGTGGCCGTTGCCACCGGATGGGGCTTGGCTCCCCGATGGGGGTAAGCCAGTGGATGGCCAACCTGGCCACCCACCGCTGCGGCTGGGGGTGATGGCCTCCGGCTCGGGCAGCAACTTCGAAGCGCTGGTGCAGGCCTGCCGGGGTGGCAACCTCCATGCCGAAGTGGCGCTGCTGGTGGTGAACAATGCCGGCTGTGGAGCCCAGCAGCGGGCAGAACGGCTCGGCATCCCCTGGCAGGTGCACGACCACCGGACCCAGCCCAGCCGCGAGCGGCTCGATCTGGCACTGGTGACGGCCTTCCGCGCCGCCGCCGTGGATCTGGTGGTGATGGCGGGCTGGATGCGGGTCGTCACCCCCACCCTCATCAGCGCCTTTGCGGAGCGGCTGGTGAACATCCACCCGTCCCTGCTGCCGAGCTTCCGGGGCCTCGATGCGGTGGGCCAGGCCCTGGCAGCGGGAGTGACGTTGACGGGCTGCACCGCCCACCTGGTCTGCGAGGAGGTGGATGCGGGCCGCATCTTGGTGCAGGCGGCGGTGCCCGTGTTGTCCAACGACGACCATGCCAGCCTGAGCGCCCGGATCCGGCGGCAGGAACACCGCATCCTGCCGCTGGCGGTGGCACTCACCGCCAAGCGCTTGGCCGATCAGGGATAAAAGGGCAGCAAGGGCAGACCCGCCGTAGGCTCCAGGCCCGCCATCAGGTTGAGGCACTGGACTCCCTGACCTGCCTGACCCTTGACCAGGTTGTCGATGGCGCCCATGACGATCAATTGACCGGTGCGGGCATCGACCTGAACCGAGAGCAAGGCCCGGTTGGTCTGGCGAACCCATTTGGTGGAGGGGTAGGTGCCGACGGGCAGGACCTCCACGCAGGGTGCCTGGCGGTAGGCAGACGCCAGCAGAGTGGCGCAGTCCTCCGCCGTAAGGCCCGGATCCCGCAGGCGGCAGTACACCGTGGCTAGCAGGCCCCGGACCATCGGAATCAGATGGGGTGTGAATTGCAGCTGGATGTCACGACCGGCCACCCGGCCAGCCATCTGCTCGATCTCACTGGTGTGTCGATGGCCCACCACGCCGTAGGGCGCCACCGCCTCGGAGCATTCGGCCAGCAGCAGGTGCTCCTTGGCAGCCCGCCCGCCGCCGGAGGTGCCGGTCTTGGCGTCGATGACGATGCCGCTGGTGTCAATGAGCCCCTGCTTGAGGAACGGCAACAGGCCTAGCAGGGAGGCCGTAGGGAAACATCCCGGGGCCGCCACCAGACGCGCCCGGCGAATCGCCTCCGCCTCCCATTCCGGCAGGCCGTAGACAGCCTCGCTGCAGAGGTCGCCATCGCTGCGGGGCACCTGGCGGGCCTCAGCGGCGTACACCTCCTGCCACTGGGGCAGGGAGCTGTAGCGGTAGTCGGCGGAGAGGTCCACCACCCGCACACCCCGCTCCAGCAGCGGCGGCACCAGCTGGGCGGCCAGGCCGTTGGGCAGGCTCAACACCGCGAAATCGGCCTTCTCGGCAATCGCATCGGGTTCCGGCGTCTGCACCACCGGGTCACCAGCGAGCGGCAGAAACGGCACCAGCTCACTCCAGCGCTTGCCACTGCTTCGCTCTCCTCCCAGGAAGGAAACCTCCAGGACCGGGTGCTGGTGCAGCAGCCGCAGGGTCTGCAGACCGCCATAGCCACTGGCCCCGATCACCGCAACGCGCTTGTTGGCCATGGCAGGAGTCCGGAAGCCGATCGACTCGGGCTTTATAAAGGATGATTGCGCCAGGGCCCTCCGCCCCGCCCGCACACCGTTGACCCTCCTGCGCGACCAGCCCCTCCCCTCCCAGGAGCCCGGCATCCGATTTGATTCGATTGCCGACGCCCTGGCGGCGATCCGCAATGGCGAGTCGATTGTGGTGGTCGACGACGAGAACAGGGAAAATGAGGGCGATCTGATCTGCGCGGCCCAGTTCGCCACGCCCGAGCAGATCAACTTCATGGCCATCGAGGCCCGTGGCCTGATCTGCCTGGCGATGGAGGGCGAGCGGCTCGACGCACTGGATCTACCGCTGATGGTGGATCGCAACACCGACAGCAACCAGACCGCCTTCACGGTGAGTGTGGATGCAGGTCCCGAAAACGGCGTCAGCACGGGCATCTCCGCCGACGACCGGGCCCGCACCATCCAGGTGGCCATCCACCCTTCCAGCCGCCCGGCCGACCTGCGACGGCCCGGCCACATTTTCCCGCTGCGGGCGCGGCAGGGCGGGGTCTTGAAGCGGGCGGGCCACACGGAGGCCGCCGTCGACCTGGCCCGCCTGTCCGGTCTGTATCCCGCCGGTGTGATCTGCGAGATCCAGAACAGCGATGGGTCCATGGCCCGGCTGCCCCAGCTCGCGGCCTACGCCCAGCGACACGGATTACGGCTGATCAATATTGCCGATCTGATCCGCTACCGCCTGGACACGGAACGCTTCGTGCGACGGCAGGCGGAGGCCAGCCTGCCCAGCGCCTTCGGGGACTTCCGCGCCATCGGCTACCGCAATGAGCTCGACGGCAGTGAGCACGTGGCCATCGTCAAGGGCCATCCGGAGCGGGCCAGCGCGCCGTTGCTGGTGCGGGTGCACAGCGAGTGCCTCACCGGCGACGCCTTCGGCTCCCTGCGCTGCGACTGTCGGCCCCAGCTGGAAGCGGCCCTGCGCATGATCGAAGCGGCCGGGGAAGGGGTGGTGGTGTATCTGCGCCAGGAAGGGCGGGGCATCGGCCTGATCAACAAGCTCAAGGCCTACTCCCTGCAGGACACCGGCCTCGACACTGTGGAGGCCAATGAACGGCTCGGTTTTGCCGCCGACTTGCGCAACTACGGCGTGGGGGCCCAGATCCTGAGCGACCTGGGTGTGCAACGGCTGCGGCTGATCACCAACAACCCGCGCAAGATCGCCGGCCTGGGGGGCTACGGGCTCCAGGTGGAAGATCGGGTACCGCTGGTGATGGATGCCGGCAGCCACAACGCCGCCTACCTGCAGACCAAGCGCATCAAGCTCGGCCACCTGATGGGGGAAGGGCCGTCCTGCCCGATCGGCGGACCGACAGCGGTTCTGGCCTGGCACGGCACCCCTGCTGGAGACGAGCTGGACACCCTCGGCAGCTGGGCGATCAGCCAGGGGCTACAGGTGGAGCGGGAAGACCATCCCCGCCTGCTGGCCCTGCTCAACCAGCCCCAACTCGCCGTGGTGCTGGGGGGCCTCGACCAAGCCAGTGGCGGTGTCGGGGCGTTGGGGGCCGCGCTGGCCCTGATGGCCGGCTGGCCCCAGACCAGCCGCTTGAGTTTGCTGCTGGCGCCCGACACCCAGCGCAGTAGCCACCCCAGCGCCAACCTGGAACCGGACCAGCGCCCCCTCACCGAGCTAGGCGCGGTGCAAGAAGCCGGGTTGACGAGCCTGTTGACCCTGCAACCCGGCGCTTTTCTGGTCTGGCGCTGACTCAAGTCGACGCTGACTCAGGCGACGCTCACTCAGTCGAGGATGGTGACCTTGGTGATACGGCTGCCGTTCTTGAGCGCCTGCACCACATCCATGTTTCCGGTGTGGCCAAACACCGTGTGGACCCCATCGAGGTGGGGCTGGGCCTCGTGGCAGATGTAGAACTGCGAGCCCCCGGTGTTCTTGCCGGCGTGGGCCATGGCCAGGGTGCCCGCCTGGTGCTTCTGGCCGTTGATTTCGCAGTCGATCTGGTAGCCCGGGCCACCAGTGCCGGCCGTGCCACGGGAGCCTTCCCGACTGTTCGGACAGCCGCCCTGGGCCATGAAGCCAGGAATCACGCGATGGAAGGCCAACCCGTCATAGAAGCCCTCCTTGGCCAACTTGGTGAAGTTGGCCACGGTGTTGGGCGCATCGGCCTCGAACAGCTCCAGTTCGATGGTGCCGGCTTCAGTCTCCATCAGGGCTTGGGTCACGGGCGCAGGGGAGTAAAAGGCGACTGTATGGGGTTGGCGGGGGGCTTGGGCTGAAGTCAGATGTTGAGAATGGGGAACGATCCAAACGGATCCCCCCGCAACGCCCCGTCACCATCCCCCGCCGCCGATGAGCAGCTCCACCCCCGACACCCCAGCCGGCATCGATCTGAGCCGGGCCCGGCTGGGGATCCTGGGGGGCAGTGGCCTCTACGCCATGGATGGTCTGGAAGACGTCCAGGATCTGACGATCGACACGCCCTACGGGGCACCCTCCGACAGCCTGCGGCTGGGACGAATCGGCGACCTGGAGGTGGTCTTCCTGGCCCGCCACGGGCGCTATCACAGCCATACCCCCACGGAGGTGCCCTACCGGGCCAACCTCTGGGCGCTGCGCTCCCTGGGAGTGCGCTGGATCCTCTCCCTCTCGGCGGTGGGCTCCCTGCAGGAGGAGTGTCGGCCCCTGGACATGGTGGTGCCCGATCAGTTCATCGACCGCACCCACCAGCGACCACTGACGCTGTTTGGGGAGGGGCTGGTGGCCCATGTGACCTTCGGCGATCCCTTCTGTCCGGCCCTGAGCCGACTGTTGGCCGACGTGGGCGAAAGCCTGATGCCCCCAGGGCGCCAGCTGCACCGCGGAGGCACCTACCTCTGCATGGAGGGTCCGGCCTTCTCGACGCGGGCGGAGTCGGAGCTCTACCGCTCCTGGGGCTGCAGCGTCATTGGCATGACCAACCACACGGAAGCGCGCCTGGCCCGGGAAGCGGAAATCGCCTACGCCACCCTGGCCATGGTGACGGACTACGACTGCTGGCACCAGGAACACGCCTCGGTGACGGTGGAGATGGTGATTGCCAACCTCCATGCCAACGCCAGCCTGGCCCAGCAGATCGTGCGGGTGGCGGCGGAGCGGGTGGCGGCCCAGCGACCCACGAGCAGCGCCCACCACGCCCTGCGCCATGCCCTGATGACCCCGAAGGATCAGGTGCCCGAGGCCACCCGTCGCAAGGTTGACCTGTTCACGGCGCCCTACTGGGGGCCCTGCGGCTGACCCAGCCCCGTGAACTGGGCGCCACAGGCCTCCAGGGCCACCCGCAGCCTGGGGCCATGGCGGGCGAGATGGGCACGGGCCGAGCCCAGCTCCATCCCTGAGGCTCCCATCAGCAGCGCCAACTTCACCGAACCGCCGCTCTGCTGCAGCAGCTCACGGCCCTGCTCCCGGCTCACGCCAGCCAGGTCGCGCAGGATCCGCAGGGCCCGGTCTTCAAGCTTGGTGTTGGTGACGGCCACATCCACCATGCGGTTGCCGTGCACCTTGCCCAGACGCACCATCACACCGGTGGAGAGGAGATTGAGGGCCATCTTCGTGGCCGTGCCGGCCTTGAGCCGGGTGGAACCGGCCACCAGCTCCGGGCCCGTGAGCAGGCGGATGTCGATGTCGCAGGGCATCGGCACCTGGTCGGCGGACACGCAGGCCAGGGCAATGGCTAGGGCCCCAATGGAGCGCGCATGCTGCAGGCCGCCCAACACATAGGGGGTGGTGCCCCCTGCGGCGATGCCCACCAGACAATCACCGGGGCCAAAGCCCCGCTCCTCGAGATCCCGTTGGCCGGCATCGGCCAGGTCCTCCAGGCCCTCGGAACTGCGCAGCAGGGCAGGGGCTCCACCCGCCAGCACGCCCTGCACCAGCTCCGGTGGCGTGCAGAAGGTGGGTGGACATTCCGCCGCATCCAGCACCCCAAGGCGCCCGGAGGTGCCCGCCCCGAGATAAAAAAGGCGTCCGCCCGCACCCAACCGCGCCGCAATGGCATCGACGGCCGCAACAAGGGCCGGGGCGGCCCGCTCCAGGGCCCGCTGGGGCTCCAGGTCGTTGGCACAGAACAGCGCCACCAGCTCGTCGGTGGGCAGCTGGTCGAGCTGCTCGCTGAGTGGATTGGCCTGTTCGGTGAGCAGGTGGCCTCGATCGTCGCCGGCCAGGGAGCCACTCACAGCAGACCCTCCAACTGGCGACGAAAGGCCTCCAGACTGGGATCACCGGAGCTGATCGGCTCCGCCTGGCCCGCCGCAGCGGCGTCGGCCGCTTGCTGCTCCTGCCAGTTGGCCACATCCATGTTGCGCTCAGGAGGGGCAATCAACAGCCGGTCTTCGGCGCTCTGGGGCAGGAAACCGGCGGGTACGAAACGGGCCTCATACCCCGCCTGGCTGCAGAAGAGTTCCATCTCCTCGCGATCGAGGGGTTCGACGGTCGGCACGGGGAAGTCCTGGGCCTCCAGGAGGCCGGCGTAGCGCTCCGCGTCATCGCGATCCTCAAACAGCAGCACCACGGTGCGGCCATTGAGCTCCAGCGAATGGATGCCTTCCTGGTCGCTTCCGGCATCGAAGAGCAGCACATGCACCGGCATGGATCGCGGCAAAGGGCAAGGTTCCTCAGTGTGTCACCGGTGCAGGCCCTCGGGGTTACGGGCGTTCGGGATCATTGGCCAGCTCTTGCAGACGGCGATAGAGGGCCGCCTCGGCATCGTCGAGCGCCTCGGGAACCACGATCCGCACCTCCACCAGCTGGTCGCCGCGCAACTCGCCCCACTCCTGGCCCCGACCCCGCAGCCGCAGGAGGCGGCCACTGGAGGAGCCCGGCGGCACCCGCAGCTTCACCTCACCCCGCAGGGTGGGCACCACGACCTGGCAGCCCAGGGCCGCCTCGGCGGGGGTGAGCTCGAGGGGATAGAGCACCCGCAGACCATCAATGCGCAGCCCCTCCTCCGTCCGGACGCGCAACTGGAGGAAATGATCCCCACCCCCGGGCGTGACGCCGGCGAGCCGAAGGCGCCAACCGTCCCCGGCCAACGGCGGGGTCCACACCTCCACCGCCGTGCCATCGGCCAGCTCCAACTCCACCCGCTCCCCCTGCAGCGCCTGCTCGGGGGTGAGCTCCACCAGGCTCTCCTGGTCGCTAGAGGCCTGTACCGGCGGAGGGGGCGGGGGCGACGCGGTCACCGAACCGGAATGCTCCCGTGACGGTGGGGGCTCGTCGGGAGGCTCAGGATCGCGCTGGGCATCGAACCCGTCGACCGGGGGAGGGCGACGGGAGCGGCGGCGATCCCCCAGCAGGACGTCAAGGTAGTCCTCAAAGTCTGGGAAGCCAGTCGAGAAGGGATCCTGGGGCTCGGAAGCCCCGGCGCCTGGCCCGGCTCCACCCGCCTCCCAGGCCTGGCGCCGGCGGGAATCCGAGAGCACCGCGTAGGCCTCGTTCACCAGCTTGAACCGCTCCTCGGCGAGAGGGTCGTTGCCGTTGAGATCGGGATGCCAGCGACGGGCCTGGGCGCGGAAGGCCCGCTTGAGGCTGCCGGCATCGGCACCGGGCTCGAGGCCCAGCACCGACCAGTAGTCGGGCGGGCCAGAAGGGCTACGCGTCACCGGTAGGCCCCATCCCCCCAGGGGTCGTCATCCACACGCGGACGCCGCTGCGGCAGGGCAGGCTCGGGATCGCGATAGGCGGGCTCGCGATCACTGGGCTCGCGATAACTGGGCTCGCGATAGCTGGGCTCGCGATAACTGGGCTCGCGATAGGTGGTCTCCCGGTCGTAGCGCGGGGGTGAAGAGGCCCAGGGGTCGCTGCCGGGGCGGTTCCAGTCATCCCAGTCGTCGTCAGCAAACAACTCATCTTTGAGGGAGCCCAGGGTGTTCTTCAGACCCTGCAGCGGGCCCTGCTCCGCCTTCCGCTCACTCAGCAGCCGTCGGTTGAGGCCGAACAGGGCCTCCTGAAGCTGGCTCACGGCCAATTCCAGCTCCACGAGGTCGTCAGCGGCCAGGAGATCCTGCACATCACGCAGGGCCATCTCGACCGATCGCTGCTGGCGCTCGGCGCCATAGGGCCCCAGCTCCAGGGCCGCATCGCGCAGGCGTCGCTCGGCCTGGGCCACCAGGGTCTGGGCCCGGTTGCGGCGGTCAATCTCGGACCGCTTGCGGCGGTCTTCGCTGGCCTTCTGCTCCGCCTCCTCAATCAACAGGGCGATCTCCTCCTCGCTGAGGTTGGAGCCGCCCTGAATGCTGACGCTCTGCTGCCGGCCAGTGGTGCGGTCGGTGGCCGACACCTGCAGCAAGCCGTTCGCATCGATGTCAAAGGACACCTGCACCTGGGGCACACCCCGGGGCGCCGGCGGGATTCCAGACAGGCGAAAACGCCCCAGGCTCTTGTTATCAGCCGCCATCTGCCGTTCCCCCTGCAGCACATGGATCTCCACGGAGCTCTGGTTGGCTTCAGAGGTGCTGAACAGGTCGCTCTTGCGAACCGGGATGGAGGTGTTGCGCGGGATCAGCACCTTCATCACACCGCCAATCGTCTCGAGACCCAGCGAGAGGGGCGTGACGTCGTTGAGCATCAGATCGCGCAACTCACCGGTGAGAATGCCGGCCTGAACCGCCGCCCCGATCGCCACCACCTCATCGGGATTCACCGATTGGCACGGCTCCAGGGGGATCAGGGTGCGCACCATCTCCTGCACCATCGGCATGCGGGTGGAGCCCCCCACCAGCACCACGTCATCGATGTCGTCGGCCGCCAGGCCCGAATCCCGCAGGGCCCTCTGCACCGGACGCAGCAGCCGATCCAGCAGGTCGGGGCAGAGCCCCTCAAACACCCGGCGCTCGAGGCTGGTTTCGATGTGGAGGGGGCCCTCCGGACCGGTGGCAATGAAGGGCAGGGAGATGGGGGTGCCCTGCACGCCGCTCAGCTCGATCTTGGCCTTTTCCGCTGCCTCGGTCAGGCGCTGCAAGGCCTGGCGGTCGCGGCGCAGGTCGAGGCCATGCTCCTGCTGGAAGCTGTCTGCCAACCAATCCACGATGCGGCGATCCCAGTCGTTGCCTCCGAGCTGGGTATCGCCACTGGTGGCCTTGACGTCAAAAACCCCCTGGGCGATGCGCAGCACGGACACATCAAAGGTGCCGCCTCCCAGGTCGAACACCAGCACCCGCTTGACGGTGCTGCGGTCAAATCCATAGGCCAGGGCAGCCGCCGTGGGCTCATTGAGGATCCGCTCGACACTGATGCCCGCCAGCCGGCCGGCGTCGCGGGTCGCCTGGCGCTGGGCGTCATTGAAATAGGCGGGCACGGTGATCACCGCTGCTTCCACCGGCTCGCCGAGGTAGGCGGACGCGTCATCCACGAGCTTGCGCAGGATGCTGGCCACCAGCTCCTCCGGGGCGTACTCCCGTTCAGTGGCCGGGCAGACCACCCGCACGTTGCCCTGGTCGTTGGCGCGCACGGTGTAGGGCACAGACAGGCTGCCCTCCTCCAGTTCATCCCACTGCCGCCCCACAAAGCGCTTCAGGTTGGCGAAGGTGTTGCGGGGGTTCAGCACCAGCTGACGACGGGCCAACTGGCCCACCAGCAACTCCTGATCGCGGCTGAAGCCCACCACCGACGGGGTCGTACGGCCGCCTTCGGCGCTGGCGATCACCTGGGGACGGCCACCTTCAAGAACGGCGACCACCGTATTGGTGGTACCCAGGTCGATGCCGACTATCCGGGACATGGGTCCCCGCCCAATGAAGTCCGCAGCCAGGAAACCCGTCGACCCATGAAACCGGCTGGCGTAGCCCCGCGCTGTGGAGCCACAAAACTACTGGGCTTCCAGACGTTAATCACCACTTAAACGCCCTGGCGAGAGCAGTCCGTAGATTTCAAGGGGATCGGCCACCTCCGTGCTGACTGATGCAAAGCCTTGCACCCCCATGCTGACGGATCCCAACCCAGCCCTTAACGCTGATGCGTTCACCCTTCGTCGCCGACCTCCGGCGGAGAAGCTGGTTGATCTCGGCTTCAGGCAGCTCACCCTGCTGCTGGCCTCCACGGTGGCCATTGTGCTGCTGGGCATCTTTCTCACCGTATTCCAGGGTGCGCGTGAAGCAATCGCCGCCTTCGGACTGAGCTTCCTCACCACCTCGAATTGGGACCCGGTCACAGAGCAGTACGGGGCTTTTGTGGCCATTTACGGCACCTTGGTGAGTTCCTTGCTCGCCCTGCTGATCGCCGTGCCTCTGGGAGTTGGCACGGCGATCTTCATCACCGAAGACCTGATCCCCACCGCCCTGCGGGATGCCATCGGCCTGATGGTGGAATTGCTAGCAGCAATCCCCTCGGTGGTGCTGGGCCTGTGGGCCATCTTTGTGATGGAACCAGCCATCCGGCCTGCCCTCAACCTCCTGCACACCCTGTTGGGCTGGAGTCCGTTCTTCAACACCGTGCCCCAGGGACCGGGCATGGCGCCCGCGATCTTGATCCTGGTGGTCATGGTGCTGCCCATCATCACGGCCATCTCCCGCGATGCTCTGAACCAGGTGCCGATCGAGCTGCGCCAGGGGGCCTACGGGGTGGGAACCACCCGCTGGGGCGCAATCTTCAGCGTGATTTTGCCGGCGGCAATTTCGGCGATCACGGGCGGGGTGATGCTCGCCTTGGGAAGGGCCATGGGCGAAACCATGGCAGTCACGATGATCATCGGCAACGCGCTCAACTTTGACATCTCCTTGCTGGCTCCAGGCAACACCATCGCCTCCATGCTGGCCAACCAATTCGGGGAAGCCGATGGCATCCAGGTGTCTGCACTCATGTATGCAGCCCTGATCCTGATGGTGCTGACCTTTTCTGTGAACGTGGCCGCACAGTGGATTGTGCGCCGCCTCAGCCTGCGTTATTGAC
>JBEEKG010000122.1:0-6235 GCA_041168785.1 Cyanobacteriota bacterium
TCGCCAACCCACCTTCCAGCAGGCCATGGAGATCACCGCCCAGTGGCTGGCCCTCTGGGAGAACGGTGAACTCAGCGACGAGGTGCTGGCCGATCGGGTGGCCGAGCTGGTGGCCAGCCGGGATGGCGCCCGCGGCTTTTTCGTGGTGAGCCTGGCGGGTGATGGCCCGCTGATGGATCGGTTGCCGGAGCCGTTGGTGCTGCAACTGCGCTTGGCAGGTGAAGGAGTGGTGGACCTGTCGGTCCGCAATCTGGCGATGAGCACGGCCATGGCGCTGCACCACCAGCGGGCAGGGGATGCCGCCCAGCAGGGGGCTTCAGAGCGGGTCCAGACCCGTTGCACCGAGTTGCTGCGGGGCCTGGAGCCCCAGGCGGTGAAGCAGCGGTTGGAAACCCTGCTGGCTGCGACAGCAGGGGAGGGCGACGACGTGGCCTTCCTGGAGCGCTGGGGTTACGACGCCGAACAGACCGCCGCGATTGCGGCGGCGATCGAGGCGGTGGCGGAGGGCTGAGCCAGGCCAGGATGGACCCAATGCCGGCTTCCCCCATGGTTGTTCGCCCCCTTGCCATCCGGGCTCTGCGCGCCCTGGCCCTGGGACTGGGCGCGGCCGCGCTGTGGGCCCCCACCGCGGCGCGGGCGATTGAAACCATCAAGTTGCGGTTGCCGCTGCTCGACACCGACTTCATCGTCCGGGTGTCTGAGTTGCGCAGTCCCCAGGCCCTGATGGCGGGCGACAGCGATCTGGCCGAGCTCGATCGGGCTACCGATGGGGCGATCGGCCGGAAGCTCAAGGCGGTGATGCGTTCCAACCTGCCCCTGGAGCTCCGGGCCGTGGTGCGCAACGCCCAGGGATCTCCCCTGCTGGAGCAGGTGCTGCTGGTGGTGGGAGCACTGGGCGACATCGATGGCCTTCCCGATCCCCTGGAGCCGGCGCAGTTTCAGCAGGCGATGGAACGGGCCGCCGCCAAGGGTGGCATCAGCCTGCTGGATGTGCTGGAGCAGCTACCGGGCAAGAGCGTCACGGTGCAGCTGGGCCGGCTGGGCTCGGCCGTGCAGAGATTTCGCCGCCAGCGCCTCTCCGCCGACCAGCTGATCGCCACCGTTCCGCCGGTGAGCAGCAAGGGCCCCTGGCTGGAGGCCGGGCGTTTCTCCAGGGCGCGGCGGGAGGTCACGATTGCGGTGGCCCATCGCCCGGAGCCCCTGGCGGTGGTGGTTCTGGAGTCGAGCGCGTCCGCTGCCGCCACGAATCGGCTGGTGGTGATCTCCCACGGCCTCTGGGATGACCCCAGCAATTTCGAGGGGTGGGCGGCCCACCTGGCCAGCCATGGCTACACGGTGGCGCTGCCGCGCCATCCCGGCAGCGACCAGAGCCAGCAGCGGGCGATGCTTTCGGGCCAGCAGCCGCCACCCAAACCGGAGGAGCTAGCCCTGCGGCCCAAGGATGTATCCGCGGTGATCGATGCCGCGGCCCAAGGCCGGTTGGGTCTGAGCCGGCCGGTGAACACGCAGGCCGTGTTGGTGGCCGGCCATTCCTGGGGGGCCACGACGGCCCTGCAATTGGCCGGGGCTAGGCCTACCACCAGCAAGCTCCTGGAGCTGTGCAACGACGTGAGCCATCCCTCCCGCAATCTCAGCTGGGTGCTGCAGTGCAACTTTGTGGGATCGGCTGACAGTGCTGCCCTGGCCGATCCCCGGGTGGTGACGGCTGTGGCGGTGAGCCCGCCGATGCGCCTGCTGTTCGATGCCGATTCCGCCCAGGCGATGGGAGCCTCGGTGCTTGTGGTGAGCGGCGGCAGCGACTGGGTGGTGCCCCCTGGCCCCGAGGCGATTGAGCCGATGGCCCGAACCATCCGCTCCGGCAACCAGGGCCATCGACTGGTGTTGGTGGAGCGGGCTGATCACTTCAATCTGCGCTCGTCCCAGGAGGACGGGGGCGGCCCCCTGCGCGGCCTCATCTTGGCCTGGTTCAATGCGGCCGCCCAGGGTGCGCCAGGGATGGCTCCCCAATTGCCGGGTGGCGGATGGGGCAGCACCATCCATCCCCTGCGGGACGTCACCCCTGCCCTGCCCCAGGTGGTTATGCCAGCGGTGGGCCAGCCATAAAAAAAGCGCCCGGGTGGGCGCTGGGAAAGCCGATTGGCTTGGAGCTTTAGTCGCGGCGACCGCCGCCGTTGAGGGCAATGATCAGGCGCAGGATGAAGATGAACAGGTTGATGTAGGTGAGATACATCCCCAGGGCACCGGCCAGGTATTGGTCGTCGCTGTAGGTGCGGGGCATCGTGTAGAAGTCCACGAACGCGGCACCGACGAAAAGCACGGTGCCGAAACCGGCGATCAGCAGCTCGAAGCCACCACCGCCGAAGCCAGGCACGAAGATGCCTCCCACGATCTGGACCACCATGGCGATCAGCAGGCCGAGGATGCCCAGCCCCACCACGCCGCTGAGGGCCTGGCCGACGTTGTCGCTCATGCGGCGACCCATGAACGAGGCCGCCACGAAGGTGATGCCTGTGGCCAGGGCCGCCGTGCCGATCGCGCCGATCCCGGCGGTGCCGATCGCCATCGCCACAATGCCGCTAAGCGTGAAGCCGGTGATCAGGCTGTAGGCCGTCAGCAGTGGCAGGGCCGTGCTGTTGTTGCCTTTCATGGCCACGTTCTGGGCCACGAAAAACAGGATGAAGTTCCCGATCAGGGCCACCCAGAACAGGGGCATGAACAGGGGAGGGTTGCTGGCCATCAGGGCCAGACCGCCGATCACCCCGCCAGCGGTGAGCACCATGCCGCCGCCCACGTAGGGCAGGGCCTTGTTGACCACATTGGGGCCTACCAGGGCGCTGGACTGGGCCTCACGGATGGCTTGTTGAAAATTGCTGCTGGCCGGCATGGCGCACCAGTGAAAGGAAACTCCATCCATCCTGCCAGCGGTTTTCAGCCAGTGGGAGGCTCCAGGGCCGCTGGGGGGTGCGGATCTCCCCATGCAGCGAGAGGGCGCGTCCGCTGTGATTGCCGGGTGCGAACCTCCGGTTTCAGGAGTCGCCGTCGCCCTGGCGTCCGGATCCCGGCCAAAGCCTCACCGCGAGTACCGCAACACCGGTGCCGATGCAGGATTCAACAAAGCGCAGCAGGGCGTTCAGTCCCGGGCTCAGCTTTGGATCCAGGCTGCCGGTGACCATCACCACGATCACCGTGATCGCGGCCAGACGCCCGTGGCTGGGGATGTTGATGCTGGTGCAGAGCAGCACCGTGGCGAAGATCGCCAGGGCCATGCCGAGCGGGTGAAAGGGCAGCAGCGTCAGGTAAATGGCGCTGCTGCCGGCGCCGATGGCGGATCCCAAAATCCGCAGGGAGGCGGAGGAGGTGGTTTCCCTGCGGCTGGACTGGGTCACCACGATCGCCGAGATGGCCGACCAAAGCCCGCCGATCTTGGGCAGATAGCCGGGAAACAGGCTGGTGAACCAGTAGCCGAAGAGGTAGGCCACCAGGGCTGCTACGGCGATTTCGGCGGGGATGCGCAGGCGCTCCGTGCTGTTCAAGGGTCCAGGTGATGTTGCTGCTGGCCATCGAATCGCTTTTGTCCCGTGGCTGCCAGCCTGTGGGCATCTCGGTTGGCGTAGGCCGTCACCAGCCGCTGCACCAGTGGGTGGCGCACCACATCGGCTGCCGTCAGTTCGCAGATCGCCACGCCTTCCACCCCCTGAAGCACCTGGGCCGCCTCAATCAGGCCGCTGAGCTGGCCTGCAGGAAGGTCGATCTGGGTGGGGTCACCGGTGACCACCATGCGGGAGTGCTCGCCCAGGCGGGTGAGCACCATCCGCATCTGGGCGGCGGTGGTGTTCTGGGCTTCATCGAGGATCACGAAGGCATCGGCCAGGGTGCGACCCCGCATGTAGGCCAGTGGAGCCACCTCGATCACTCCCTTCTCCAGCAGAGCGGAGGTGCGCTCCGCACCGAGCAGGGCATGCAGGGCGTCGTAGAGGGGGCGCAGGTAGGGGTCGACTTTCTGCTGCAGGTCACCGGGCAGAAACCCCAGCCGCTCCCCCGCCTCCACCGCGGGCCGGGTGAGCACCAGTCGCTCCACCTTGCGTTCGGTGAGCATCCGCACCGCTTGCACGGTGGCCAGAAACGTTTTGCCGGTGCCGGCGGGCCCCAGGGCAAGGGTGAGGTCATGGCGCTCCATGGCCTCCACGTAGGTTTTCTGGCGCAGGGTGCGCGGGCGCAGCAGCTTGCCGCTCTGACTGCGGGCCAGCACCTGGCGTCCCAGCTGCTGGTGCTCCTCGCCCCGGCCGGTGTCGAGGGCCTGCAGCGCGGTTTGCACGTCCACCACACCGATGGTCTGACCTTCTTGCCAGAGCGGGCGCAGCAGTTCCACCAACGCGGAGGCCCGCTCCAGTTGGCTGGGGCGGGCCTGAATCACCAGGTCGAGGCCCCGCAGCACCAGGGAAGCGCCGGTGAGGGCTTCCAGGCGATGCAGGGTCGACGACTCGGCGTCGCCCGCCAGGGCCAGGGCCGCGGCGGGGTTGGGTAGGGGGATGGAAAAGCTGGTCCGCCCCTCTGGCTCAGCCATGGGGCGAGGGATCAAGCTTCAGCGGCAGCAGCTTCTGCAGCGGGCTCAGCGGCAGCGGCTTCTGCAGCAGCCTTGGCTTCGGCGGCTGCAGCGGCTTCGGCAGCCTTGGCTTCGGCCGCATCCTTGGCAGCCTGCTTAGCGGCGGCGTCGCGGGCTTCAGCCTGCTTCTGCTTGCCGATCACTTCGGCGGGACGGACGCTCTTCTCGACCAGTCCGCCTTTCTCGAGCAGGGAGCGCACCGTGTCGGTGGGCTGGGCGCCCTGGCTCAGGCGGGCCCGGATCGCCTCGGTGTCGAGGCGGGTTTCCTTGGTGCGCGGGTTGTAGAAGCCGAGCTCCTCGAGCGGGCGCCCGTCGCGGCGGGACGTGCTGTTGGTGGCCACGAGGCGGAAACTCGCTTCCCGCTTCTTCCCAAACCGCTTCAGGCGGAGCTTGATCATCGTGGCCTTGCCGCTAGGTGTCCAAACAACCAATGTACCTGCTCGGGTGCTCAGAGCTCCCCGAACCCCTTGCGTTTCTTGGCGGGCCGAGAGGGCCGGCGTCCGCCGCCACCGCCCATTCCGCCCATGGCAGGCATCCCCGGCATGCCGGGCATTCCAGGCATCCCGCCCATCCCGGGCATGCCGCCCATGCCTGGCATTCCCGGCATGCCGCCGCCCTTGGTCATCTGCTGCATGAAGCCGCGCATCTTCTGGAAATCGGCCAGCACCTTGTCCACGTCGGCCGGGGTGTGACCGCTGCCCGCGGCGATCCGGCGGCGGCGGGAGGGTTGGGAGGCCAGCAGTTCCGGCTGCTGCCGTTCGGTTTCCGTCATCGAGCCGATCATCGCCTCGATTTTCTTGAGCTGCTGCTCGCCCTGTTTGAGCATGCCGTCGTCGATCTTGTTCATGCCGGGGATCAGCTTCATCAGGCCGCCCAGGGAGCCCATGCGCTTGATCAGGCGCATCTGCTGCAGGAAGTCGGAGAAGTCGAAACTGGCTTCCTGCAGCTTCTGCTGCATCTTCGCCACATCGGCCAGCTCCACT
Organism: Cyanobacteriota bacterium; assembly: GCA_041168785.1. Taxonomy (GTDB): domain Bacteria; phylum Cyanobacteriota; class Cyanobacteriia; order PCC-6307; family Cyanobiaceae; genus Cyanobium_A. The sequence goes on from JBEEKG010000122.1 coordinate 5,587, forward strand.
TCCTTGCTGGCTTTCTCCACCAGGGTGAGCACATCGCCCATGCCCAGGATGCGACTGGCCATGCGCTCCGGGTGGAAGGGCTGCAGTGCCTCCACCTTCTCGCCGGTACCGATGAACTTGATCGGGGCGCCGCTCACCTTGCGGATCGAGAGGGCGGCGCCGCCGCGGGAGTCGCCGTCCAGCTTGGTGAGCACGGCACCGGTGATGCCCACCTGGTCGTGAAACGCCCGGGTGAGTTCGGCCGCTTCCTGGCCGATCATCGAATCCACCACCAGCAGCACCTCATCGGGCTGCACGGCTTCGCGGATCCGCACCATCTCCTCCATCATCGAGGTGTCGATCTGGAGGCGGCCGGCGGTGTCGACCAGCACCGTGTCGAAGCCTTCGGCCTTCGCCTTGGCAATACCGGCCGCGGCGATGGCTTCTGGCTTGGCGTCAATGCCGAGGCTGAACACCTCCACGCCGATCTGGCCGCCGAGGGTTTTCAGCTGCTCAATGGCTGCCGGACGGTAGACGTCCGCCCCCACAAGCAGCGCCTTGCGGCCCTGTTCCTTGAGGTGCAGGCCGAGCTTGGCGGTGGCGGTGGTTTTGCCAGCGCCCTGCAGGCCAGCCATCAGCACCACCGTGGGAGCTCCGGCCGTGCCGCCCG
>JBEEKG010000123.1:0-12795 GCA_041168785.1 Cyanobacteriota bacterium
GCAACCTGCGCCTGCCCACCCCGGGCTGCTACGCGGACCCCGACCGCAGTGGACTGGCCGCCGACGACGTGTTCGACGGCATGACCGAGCACCTCTTCTACACGCTCGGCAAGCTCGCCCCTACGGCCAGCCGCCATGACCTGTACATGGCCCTCAGCTACGCCGTGCGCGACCGGCTGATGACCCGCTACCTGGCCGGCATCGAAGCCCTGCGGGCCACCCCTACCCGGGCGGTGGCCTACCTATCGGCGGAATTCCTGATCGGCCCCCAGCTGGGGAACAACCTGCTGATGCTCGGCATCCAGCAGGAGGCCGCCGAGGCCCTACGGCGCTTCGGCATCAACGACATCAACGAGATCCTCGACGTTGAAGAGGAGCCCGGCCTGGGCAACGGCGGTCTGGGGCGGCTGGCCGCCTGTTTCCTCGAATCTCTGGCCTCTTTAGAAATCCCCGCCACCGGCTACGGGATCCGCTACGAATTCGGCATCTTCGACCAGCTGATCCGCGACGGGTGGCAGGTGGAGATCACGGACAAGTGGCTCAAGAGCGGTTGGCCGTGGGAGCTGCCCCACCCCGACCAGGCCTGCTTCGTGGGATTCGGAGGGCGCACCGAGAGTTACCGGGACGAGCACGGCACCTACCGGGTGCGCTGGATCCCCGATGAACACGCCATCGGCATCCCCCATGACGTACCGGTGCTGGGCTACCGGGTGAACACCTGCGACCGGCTCCGCCTGTGGCGGGCCGACGCCACCGAGTCCTTCGACTTCTACGCCTTCAACATCGGCGACTACTACGGGGCCGTGGAGGAGAAGGTGGGCAGTGAAACCCTCTCCAAGGTGCTCTACCCCAACGACGGCACCGACGAGGGCCGTCGCCTGCGCCTCAAGCAGCAGCACTTCTTCGTGAGCTGCTCCCTGCAGGACATGATCCGCAACCTCGATTCGCGCGGGATTCCGATCACCGAATTCCCCGATCACTGGGCCGTCCAACTCAACGACACCCATCCGGCCATCGCCGTCGCCGAGCTGATGCGGCTGCTGCTCGATGACAAACACCTCGAGTGGGAGGCCGCCTGGAGCATCACCAGCCGCTCCGTGGCCTACACCAACCACACCCTGCTGCCGGAGGCCCTGGAGAAGTGGGGCCTGGGGCTGTTCGGCTCCCTCCTTCCCCGCCATCTCGAGCTCATTTACGAGATCAACCGCCGTTTCCTGCAGCAGGTGCGGCTCAAGTACCCAGGCAACGAGCAGATCCTGCGCAAGGTGTCGATCATCGACGAGGACGGCGGCAAGGCCGTGCGCATGGCCAACCTGGCCACCGTGGCGTCCCACCACGTCAATGGCGTGGCCGCCCTGCACAGCGAACTGGTCAAAACCGAGCTGTTTCCGGAATTCGCGGCCCTGTGGCCCGAGAAGTTCACCAACGTCACCAACGGTGTCACCCCCCGCCGCTGGGTCGGCCTGGCCAACCCCAAGCTGTCTGCACTCCTGAATGAATCGATTGGGGAGGGTTGGATCAACCGGCTCGATGAGCTGCGCAAACTCGAGCAGTTTGTGGATGACAGCAGCTTCCTGGAGCGCTGGCAGGCCACAAAACTGACGGTGAAAGGGCAACTGAGCCATTACATCCACCGCCACACCGGCGTCCTGGTCGATCCCACTTCCCTGTTCGACGTGCAGGTGAAGCGGATCCACGAGTACAAGCGCCAGCATCTCAATGCGCTGCAGGTGGTGGCCCAGTACTTGCGCATCAAGAACGGCCAGGCCGACGGCATGGCCCCCCGCACGGTGATCTTCGGCGGCAAGGCAGCGCCCGGCTACTACATGGCCAAACTGATCATCCGATTCATCAACGGCATTGCCGAAACGATCAACGCCGACCCCGACATGGACGGACGGCTACGGGTGATCTTCCTGGCCGACTACAACGTGAAGCTGGGTGAGCGGGTCTATCCCGCCTCCGACCTGTCCGAGCAGATCTCCACCGCCGGCAAGGAAGCCTCCGGCACCGGCAACATGAAATTCGCCATGAACGGGGCCCTCACCATCGGCACCCTGGATGGCGCCAATGTGGAGATCCGCGAGCAGGTGGGCGCTGAGAATTTCTTCCTGTTCGGCAAGACGGCAGAAGAAATCTCCAGCTTGCATAACGAGGGCTATCGCCCCTGGGAGTTGATCGGCTCCATGCCGGAACTGGCCGAAATCCTGCGGCTGGTGGAACAAGGCCATTTCAGCAACGGCGACGGCGACCTCTTCCGGCCCCTGCTGCAGAACCTGACGGGCCGCGATCCCTTCTTCGTGCTGGCCGATTTCAACGACTATCTGCGGGCCCAGGCCGAGGTCGACCGCACCTGGGCCGACCGGGGCCGCTGGAACCGGATGTCCCTGCTCAATTCAGCCCGCAGCGGTTTCTTCTCCTCCGATCGCTCCATCCGGGAATACGCCGAGCGCATCTGGAAGGCGGAGAGCTTCCCGGTGACCATCACCTGCGAGCTGGACTGACCCAGGGGACGGTCTAACCGGGCAGGTCCGGGGTCTGGTGGAGCAGACGGTTGAGCCTCAGACGATCGGCGTTGAGGGGATCGGGTGCCAGTTCACCCGCCACCTCGCGGAACTTCTGCTCCACCTCTTCCGGCACCCGCACATCGAAGATGCGCTCCATCAGCGCCTCGATCGAGAACAGATGGGCGTTGATGTTTTCCAGATCTGCCATCGCCTGCTGCACGGCATCGGGCTCATCCGCCTGATCTGAGGCCTGATCCGCCCCAGCCCCGCCACCCGGAACGGCTGGGGCCGGAGGGGTGGAATGGGCCGCCGACTCGGACGCCTCCTGTTGCTTTTGAAGCTCTTCCATCACCCTCCCCGCCAGGGTGCGGAAGGATTGCAGCGCAGCCCAATTGAGCTCCTGCTGCTGACGCAGGGTGGGATTTTCGCGGATCAGCCGGTCGTGTTCCCGATAGAACCGCTGGCAATCAGGGCATTGGCAGGGCTCTTCGGGCACCGCATTCCCTTGGGTTGTCAAATCCCATCATGGCACTCACGCCGCCAGGGGGCCCTGGTCGCGGTGGTCTTCTCTGAAATCGTCGGCGTCGCCACTGGCCGCCGGCAGCGGAATCTCGATCGACGTGACCACGTTGATCACATCGCGCAGCCGCATCGAATCGGCAAACCAGCCCATGGCCTGTTCCGTATCCCCGCGACGCTCCGCATCGGTGGCCTGCTCCTCATGGGCCTCGGCCAGGAGGGCCAGCCAGCAGAGGCAGCGGGCCTGCACCACCGAGAGATCCAGCTCATCGGGTTGGCTGTCGGCGATGCGCTCGCTTTCCTGCTGCACCAGCAGACGCAGACGCAGATCGTGAAGCTGGGTCATCGTGGTCAGACGACTGGGGCCACGCTAGCCCCGGTGGCCCGAAAGGGAAGACCACTACCGGTAGCGCTCGCTACGCCCCAGCCAGCTGGCAGCTCCCGGCACCACCACGGAGAACAACGGGGCTGGCGGGACTCGAACCCACGACCTACGGTTTAGGAAACCGTCGCTCTATCCGGCTGAGCTACAGCCCCCTGGCGATCCATTATGGAACCCGAAAGCAGGCGAGGTGATCGCGATCAGGGTCGAGGTCCATCGGGGAATTGCTCTTCGGAACGATTCTCCAGACCAGCTTCGGCGCCTGGTTGAGGAAAGTCCGGGCTCCCCAATGGCCAGGCTTGCTGGGTAACGCCCAGTGCGGGTGACCGTGAGGACAGTGCCACAGAAACACACCGCCGATGGCCCCGCTTCCACTTCGGTGGAGGAGAGCACAGGCAAGGGTGCAAGGGTGCGGTAAGAGCGCACCAGCAGCATCGAGAGGTGCTGGCTCGGTAAACCCCGGCTGGGAGCAAGGCCCAGGGACAACGGTTGGCCATGACACCCGTCCCGTTTCAAGTGCGCCGCTCGAGGCCGCCGGCAACGGCGGTCCCAGACAGATGATCACCCCCCGCCACTGGCCTTCGGGTTTGCGGCGGGAGAACAGAACCCGGCTTACGTCCTGCTTTCACCCTTTTCTCCAGCCCGCCATGCGGCCCGAACGCCACCAACAGTTGGTTGCCTTCCTGCGGTCCCTGGGCCTGGAGCCCGGCAACCGCGATCTCGCGCCGATCGAGGAAGCTCTCACCCACACGTCCGCAGGGCGCCCGGTCAACCATGAGCGGCTGGAGTTTCTCGGCGATGCCGTGCTGCGCCTGGCCGCAGCCGAGTTCCTCCAGCGGCACCACCCTGACCTCAGCGTGGGGCGCTGCTCGGCCCTACGGGCCCAGCTGGTGAGCGACCGCTGGTTGGCGGAACTGGGGGAGCGCTGCGGCATTGAAGACCTGCTGCACCTGGGCGCGATGGCCAGCGGCGACCGCGCCGGGCGGGCCACCGTGCGGGCCGAATGCTGTGAGGCCCTGCTGGGCGGTCTCTATGAGAGCTGGGGCGCTGGCGAAGGAGGCCTGGAGCCCGTCCACCGCTGGCTCACCCCCCATTGGCAGCGCAGCAGCGCCGAGCTGCTGGCCGATCCCGACCGCCACAACTGGAAGTCGGCCCTGCAGGAATGGAGCCAGGGTCAGGGCCTGGGATTGCCCAGCTACGGCTGCCAGGAGTGCAGTCGGGTGCATGGCGACCCGCGCCGCTTCCGCTGCACGGTGGAGATCAGCAGCCACGCCAGCCACATCGGCTGGGGACCCTCCCGGCGCAGCGCCGAGCAGGAGGCCGCCAGGGCGGCCTTGGCCAGCGTCAGGCCTGCTCCAGGGTCTTGAGCGGCATGGTCACCAACTTGTCCCAGTTGCCGCCTTCGAACAGCACCGCGGCCTGCTGGCCGCTGATCCGCTGCACGAAACCGCGGTAGCCGTTGTAGATGGAGCGGCCGTCTCGCACCACCACGGTGGAGCCCGGCAGGATCGGCAGGTCGGCCATGGTTCAGGCGAGGCGTGGCGCCATTATCGGGGGGCGAGGGAGTGCGCTGCCCATGGCTGATCCAACACCGACCGAGGGGCCACCGGATGACCTGCTGGTGGTGGGCAAGGTGGTGGCAGCCCAGGGCCTGAAAGGGGAACTCAGGATCCTGCCCCTGAGCGATTTCCCGGAGCGCTTCACCCGGGCCGGCCACCGCTGGCTGCAGCGACGCGACGAGGCGCCTCGCGTGGTGGAGCTGCGCGGCGGCCGGCAGCTACCCGGCAAGGAGCTGTTTGTGGTGCGGCTGGACGCCGTCGACAGCCGCGAGGCGGCCGAAGCCCTGGTGGGCGAGCAGCTGCTGGTACGCGCCAGCGACCGCCCCAAGCTCGCCCGAGGGGAATTCCACCTGCTGGACCTGGTGGGGACGGAAGTGCGGCTGCTGGAGACGCAGGAGCCGATCGGGCGGGTCTGCGATCTGGTGCATGCCGGCAACGACCTGCTGGAGGTGGAGCAGGACACCCCGAACGGCCCGCGCCGAATTCTGATCCCCTTTGTGAACGCCATCGTGCCGGAGGTGCACCTGGCCGAAGGCTGGATCGGTATCACTCCCCCGCCCGGACTGCTGGACCTTTGACCTCTCGCCCGTGGAAGGGGTGCCCTTGAATGGAGGCACTCCCTTCAGGCCCATGGCAGAGAGCGCGCTCGTTCCGGTGATCCTGTGCGGTGGCACCGGCACCCGGCTGTGGCCCCTGTCGCGGGCGAGTTACCCCAAGCAGTACTGGGCCCTGGCCGGCCGGGGCGACGACACCCTGCTGCAGCAGACCCAGCAACGCCTGGAGGGGTTGCCAGGGCTGGCCCCACCCCTGCTGATTTGCAACGAGGACCATCGCTTCATCGTGGCGGAGCAGATGCGCCAGATCGGCGTCGAGCCAGCAGCCATCTTGCTGGAACCGATCGGCCGCAACACCGCCCCGGCCGTGGCCGTGGCAGCCCTGCAGGCCACGGCCCAGGGCGACGATCCGCTGCTGCTGGTGCTGGCGGCCGACCATGTGATCCGGGAGGCGGCGGCCTTCCGCGCCACCGTCGTCGCTGGAACAGCGGCGGCCGAGGCCGGCCAGCTGGTGACCTTCGGGATCGTGCCCACCGCCCCGGAAACGGGCTACGGCTACATCGAGGCCGCCCAGTCGTTGGCAGCGGCCAGCACCCCGGTGCCGATCGCCCGGTTTGTGGAAAAACCCGATCGGGCCACCGCCGAGGCCTTCCTCGCCACCGGCCGCTTCACCTGGAACAGCGGCATGTTCCTGTTCAAGGCCAGCGCCATCCTGGCGGAGCTGGAACGGCTGGCCCCGGAGGTGATGAGTACCTGCCGCGCCGCCCTGGAGCAGGACAGCGCCGATCTGGATTTCCTGCGGCTGGAGCGGGAAGCCTTTGCCGGCTGCCCGAACGTGGCCCTCGACGTGGCCGTGATGGAGAAAACGGATCGAGGGGCGGTGCTGGCCCTGGAAGCGGGCTGGAGCGATGTGGGCAGCTGGAGCGCCCTATGGGAAACGGCCGATCAGGACGACCAGGGGAACGTGCTGCGGGGCCGGGTGATCCATGAGGACGCCCGCAACTGCTATCTACGCAGCGAACACCGCCTGGTGGTGGGGCTGGGCGTGGAGGATCTGGTGGTGGTGGAAACGGACGACGTGGTGCTGGTGGCCCACCGCGACCGGGCCCAGGACGTGAAGCGCATCGTCGGGCTGCTCGAACAGGAGGGGGCGCCGGAGAGCAAGGCCCACCGCAAGATCTACCGCCCCTGGGGCTCCTACGACGGCGTCACCGAGGGGGAGCGCTGGCAGGTGAAGCGGATCGTGGTCAATCCCGGCGCCAGCCTGTCGCTGCAGATGCACCACCACCGCGCCGAGCACTGGATCGTGGTGCAGGGAACCGCTGTGGTGGACAAGGACGGGCGCCAGGAGCTGGTGGGTGAAAACCAGAGCACCTACATCCCCCTGGGCTGCCGCCACCGCCTCTCCAACCCCGGCAAGATCCCGGTGGAACTGATCGAAGTGCAGAGCGGGCCCTATCTGGGCGAAGACGACATCGTGCGCTTCGAAGACCGGTATGGGCGCAGCGACAGCGTCGCCGCTACTCGACCGTGACGCTCTTGGCCAGGTTGCGCGGCTGATCCACATCCAGGCCCCGATGGGCGGCAATGTGATAACTCAGCAACTGCATCGGGATCACCGTCAGCAGCGGGCTGAGGAGCTCGTCCACCACCGGCACGGGAAGGAGGGTGTCGAACAGCTCGGCATCGGGGCAGTCGGGGGCCACCCCAATCAGTTGGGCATCACGGGCCTTGGCCTCCTGGGCGTTGCTGAGCACCTTGTCGAACACCGTGCCGGGCACCGCGATCGACACCACCGGCACCTTCGCATCGAGCAGGGCGATCGGGCCATGCTTCATCTCGCCGGCCGGGTACCCCTCGGCGTGGATGTAGCTGATTTCCTTGAGCTTGAGCGCCCCCTCCAGGGCAATCGGGAAGTTGATGCCTCGCCCCAGAAAGATCACGTCCTGGGTGCCCTCAAAGCGGTGGGCCAGGGCGGCACAGCGCTGGTCGTGGTCGGCCACCAGGGCTTCGAGCTGTTGGGGCAGCTGGCGCAGCTGGGCCACCAGGGCCTTGAGCTCCTCCCGGCTCCGGCCCGAGCTGCCGCCCCCCTGGCGCTGGCCCACCCGCCGCTCGGCAAAGGCCAGGGCCAGGGCGTAGAAGGCCAGCAACTGGCCCAGAAACGTCTTGGTGGCCGCCACACCCACCTCGATGCCGGCACCGATATCGAGGATGTGATCCACCATCCGCGCCAGGGAGCTCTCCGGCCGGTTGGTGATCCCGAGCAGCCGCGGCGCATAGGCGGGATCAGCCACCAACTGGCGCCGCTCCTGTTCCATCGCCAGGGCCGCCAGGGTGTCCGCGGTTTCCCCCGACTGGGTCACCCCGATCGTGAGGGTGTGGGCCGACAGCGGCGGCGGCGCATAGCGAAACTCACTGGCGTAAAAGACGCTTGTGGAGATGCCCGCCAGCTGCTCCAGCAGATAGGCCCCCACCTGGGCGGCATGGCGGCTGGTGCCGCAGGCCAGGATCTGGATCCGCTCCACCCCCTCAAACACCTCCGTCGCCAGGGGCAGGGCCACCAAGGGGGTGACCTGGCCGGCCACGGCCTCCGGCAGGTGGCGGGCCACCCACAGGGCAGCCGTCTCCGGCTGCTCGTGGATCTCCTTGAGCATGAAGTGGCGGAAGCTGCGCTTGTCCGCCACGTGTTCGGTGCCGCTCAGCAGGCTGGGGCTGCGCTGCACCCGTTCTCCGGCGGCGTCATAGAGCTCGATGCCCAGGGGCGTGAGCAGGGCCACCTCGCCGTCTTCCATCGGCAGAATCGTGCGGGTGAAACCCGCCAGAGCCGGGGTGTCACTGGCACACAGAAACTCCCCCTCGCCCAAGCCGATCAGCAGGGGCGCCGCCTTACGGGCCACCACCAGAGCCCCCGGTACCTCCGCCCACACCACCGCCAGGGCATAGGCCCCCTGGAGCCGGGGCAACACCTGCTGCACCGCCTGCAACAACAGGGCGCCGCTGGGCTTGCGACCCTCTCCGGCGAGCCGAGCCAGCTGACACGCCAGCAGATGGGGAATCACCTCTGTGTCCGTCTCGGAGCGGAACACCACGCCTTCCGCCTGCAGCTCCTCCCGCAGCGTGCGGAAGTTCTCAATGATGCCGTTCTGCACCACCGCCACCTGACCGCTGCCATCGAGGTGGGGGTGGGCGTTGCGCTCCTCGGGCTTGCCGTGGGTGGCCCAGCGGGTGTGGCCGATGCCGCAGTGGCCCGGTGCGCCCTGGGCGTCAAACCGCGCCGTGAGATTCACCAGCTTGCCCTCGGCCTTGAGGCAGTGGAGCCGGCCGGGCCCCTGGCCCGTCTCTGCGTCCACCGTGGCGATCCCGGCCGAGTCATAGCCCCGGTATTCGAGCTGACGCAGGCCCTCCAGCAGCTGGGGAGCCGCCTCCCGCGATCCGATCAGGGCAACGATGCCGCACATAGGCCAGGGCCAGCGAGGGGCGCAAAAAAAGCCCGGCGAAGGGCCGGGCTTGAGCTTATTGGCAGTGACGCCGAGAAACCGAACTCAGTAGGAGAGACCCATGGAGCGACTGGTCTCATCGCCCAGATAAACCCGGATGCTGAGGAAGTCGGTGGGGCAAGCGGTTTCACAGCGCTTGCAGCCCACGCAGTCTTCCGTGCGGGGCGAGGAGGCGATCTGACCGGCTTTGCAGCCGTCCCAGGGCACCATCTCGAGAACATCGAGAGGGCAGGCACGCACGCACTGGGTGCAGCCAATGCAGGTGTCGTAGATCTTGACGGCGTGGGACATGGTCCAGTGACGGACGGCGTGGAGCCCAACGTACCCAAAGCCCTCCGACCCGAAGTCGGCCTCCCCGCAGCCCGTCACCCTTGTTCATACGCCGGGGGGTGTCCTGCGGGGTGACCCGTAGAGTGCGTCGACTCTCACAGCGGCCATGTCCCAGGAAGCGATCTTCGAGAAAGTGCGCTCGATCGTTGCCGAGCAGCTCAGCGTTGATGCCGGGGAAGTGAAGACCGAATCCAACTTCCAAAACGATCTGGGCGCCGACTCCCTCGACACCGTCGAGCTGGTGATGGCCCTGGAAGAGGCCTTCGACATCGAAATTCCCGACGAGGCCGCCGAAGGCATCACCACCGTGGGTGACGCCGTCAAGTTCATCCAGGACAAGCAGGCCTGAGCCACCCCATGGTGCAGGGTCTCCAGCGCGTCGTCGTCACCGGCCTCGGCGCGGTCACACCGATCGGCAATGACGTTTCCAGCTACTGGGAAGGTCTGAGTACGGCACGCAATGGCGTGGCGGGGATCACCCTGTTTGACGCCAGCCGTCACGCCTGTCGCTTTGCCGCCGAAGTCAAGGATTTCGATCCCTCCGGTTGGCTGGAGCTCAAGGAATCCAAGCGCTGGGACCGATTCTGCCAGTTCGGCGTGGTGGCCGCCAAACAGGCCGTCGCCCATGCCGGCCTGACCATTGACGAATCCAACCAGCATCGGGTCGGCACCGCCATCGGATCCGGGGTCGGCGGCCTCTTGATGATGGAAAGCCAGGCCCACGTGCTGAAGGATCGCGGCCCCGATCGGGTCAGCCCGTTCTGCGTGCCGATGATGATCCCCAACATGGCCACCGGCCTGGCGGCGATCGCCCTCGGTGCGAAAGGTCCCAGCAGCGCAGTGGCCACGGCCTGCGCGGCCGGCTCCAATGCCATCGGGGATGCCTACCGGCTGATCCAGCTGGGCCTTGCTGACGTGATGGTGGCGGGCGGGGCTGAGTCGGCGATCACCCCGTTGGGGGTGGCCGGTTTTGCCAGTGCCAAGGCCCTGTCCTTCCGCAACGACGATCCCGCCACAGCCAGCCGACCCTTCGACGCGGAGCGCAACGGCTTCGTGATCGGCGAGGGCGCCGGCGTGCTGGTGCTCGAGAGTCTGGACCACGCCAAAGCCCGGGGGGCCCAGATCCTGGCTGAGGTGGTGGGCTACGGCATGACCTGCGACGCCCACCACATCACCTCCCCCTCCCCCGGGGGAATCGGTGGGGCCGAGGCGATGCGCCTGGCCCTGCGGGATGCCCAGCTCGAGCCCGAGGCCGTCGATTACGTCAACGCCCACGGCACCAGCACCCAGGCCAACGACAGCAACGAGACCTCCGCCATCAAGAGCGCCCTCGGTGAGTGGGCCTACCGGATTCCGGTGAGCTCCACCAAGTCGATGACCGGTCACCTCCTCGGAGGCAGCGGAGGCATCGAAGCGGTCGCGGCGGTGATGGCCATGGAGCACAACCTGGTGCCACCTACCATCAATTACCAAAATCCGGATCCGGCCTGTGATCTGGATGTGGTTCCCAACCAGGCCAGGGAACACACCCTCAACGTGGTGCTCTCCAACTCCTTCGGGTTTGGCGGTCACAACGTCTGCCTGGCGTTCCGCCGCATGGCGTGACCCTCCCTCTCCCTAACTCGTACCTGCCTTAGCCATGGTCGTCGCCCCTTCCACGTCCGTCGAATCACTCTGCGTCAACAGCATCCGCTTCCTGGCCATCGACGCGATCAACAAGTCGAACTCCGGCCACCCGGGGCTGCCCATGGGCTGCGCACCGATGGCGTTCGCGCTGTGGGACCAGGTGCTCAAGCACAACCCCAAGAACCCCAAGTGGTTCAACCGCGACCGCTTCGTGCTGTCGGCAGGCCACGGCTGCATGCTGCTCTACGCCCTGCTGCACCTCACGGGCTACGACTCGGTGACCATCGAGGACATCAAGGAGTTCCGCCAGTGGGGCAGCCGCACCCCCGGCCACCCCGAAACCTTCGAAACCCCAGGCGTTGAGGTCACCACCGGCCCCCTGGGTCAGGGCATCTCCAACGCCGTGGGTCTGGCGATCGCCGAAGCCCACCTGGCCGCCAAGTTCAACAAACCCGGCTGTGAACTCGTCGATCACTACACCTACGTGATCATGGGCGACGGCTGCAACCAGGAGGGCGTGAGCGGTGAGGCCGCCTCCCTGGCCGGCCACCTCGGCCTCGGCAAGCTGATCGCCCTCTACGACGACAACCACATCACCATCGACGGCAACACCGCCGTGTCCTTTACCGAGGACGTGATGAAGCGCTATGAGGCCTACGGCTGGCATGTCCAGCACGTGGCGGATGGCAACACCGACGTGGCAGGCATTGCCCGGGCGATTGAGGCAGCCAAGGCCGTCACCGACAAGCCCAGCCTGATCAAGGTGACCACCACCATCGGCTATGGCTCCCCCAACAAGGCCAACACCGCCGGCGTCCACGGCGCGGCCCTCGGCGCCGATGAGGCCGAGCTCACCCGCAAGGCCCTCGACTGGAGCTACGGCCCCTTCGAAGTCCCCCAGGACGCCTACGACCACTGGCGCCAAGCGATCAGCCGCGGTGAGGCTCTGGAATCGGCCTGGAATGCCACCCTGGCCACCTACCGCAGCCAGTACCCCGCCGAAGCAGCCGAATTCGAGCGCCAGCTCCGCGGTGAACTGCCCCAGGGTTGGGATGCCTCCCTGCCCAGCTTCAGCCCCGACGACAAGGGACTGGCCACCCGCCAGCACTCTTACAACGCCCTGAATGCCTTCGGCCCCAACCTGCCCGAACTGATCGGCGGGTCCGCCGACCTCACCCACTCCAACCTCACCGACATCAAGGGCGAGGCCAGCTTCCAGAAGGGTGGTGAGGCCAACCGCTACCTGCACTTCGGTGTGCGCGAGCACGCCATGGCGGCGATCATGAACGGCATCGCTTATCACGGCAGCGGCCTGATCCCCTACGGCGGCACCTTCCTCGTGTTTGCCGGCTACATGATCGGCGCCATGCGCCTGTCCGCCCTGAGCGAGCTGGGCTGCATCTACGTGCTCACCCACGACTCGATCGGCCTGGGCGAAGACGGCCCCACCCACCAACCGGTGGAAACCCTCGCCAACCTGCGCGCCATCCCCAACCTGCTGGTGATCCGCCCCGGCGATGGCAACGAAACCATGGGCGCCTACCAGGTGGCCGTCACCAACCGCAAGCGCCCCACGGTGCTGGCCCTCAGCCGCCAGGCCATGGCCAACCAGGCCGGTTCCGCAGCAGCCCATGTGGCCAAGGGGGGCTACATCCTGGAAGACAGCAACGGCAGCCCCGATCTGATCCTGATCGGCACCGGCACCGAGCTGGAGCTCTGCACCAAGGCCGCCGCCCAGCTGCGCGCCGAAGGCAAGAACGTGCGGGTGGTGTCGATGCCCTGCATCGAGCTGTTTGAAGAGCAGGATGCCGCCTACCGCGA
>JBEEKG010000124.1:0-2554 GCA_041168785.1 Cyanobacteriota bacterium
GAGGGCCGCGGCGAGGGCGTCGGCGGCGTCATCGGGGCGGGGTGGGGTGTCGAGGTTGAGCTCCCGCATCACCGCCTCGAGCACGTCGTCCTTCTGGGCGTGGCCATGGCCGGTGAGGGCCTGCTTGATCTGCATCGGCGGAAACTCCACCACCGGCACCTTGAGCCGCGCCAGGGTCATCATCAGCACGCCACGGGCCTGCACCACCGAGATCGTGGTGCTGGAGCGGTAGAAGAAAAACTTCTCCACCACCGCCAGCTGGGGCCGCCAGGTGCGGATCAGCACCCGCAGGTCGCGGGCGATCTCCACCATCCGCTCCCCATCGCTGCGGCCCGGATCGGTGCGGATGATGCCGCAGTCGAGCAGGTGCTGGGCACCGCCCCGGTGCTCTTCCACCTCGATCATCCCGTAGCCCACACGGGCCAAGCCGGGATCGATGCCGAGGATCCTCATGGTTCAGCGCATCATCGGCGGCAGGGCCTGGGCCGGAACGGCCCGCAGCCGTTTCAGCTCTGCTTGGAGCGCCGGATCCTGCCGGAAGGCCCGCCACTGGGGACTGGCGATGATCTGCAGGGCGGCGTCGGCGCCGATGCGCTGGCCCGCTTCTACATCGGAGGGGTAATGCACGCCGCAGAGCACCCGGTTGGCCCCACCCTGGCGGCCCACATGATCCAGGCGCTCGCGACGCTCGGGAATCAGATCGGCGAGCAGCTCCGCCGTGGTCCTGAACCACACGGCGTGACCGGAGGGGAAGGCCCCGGTGTCCTCCCGGGGTAGACAGGGATCGAGGTGCGGGTGGGCGAGGTAGGGGCGGATGCGGCCCTGCTGCTGCTTGATCTCCCGGGTGGCGCTGTTCACCGGTGCCATGAACGCCACCAGACCGGCGCTGAGCACCGGTGTGGCTTTGCCGAGCTCAGCGCCCACAGCGCTGCTGAAGACATTGAGGTCTCGATCGAGCAGCAGCCAGGTGGTGGCAACGATGACGGGGCTGCGGAAGCGCTGCAGCCACTCCAGGATTGCCAGGTCGGCCGCCTCTGCGGCACTGCCGGGCGCTGGGGGGCGGCCGGCGATGGAGGCCAGGCGGCGCTGGTCGAGCTGGAGCCCCGCTGCGGCCGGTTCGGCGTGGGCGGCCAGGCCGGTGTGCTGCAGGGTCAGGGCGGCGAGCAGCCCAGCGGCCCACCGCCTGGGACTGAAATGGCCTGAGGTACGGGCGGGCATGGCTGTGAGCGGAGTGGAGATCAGGGGAGCCCCCCCCGGCAGGCAGGGTTTTGGAGGTCAGCTCCGCGGTTGGCGGGGACGCTCCGGGAGCGTTTCACAGCGCTGACGGCCATCGAGCAGCTGGACCTGGCTGTAGGTCCGCACCTCGGGCTGCTGCAGCGGCGGCCGGTAGCGGAGCACCACCAGCTGGTCGAAGTCGTCGTCGGCGATCGGCGCCATCGCTGGCCAACCCAGGCCTGCGGCGAGCTGCGGCAGGCGACGGTGCTCCCAGAACAGCACCACCCTGCCGCCGGCAACGCTCGGATCGGCGAGAATCTGGCGGCCTGACCGTAAAGAAGCCTCGCGGGAGGAGAGGTCGATGGTGATGTCTACGCCGGTAGCAACCGCTAGAGGCACGGCCGTTTGGTAACTGCGGGCGTTCTTGCTGGAGATGGGATCCAGATAGAAACTGCGGATCTGGCTGGGGCGCCCAAAACACCGGGGCAGCAGCGAGGCCAGCGCAATCGCGCGCTCGAATCCCTGCGGCGACAGGTTGTAATTGGCTCCCCCAGGGGCCTTGTGGCCATGGCGCATCAGCACCACCAGCTCGGGCGTGGCCCGGGCGGCCGGCGTGAGTAGGCCGAGCCCAATGGCGACCAGCATCGCCCGCCCGATCCCGGTAGCAGGGGAGGCCATGGATCCCTTACCCCACCAACGCCAGCTCGAAGGCGCTGCGGTCGCTGCTGTCGGGGCGGTTGAACACCTTGCAGAACACCTTCACCACCCGGTCGCCCGAATCGATCTGCTCGAGCGGATCCTTGCGCAGACGGTGGCGCAGGCAGCAGGCCACCACCCGGGCCACGTCGTCTTCGCTGACTTCGGTGCGGCCCTCAAACGCGGCCAGGGCGCGGGCGGCGCGGTTGGTGACGATGTCGCCGCGCAGTCCATCCACGTCCAGTTCGCCGCAGATGCCGGAGATGCGGATGCGCAGATCGTCGTCGATCTGCACCTGGGGCAGGAGAGTTTGAGCCGCGATCACCCGATCCTGCAGGGCGTCCTGGGTGGTCTGCACGGCGGTGTTGAACCCGTCGGGGTCGTTGTCAAAGGCGGTGCGCTGATCCACCACCTGCACCCGCAGTTCGGGGTTGCGCACGGTGCGCACCTCCACGCTCATGCCAAAGCGATCCAGCAGCTGGGGCCGCAGCTCGCCCTCCTCCGGGTTGCCGGAGCCGATCAACACGAAGCGGGCGGGGTGGCGCACGCTCACGCCCTCCCGTTCCACCGTGTTCCAGCCCGAGGCGGCCGAGTCGAGCAGCACGTCCACCAGGTGGTCGTCGAGCAGGTTCACCTCATCCAC
>JBEEKG010000125.1:0-3658 GCA_041168785.1 Cyanobacteriota bacterium
CCTCCCCCACCAGCGCTCCGCTGGCATCGAGCACCACCGCCCCCACCAGGGGGTTGGGGCTGGTGCGGCCCGCGCCGAGGGCGGCGAGCTGCAGGGCCCGCTGCATCCAGGGGCGCCAGGGACTTGGGGCGGGCGGGGGCACTGTCGAGGAGTGGAAGAGCAACAAATAGACCGGGAAAATCTAAGAGAGATGCCAGTCGTCCCCGTGGGATGTTGGATCGATCCGTGGTTTCCCCGAATTCATCATTTCCGTGTAAGACAGGGCCCTGGGGCGTTCCTGATCCAAGGAAATCGTCTTCAGATCCTCAGCTTGAGGCCGGGCCCTCCCAGTCAGGAGTTTTGCCGCCATCCAGCCGATGGCCAACAAAAAAACAAGGCCGACCAGCATGCTCATGGATCCATGATGGCGTGGATACACATCGCTGCAAACTCGAGGACCGGTGAGCGCCGAGTGCCCAGCTTGACTGGCATGGTTGCTCGCCTCTGAGCAGTAGGGCAATCCAGGGGTTGTCTAGGGGTCATTGCGCCGATGCCGGAGGCTTGATCTCGTCTGCGATTGGCACAGGAGGCAGCGGAGGAGTCTCTTGAAGGGGTGCAGACGACGGGGCAGGCAGAGACGGAGTGGCGGGAGGCTGGGATTGTGGGCTCTGGGTGCTAATCCCGCGGTCCTTGAGCTCTTTTTGCAACGTCTCTATTAACAGCCGCTGATCTTTGATTTGCCCATCCATTCCATCGAAGTATCTGACGGCAGCAACGGCGGCAACCGCAATGGTTGTCAGGCTTGCAACAACCGCGATGCTCTTGGAAAAACTAACCATGATGCTTTCCTCGTGCTCAATGTTGCCGTGATCCTATCTTGGCCAATCCAGCTGTGCCCCGTGGGTCAGTGCCCCGCCCTGATTGATACTCGTTGCCTTTCAGAGGGGCTGTTGTTGACCATCCTGACTGGGAGGGATTGTTGAAGACTCCCCAGGGCTGATCGGCCTGGCTGGCTAAGCCATCGGCAGGCTGCGCCACTCGGCCACCACGAACGGCGGCACCGGTAGTTCCACGAACACCCCGGGCAGGACCAGGCGCAGGGGTCGATCCTGGTGCAGGTCGGCCAGCAGCGGGGCCAGGTCGAATTCGGCGGCGGCGGCTCGGCCGTCTGCGGCCAGCTGGGGGTTGGCGAGGGTGACATCGGCCAGCGCCCAGTGGAAGCGACCGCTCTGCACCTGCAGGGCGGTGGGGTGGTCGAGTCGCACCTTGCCGGGGTAGCCCACAATCCGCAGCTTCAGCGGCCCGCCCGGGGGACCCTCGCGGTAGGCCACCACCTGCCAGCTCTGGTAGTCGAGGTCGCGCAGGCTCTCCAGGCTGCGCACCACCGGGGTGCCGTTCTCGTCGTTGTGGGCATGCACCAGGGCCTGGACTGGCGAGGGCCCACTGAACAGCAGGGTGATCGCCAATAGAAGGGCCAGGAGTGCCTTCATGGCTGGCGCTCCGCCCCGGGAATTGCCTGCCAGTCGGTGTGGGTGGCCCACACCGCCCAGATGGCCATCGCCCGCAGGTAGTGGCAAGCGCGGAAGGTGTTCACCGCCGTGATCGCTTCCGGGGTGCGGAACTGCAGGCCGCCGCCATACACCTGCTCCACCACGGCTCCGGTGATGGCGAAGGCGGTGCCGGTTTCGCCCATCAGGCGGTAGTAGGCCGCCAGACCAAAGTTGATGCCCGTCCACACCTCCAGGGGGTGGGTGCCGTTGGGGTCGAGGGGCGTGCCGTCGCGGCGCAGGCCGTTGGCCACCCCGAGCTGGCCGCCGCGGAAGCCCTCGAAGCAGGCCTCCTTCACCGCCTGGAGGGCGCTGCGGGCGCGGTCGTCGGCCACCACGGCGGGCAGGCCCAGCAGGCGGGCGTAGAAGTCGCCGCAGAGTTGGTCGGCCATCACCACGGGGGTGCCGCTGCCTGCATCGATGTTGTAGTACTCGCCGTTCCAGAGCAGGGCGTCGAAGTTGCCCCGGCTCTGCTCCAGCCAGCTGCCGAACTCCCGCTGCTCGCCGCTGGTGTCGACCCCCAGATCCAGCTGGAGCCGTTGGGCCATGGCCAGGGCCGCCTCCAGGGCTGCGATCCAGAGGGCGCCGCAGTAGGCACTCACCCCTTGGAGGGGCCAATCGTCGAAGGTCTGGTCGGGGGCGCCGCCGTTGTCGGGCAGGCCGTCGTCGTTGGCGTCGAAGGTTTTCAGGTAGCGCAGGGCCTGCACGGCCGCTGGCCAGCAGTCCGCCAGGAAGCGCAGGTCTTCGCCGTTGGGGGCCAGCCTGAAGGTGCGCCACACCTGCAGCACGAAATCGCTGGCCAGGTCCTTCCAGAGGTTGCAGTCCTGGTAGGCGGTGTAGTTGGTGGCATCCCAGGGCCGCTCATTCGGTGCGCCCAGGTCGTGGGGGGTGGCACCGGCCAGCTTGCGAGCGGCCTCCACCCGACCCTTGCCCTGGGTGAAGTACCAGCCGATCGGCCGGGGCGTGGCATCGGCGGCGGGGATGGCGCGGGCAAAGCTGCGCAGCACGCTCTTGTCGAGCTCGGGCCAGAGCTGCAGCAGGGCAAAGGAGCCGTAGAGCCGCACGTCGAGGCTCTCGTACCAGGCGTAGTCGAGGCACTCGAGTACGCCGAAACGGCCCACGGGATCCTCGGTGCTGGCGGCACTCCAGAGGCTGCCCCCGCTGGCCAGGTCGTAGAGCTCGTTGAACAGGGCCATGCGCAGCGGCTCCGGCAGGTCGGTGCGTTCCAGCACCGGTCTCTGCCAGGCCTCGATCTGGGCGCGCCAGTCGCGCCAGTCGCGCAGGGCCTCGGCGGCGATAGCAGCGGCGTTGTCGCCGCAGCTGCCGAACACATCGGTGTAGCGGCGCAGGGCCCGGGTGCCGGTGGCAAAGGCCGTGACCGGCAGATCCCAGCTGATCACCAGGGGGATCTCGAGGCTCTGTCCGGGGTCCAGGTGGCATCGGACCGCCAGGGCCGCGCTGGCCGGATCCTGGCCTGCGCTGCGGCGGTCGTTGTTGCTGTCGGGAATGGAGCCATCGCGGGCGAAGGGCTCCCACAGCTCGGCGCCACTACCACTGGGATCCCAGCGGCTGCAGCGCTGGATGCTCACCCCTGGTCGGGCGGCATCGGTGGCGATGCACCACTGGCCCTGCCCCTCGGCGATGGGTGTGGAGCGCTCCCCCTCCAGCAGCACGCCGAGCAGGGTGTCCCCCTCCACCCAGCGGTTGCGCTGGCCCTGGCAGCGGCCAATGGCGGGCACGTAGTTGTGCTCCGGGCTGCCGTCGTCGCGGAATTCGACCGCGGCCGTGGGGTCGGTGTTGGTGAACCAGCCCGTGGTGTTGCGCCAGCTGAGCAGCAGCGAGAGGTCGAGCGGGCGGTTGGTGGGGTTGGTGAGCGTCCACACGAACACCGCCACCGGGTAGCTGGTGCGTTGGTAGTCGCCGGGGAAGATCGGGCTGAAGGCTTCGCAGCTCACCTCGGCCTCAAACACGCCCGAATAGTGGGTGCTGCTGAGGGGATAGCGGGCGGCATAGGTGCCGGTGGCTTGCTCGGCGGTGCTGGCCGGGTACCAACTCCAGGCTCTGAGGGGCTCGCCGGCCTCGGGGCGTGAGGCGTCCACCGGGGGTTTCACCGCCAGGGCGTGGGCCCGGCT
>JBEEKG010000126.1:0-4255 GCA_041168785.1 Cyanobacteriota bacterium
TCAAGACATCCCCGGAACACGCCGCGGTGATGATCACGGAAGCCGTGGTGCAAAACCCCAGTGTTTATCCCGACTGCGGCCGCTATCTCGGCGACCTGTTCACCAAACCCGAACCCAAGCCAGAGAGCGGCACAACAACGGCTCCCACCGGCGTCAGCCGCAGTGAGCGTCTCAGTCAGTAGGGCGTCCCGCCGCCGAGGTGGCCGAAGCCTGGACAGCCTGGCTGCGGCGGCCACCCTGGCTGGGCTGCTGCTGGCCAGTGGCTGCTCGGAGGAACCCCTGCCCCAGCGCCAGGTGCGCAGCGACGACTGCCTCCAGAACGTCAGCCTCGCTCAACTCGACGAGCAGATCCGGCGCTGCGATGGGGTGGTCGCCGCCTTCCCGACCAACCCCGTTCCCCTGAACGATCGATACCTGCTGCACAGCCTGGCCGGCAACGAATCGGCTGCCTGTAACGACATTGCGCGGGCGTCAGCCCTGGCCCGTACCCAACCTGTCGGCAGTCTGGATGCCCAGCTGCGCACGGAACTCAAACTCCGCCAAGAGCTCTGCCGAAACCCCAAGGGCACCCCGGCTCCCAGCGACCCCCGCCAGCCCTGAACTGCTCACCAGCGATCCATCAGGTCGCGCACCATGGCCGGCAGACTGCGCCGTTCCAACAGCTGGGGACGTCGCTCCAGCAGCAGGGCGATGCGCTCCGCCTTGCTGGCAATCAGCCCATCGACCAGTTGGTCGGCCACCCCCAGTTGCAGCCAGTGGGTGGTGAGACAGGCCCCCATGCCGATCCGGTGGCAACGGTCTTCGGCCTGCTCGGCATCGCCGGGGGTCCAGGGACGTTCCACCAGCACCACATGCCGGGCCCGGTGCAGGGTGAACCCCAATCCGCCGGTGCCATAGGTGGCAATCAACAGGGGGTGAGCCCCTCGCTGAAAGCCATCCACCTGCCCCTGACGTTGCGCTGGTGGCAGGGCCCCGGTGAGCAGGGCACTGGCCGGGAAACGGCGATGCAGCATCTCGGCAGTGGCCAAAAAGGCCGTAAACACAACGACCGCCTCACCGCGCTCGAGCAGCGAAGCCACCAGGGTCTGGGTGGCCGGCAACTTGTAATCGGAGCCGATCTGACGCAGGGCCGTCAGCACCGCCAGCATCTCCGCATCCCGGCGCACCTCGCCGCGGGCCGCCCTGCGCCGGTAATCGTCCACCTTGGTCTGCAGGCGATGTTGGAAGCCCCGGGCCTGAAGGTCGTCCAGTTCCACCGCCAACACCTGGCGGTGCTTGGGAGGCAGGTCGAGACAATCCTGCTTGCGGCGATGCAGCACCAGGGGCCGGACGAGCCGCTGGAGCTCGTGGAGATGGCTCGCACCGCTGGCCTGCCAGAGCCTCCGCCCCCCCTGCTCCCGCCAGTGACCCTGGCAGAACAGCTCCTCATAGGCCCGTTGATCGCGGGCGAGGGGATGGCCAATGGCAGCCAACAGGGGAAACAACTGGGCGGGCCGGCCGTTCTTCATCGGGGTGCCCGTCAGCAGCCAGATGGCCCGGAGCCGCGGGTGCCGTGCCAGACGCAGCAGAGCCTGGCTGCGCCGGGTCTGACCGTTCTGGGCGTAGTGGGCCTCATCGGCGATCACCACGGTGCCGGCGGGGGGTAGGGCCTGGGGCAGCTGGGCCCAGCTGTGCAGCTCAAGGCGGAGGCCAAGGGAGGCCGCCTCGCTCTGCCAATGGCCGTGCAGGCCAACCGGCGCGATCACCAGGATGCGGCAATCGGCCAGACGCACCATGGCGCGAGCCGCCACCAAGGCGGAGAGGGTTTTACCGAGGCCCATGGCATCGGCCAGCACGGCGCCGCGCCGGGCCAGCAGCCAGCGCACCGCCGCCCGTTGGTGGGCAAACAGATCGCGACCATCCGGCAACGGCTGCTCCAGGTCGGCCGCCGCCACCAGCTGCCGATGGGGAGGCAGGGGGGGCAGGGGTTGGGCCATCCAGGCCAGCCACTGGCCCAGCTCCGGCTCCAGCGGAAAACGGCCCGCCAGCGCCTGCTGCAGAGCAGGGGCCGCCTCCAGAGGGAAACACCAGCAACCCCTCCGGCCTGACCAAACACCCCGGGGACGGATCGCCCGCAACTGGGCCTGGGTCACCGCGTCATAGGGGCTGACCACCTCGATCTGCCCCATCGCTCCCAACCGCAGCAGACAGCGCATCCGCGGAAGTGCAACCCTCGACACATTGACACCCTGGGCGATGAGGGCAAACTGCCGCCAATCGGGGCACCCGAATGCAGGCCAGGGATGCGGTCTTCCTTGAGGATCTCTGCCCCAAGTTGCGCGTCAGGCGATGGCGCCAATCCCTGCACCAGTTCACAGACCAACGGTGCATCTACTGCGGTGAACGCTCCGAATCCATCGACCACGTGCATCCCCAGAGTCGGGGGGGGTTGAGCGTCACCGAAAACTGCGTGCCTGCCTGCCTGGCCTGCAATGGCCACAAGGGAGATGCGAACGCCTTCGAGTGGTATCGGCGCCAGACGTTTTACGACCCGCGTCGGGCGATGGCGATCCGGGCCTGGACCGACGGGGATCTACGCCTGGCCATGCGACTCCTGGACTGGGTGCACCCGGGCCAACCCCAGCCAGAACCCGAGCCTCACCAGACGCGGCAGGCCTCGGCACCGTTGTGGCGCTGGCAGATGGCCTCCTGAACCTGGGGGCGCTCAGGGGCGACCACCACAGCCACCAGCAGAAGCACAGCCGCCAACATCGCCGGCACCGGAAACGGGCTGGCCCTGTTCAACCGACGCGGCCTGGTCGGCGCAACGGGAGTCGGGGAGACTGGACCATGGAACAGGCGCGCTGAAGAGGCTGAAACTGGAAATCCGGAAACCGTCATGGCCATAACCGCGAAAGCTAATACAGATGTACTCATGACAGCTCCACTTGTCAACCCGGCTGGACGGCTGCTGGTGATCGGCGGCGGCTACACGGGCTTGCGCCTGGCCCGGGCCGCCCGCCAGCGGGGCATGGTCGTGCAGCTGACCAGCCGCGAGCCCAGGCAGAGCGCCGAGGGCCTGGCGTGGCTCCCCTTCAACAGCGCCTCGGAGAACCCCTTTCTGCCCCCCCGCCAGGCCCTCAACGGCACTACAGATGTGGTGGTGTCCGTGCCCCCAGAAGCGGGGCTGGGCGATCCGGTGCTGCGGCTGCTGGGGCCCCTCCTCAAGGAGCTGCCACTGCAATGGGTGGGCTACCTCTCCACCACGGGCGTCTATGGCGACACCGGCGGCGCCTGGGTCGACGAAAGCGGCGCCACCGCCCCCCGGCCCGGCCGCAGTCAGGCCAGGCTGGAGGCTGAACAGGCGTGGCTCGCCAGCGGCCTGCCAGTGCAACTCTTCCGCCTGCCGGCGATCTACGGGCCCGGCCGCTCCCCCTTTGAGGCCTTGGCAAGCGGCCGCAGCCGGCTGATCCACAAACCGGGCCAGGTCTTTTCGCGGGTGCACGTGGACGACATCGTGGGCTGCCTGCTGCACTGCCAAGCCCTGTCGCCAGAGCGGCGCCCGCCCGTGGTCAACGTCGTGGACGACTGCCCCTGCCCCTCCAGCGAAACCCTGGGCTATGCCGCCCACCTGCTCGACCACAAACTGCCGCCCATGGAGCGCTACGACACCATTGCCGCAGCCATGAGCCCGATGGCCCGCAGCTTCTGGGCCGAGAACCGCCGAGCCAGCAATGGACTGCTCCGCAACACCCTGGGCTACGCGCTGCGTTATCCCAGCTATCGGGAGGGTTACCGAGCCTGTCTGGCCGAAGAACGGGCCGCAGCAGGGGAACCGGCACGGGTCGAGGCGCCCGGTGGCGGCGGACAGTCCCCCAGATCGCCAGGATCGGCCACATAGGGCAGGCCCAGGTCAGCCAGCAGGCGCCCCCAGCGCATCTCGATCCAGCCCTTGCTGAATCCCGTTCCCAAACCCAGCACCAGACCCCCCAGCACCAACCAGCGCAGCATGGGCTCGTCCACCAGCAGCCAGGCCCCATCCAACCCCAGGGAGGTGCGGCTGGCCATTGCCCTGGGAGATCCGGCCGGCATCGGCGCGGAAGTCACCCTCAAGGCCCTCGCCCAACCAGAGTGGCGCCTGGACCCCACCCGCCAACCCCTGCTGGTGGGCTGTCGCCGCTGGCTGGAGCGCAGCTACCAGCAGCTGCGACTGAGCAGTCGCGAACCGCTGCGGGATCCCGCAGAGCTGGAGATGATCGACCTGCCCCTGGCCGAG
>JBEEKG010000127.1:0-3576 GCA_041168785.1 Cyanobacteriota bacterium
TGGCCGTGCCCTTCCTGATCCAGAAGGGGTTCTCGCCGGAGATCGTGGGCTCCGTGCTGGCGGGATGGGGCATCGGCGCCACCATCGTCGGCACGATTGTGGGGGGAGTTCTGTTCGCCCGGCTGGGGATGAACCGCTCCCTGTGGATCTTTGCTCTGGTGGGAGCGGCGGGCAACCTGTCCTATTGGGCCCTGGCCAGCTTCGACGGCGGAACCCCGGCCCTGCTGCTGGCGGTGGGCCTGGAAAACCTGGGTGGGGGGCTGGTGGGCGCCGCCTTCGTGGCCCTGTTGATGAGCCTCTGCAATCCCCGTTTCTCCGCCACCCAGTACGCCCTGCTCTCCGGGGTCTACGCCCTCAGCCGCTCGGTGCTGGCCGGCCAGGCGGGCTTCGTGGCTGAAGGGGTGGGCTGGAGCAGCTTCTTCCTGCTCACCGTGGCCTCCTCCCTACCGGCCTTCCTGTTGATGGCCTGGCTGACGCCCTGGAACGGTGATGGCGCCAAGGGAGCCTTCGATCCCGCCAAGGACCCCACCTGATCAGGCCGGCTCCAAACTCCCCTCCAGCCGCCGCCGCAGCTGGCCGCAGGCGGCGTCGGCATCCAGGCCGCGACTGGCGCGCACGCTCACGGCCACGTGCCGCTGCTGCAGGGCGCTGCGGAAGGCCTCCACAGCCCCCGGAGCGGGCCGCTGGAACTCCTCCTCGGCAATGGGGTTGTAGGCGATCAGGTTCACATGGCTCTGGAAACCGCGCAGCAGCTGGGCCAGGGCAAGGGCGTGACGCGGCTGATCGTTGACGCCCCCCAGCAGGATGTACTCAAAGCTCACGCGGCGGCCAGTGAGGGCCACATAGCGGCGGCAATCGTCAAGCAACGCCTCCAGCGGATAGGCATGGGCGGTGGGGATCAGCTCCTCGCGCAACCGCTGATCCGGCGCGTGCAGGCTCACCGCCAGGGTGAACTGGGCCCGGCCCAGCCGCTCCAGAGACCGCTCCGCCAGGGTGGGCAGGGTTTTGGGCACCCCGACGGTGCTCACCGTGATCTGGCGCTGGGCCATCCCCAGATCGCTGCAGAGGCAGTCGATGGCCGCGAGCACCGCCTCGATGTTGAGCAGGGGCTCACCCATGCCCATGAACACGACGTGGCTGGGGCGCTGGTCCATCACCTCACGCACGCTCAGCACCTGATCGACGATCTCGTGCACTGCCAGGGAGCGCTGCAGGCCGCCCTTGCCAGTGGCACAGAACCGACAGGCCATCGGGCAGCCCACCTGGCTGCTCACACACACCGTGAGCCGGCCTTCGGCCGGGATGCCGACGGTTTCGATGCTGAGGCCATCGTGGGTGCCCAGCAGCAATTTGGTGGTGCCATCGCGGGCCACGCTGCGGTGAAGCTCCCGCGAACGGCCGATCCAATCGACGGCTCCCTTCGGGGGCTGGGACTGGAGTTGGTCGCGGAAGGCCTTCGGCAGCACGGACACCGCGTCGAGGTTGCGAGCCCCCTTGGCGTAGAGCCAGTCGTGAAGCTGGCGGCCACGGAAGGCGGCCTGGCCCTGGGCCACAGCCCACTGCTCCAAGGCAGGCACACCCATCCCCAGTAGGGGGGTGTCGGGAGCAGGGGGCCCAGCCCTCAAGGCCAGATCAACAGGCCATGGCCCAGCTTCCACTCCACGGCCACAAGGGCGATGAACCCGAGCATGGCCAGGCGGCCATTGAACAGTTCCGTGTGGGTGTGAAAGCCGTAGCGGGGCAGCCGGCGCTGGGGAACCGGCGTGTTGAGACTGGTGCGGGTGGGGTTAGCCATGGTGATCACTCATCGGTGAGCAGCCCTTCCTCCTGCAGGCCCTCCAGGGCCGCAGGATCGGCGATCAGCTCCTCCTCCAGGCCCTCATCGATGGTGGGACGGGTGAACGCCGCCAGCCCACTGGCACTGGCCTCGATGCCATGGCGGCTGCGGGTGGCCTCCAGATCGGCATCGGAGGGATCATCCAGCACGGCCATCGATGCGGCCGGAGCTGGCATCTCCACGGTGTAGTCCGGGCGCAGATTTTGCATGCGGCGATACCCCATGCCGTCTTCCTCGAGGATGTCCGGATGGGGGCCAGCCTCCGCCCGCAGCTCCTCTTCGAAGCCACTGAAACCGGTACCGGCGGGGATCAGGCGACCGATGATCACGTTCTCCTTGAGACCGCGCAGCCAGTCGCTCTTGCCCTCGATGGCCGCCTCCGTGAGCACCCGGGTGGTCTCCTGGAAGGAGGCCGCCGAGATGAAGCTATCGGTGTTCAGCGAGGCCTTGGTGATACCCAGCAGCACGGGGGTGAACTCGGCGGGAGCCCCACCGGTGATCGCCATGGCGCTGTTCACCTGCTCCACCTGACGCAGCTCGATCAGCTCACCGGGCAGCAGGGTGGTGTCCCCGGCGTCCTCAATGCGCACCTTGCTGGTCATCTGGCGCACGATCACCTCGATGTGCTTGTCGCTGATCGAGACGCCCTGGCTCTTGTAGACGTTCTGCACCTCCGTCACCATCCGGAACTGCAGCTTGGAGATGGCCTCCTGGGCTGCCTCCATGGTGGGTTTACGGCTGCGCAGATCTTCGAAGAAGCACTCCAGCAGCTCGTGGGGATTGATCGGGCCATCGGTGAGCGACTCACCGGCGCTGACCTGCTGGCCATCGCTCACCATCACGTTGCGGCCGAGCAGGATCGGGTACTCGGTGATCGCATCGTCGTGCTCGATCACCGAGACGGTGATCGAGTCGTCGTCGTCGCCCTGCTTGATCTGCACGGTGCCGCTCTTGCGGCAGAGAATCGTGGATTCCCGCGGACGGCGGGCTTCCAGGAGTTCCTCAATCCGGGGAAGACCCTGCACGATGTCACCTGTCTTCTGGCGTTCGAACACGAGCAGGGCCAGGCCATCCCCGCGTTGCACCAGCTCGCCGTCGCGCACGTGCAACACCGAGTCGGGCGACACCATGTAGGGGCGGCCGAGGCGGATGGTGATCGTGTTGCCCTTGATCGCCTCCACCTGACCACAGCAGGGCGCAACGACCCCTTGGGCCAGCTGATCGCCATCGACAATGCGCTGGTCCACGCCAACCTCGGGCTTGGCCGAGCCCAGATCAATGGTGCGGGTGTCGCCATCGCGCTCCACGATCAGACGGCGGATCGGTTCGCCATCCACCAGATCAGGGAGCTGGACGACGCCATCCTCCTTGCAGAGGATCTGGGTGGTGGCCACCACGTCGCCACGCTTCACCGCGGCCCCATCTTCCACCTGCAGATCGGTATGGGTGGAGCCATGGCTGGCGTCCGAGAGGGTGTCCCGACGCACCAGGAGCGTCTCCAGGATCGTGAGCTGCAGGCGCTCGATTGTCTTGGCCCGCTTGTCGGAGACGGCCTCCACATCCACCGTCATCTGGGGAGTGGTGTCAAACGTGTCCAGGATCAGCTGGGTGCGCAGCAACTCCACGCCATCGACACTCTTGATCAGTTCGCCGTCCTTGAAGGCCAGGCGCTGGGTGGCCTTGAGCCCAAGGGAAGGGCCACCGCTCTGCTTGACCATACCCAGTTCGGGCAGGTGGGC